>CACFFD010000011.1 GCA_902565595.1 Actinomycetota bacterium
ACGCATTCGGTCCCGGTGTCGGATATGTAGCTCTTCCAGCTGATATCAAAGCCGAAACAGATGCTGCATGGGCAAGCGCTAAAAACAACTAAGCATAAAGAATATCGGGGCTGGTATTGCCAGCCCCGATGCTAAATCCGTGGGGGATTTAAAATCAAAACAGAAAATTCAAAACAACTAAATCCGTCAGATTTGTCTGGATCAGTTAAACGTAACCGAAAAGAAAAAGTTGTACGAGTAGGTCTAACCGTCACAGCTTTTCTCTCACTCCTTGTGAGTATTCTCATCGTCCTTTCGCTCGTCTTTGAAGCTTGGACCTTTATTGAAGGCATTAGCCTCGGTTGGTTATGGGGAGATCAATGGGCACCACCCTTCAATGAATACGACCTCAAAACCCCAATCGTTGGATCCTTGATCGTAACCGGAATTGCCATGGTCGTAGCTGGACCAATAGGCCTTGCATCCGCCGTGTACTTATCAGAATACGCAAAGCCCAAAACTCGAAAATGGTTAAAACCCATTTTAGAAGTTCTCGCAGGTATACCATCGGTAGTTCTCGGTTTCTTCGCACTTCGATGGGTCACACCAAATATTGTCCAGCAAATTAATCCGGACGCACCCGGTTTTACTCTTGCAGCAGCAGGTATAGGCGTAGGAATACTCACAATTCCGCTCATAGCATCCGTGTCTGAAGACGCTCTTGCCGCTGTTCCAACTTCACTTCGTGAAGCATCAGCTGGATTAGGTGCGAAGAGAGTTACTACAACCATCAAAATCACCATTCCTGCGGCTATTTCAGGGCTAGTTGCAGCATTTATCATTGGGATATCCCGAGCAATAGGTGAAACCATGGTTGTTTTCTTAGCTGCGGGTGGAGGAGGAAATCAAGCTCAATTTACAGCATCAGTATTTGACTCAGGAACAGTTGTCACGGCTGCCATGGCAGCAACAACAGCCCCGTCAGACAGACTATCCGAAGGGGTAGCGCTCCAAAGTCTCTATTTTCTAGGGCTATTTCTCTTTGTTATCACCTTGTTACTAAATCTTGTAGCAGATCGCTTTGTACGTCGAGTTCGGTTGGTTTATTAGGAGTCATAATGAAGTTAACTACCTTAAATAACGGTGCTGAATATGCGAGAAACCGAACAGCTCAGGATTTACATGGAAGTAAATTTGATTATTCAGGGATTATTTTCCGAATAAGTCTTCTTATTGGACTTGGGTTAGGAATACTCATTCTTGGAGCGGTGCTATGGGATGTAATTGGTGATGGGACAGGTTATCTGTTTAATCGTGGCTGGGATTTTATAACCGGAAACGCAAGCAGTCGCGCTAGCTCATATGGAATATTTGAAGGCTTGAGAGGAACCTTCTGGATTGGCGTATTTGTTATAGTCTTCTCCTTTCCATTAGGAATAGGGGCAGCAATATATCTTGAAGAATATGCCCGTGATACGCGTTTAACGCGCTTTATCGAATTGAATATTCGAAACCTCGCAGGAGTTCCTTCCGTCGTTTACGGTGTTTTAGGATTAGCAATTTTCGTTAGAGCTCTAGATGGTTTTTACCCAAATTCAATAGAAAAACATTTAGGTTCTACTACGGCGGCAGCGGGTTCGACTCTCGCCATTCTCGTATTACCCATAGTGATCATTACAGCAGCTGAAGCGATCCGAGCTGTTCCGCAGTCACTCCGTGAAGGTGGATTCGGAGTCGGCGCGACCAAATGGGAAGTAATCAGACATCATGTTCTACCTTACGCAGCTCCTGGTATTTTTACCGGAACTTTGCTTTCTCTTGCAAGGGCCTTAGGAGAAGCAGCACCTCTTATCTTGGTCGGCGGAGTTTTAGGTTCCCTTGGACCCAAAAGCTCCTTATTCGAGATTGAACAATTAGGGGAACGGTTCACTGCCATGCCACTAATGATCACCCAGCTCGCAAAGAAACCGGCATTTATCGGGGACTGGAATTCAGCAACAGCTGGGGCGATTTTAGTTCTTCTTGTAGTAGTAATCTTTGCAAACCTAGTAGCGATACTTCTAAGAAACCATTATGAAAAGAAACGGAGTTAAGGGTAATGAACCCAGAAATAACAGATATGAAAAGCACAAATAATGAGCTATCACTCCACAACGATCAAAAAGACAAGACTCTAAATAGGATCTTTGAAGTCGATGATCTGAACGTATATTACGATGACTTCCGCGCTATCCGAGATATAACCATTAACGTCTTCGCTAATGAGATTACAGCGTTTATTGGCCCTTCCGGTTGTGGGAAAACGACAATGCTCAGGAGTTTCAATCGAATGAACGATCTTATCCCATCTGCAAAAATTACCGGGAATCTCTCTTATCGGGGCGCTAATCTCTATGACAAAAAAGTTGACCCAGTCGAGGTTCGAAGAAGAATAGGAATGGTATTTCAAAAACCTAACCCATTTCCAAAATCAATATACGACAACGTAGCTTACGGTCCAAAGATTGCCGGAAACGTTAAAAAGGGAAAAGAGATGGACAACCTAGTTGAAACTTCTCTTAAGAAAGCAGCTTTATGGGATGAAGTAAAAGACAGACTTAAATCTTCTGCTTTAGGTATGTCAGGGGGGCAGCAGCAACGACTTTGTATTGCAAGAGCTATAGCGACAAATCCTGACGTTGTCTTAATGGACGAGCCTTGTTCAGCCTTAGATCCTATTGCCACAGGAAAGATTGAGGAGCTTATGACCCAGCTCAAAGAAGAATACACAATTCTGATTGTGACTCATAATATGCAGCAAGCCGCGAGAGTCTCTGATAAGACAGCGTTCTTTTCTGTAGAGGTGGAAGAAGAGAGTGATAGTCGAACGGGAATACTGGTGGAGATAGGACCTACAGAAAAGATCTTTTCAAATCCAGAAGACATTCGAACCGAAAATTACATAACAGGACGATTCGGATAATAAGAAAGGGAAAGATGCAAGAACAACTCAGAAGTACGTTCGACGAAGAGCTAGAAACCATAAAGACAGGAATTCTTGAAATGAGCAAGATTGTTGAAGAAACAATCCCAATCGGAACTCAAGCTTTGTTAGAGGGAGATCTCACTGTTGCTCAAAAGATCATTGAAAACGATGACAAACTAGATGCACTATCTATCTCATTAGAAGAAATGTGTTATCACGTGCTGACTTTACAACAACCTTTGGCCGGAGATTTGAGATCAGTAATGGGAGCTTTATGGCTAAACAGCGAAATTGAACGCTCAGGAGATCTCATGTGCAATATAGCAAAAGCCACGCGCCGTATTTTCCCAGAAAAAATCCCAAATGCAGTTGCAAGTCTACTTACCCAGATGAGTGCGGAAGCACAGCGTCTCATCGCACTATCAGCCGAAGCATACTTAAAAGGTGATGCCGGTCTTGCCGTTGCGCTAGATGATATAGATGATCGTTTGGACGATCTTAATATTGAAACAGTTGAGGCGATTTTCGAAACCCACAACCAAGAACAGCTCACTCTCCATGTTGCCGTACAGTTAGCTTTAATTTGCAGGTACTACGAGCGTATCGGCGACCACGCTGTAAATATCGGAGAACGTATTCGCTACATCGTTGACGGATGGTCACCTGAAAGAACCGGGGCAGCTCGTCTTACTCAACGAGGAGAGAAGGAATAGAGTTATTAGAATGAATGGAAATCATCCAAGGTGAAAAAATTGTGATCTGGTTTGTTATCGGCGCTGCAGTAATGGCTTGCATATCTTTAGCTGTCTTACGCGTGCAGAGTAAAAAAATAACAACCAGAATCGACGGCATCCGGAAACTTGCTTTAGGCCCTGAGATCGATAAGTCATCTAATTTAGAAAGTGCTCTGGAGTCTTTAGAAGTGGAATTAAGCCCCGAGGGTTTTGAAAGGCCCGTGCTAGTGGAACTCGGTTGGTATGGCGCTTCAATTGATGCCCTTCCTTTGGGCATAATATTTGCAGACAAAACTGGAAAGATAGTCCACCGAAATCCCGCTTCCCTTTCATTTTTTAACGAATACGAAAAAATTATTAATGAAACCCTGACCGAACTCATAGAAGTATCCCTATCAGGAGTCCAACTCATACGCGAATTGAACCTAGACAAGGCAACTGATAAGAAAGCAAAATTTATTTCCCAACCCATTGAGATCGAAGATCACCTCTTTGGCACCGTGATCGTCATGCAAGATATTTCCGAAGAAGAACGACTCAACGCCACGCGAAGAGACTTCGTCGCCAATATAAGCCATGAA
Organism: Actinomycetota bacterium; assembly: GCA_902565595.1. Classification (GTDB taxonomy): domain Bacteria; phylum Actinomycetota; class Acidimicrobiia; order Acidimicrobiales; family UBA8592; genus UBA8592. Next base: position 4,260 of record CACFFD010000011.1, read on the forward strand.
CTCAAAACACCGATTGGAGCAATGGTCTTGCTAGCAGAGACCCTTTATGAAGAAGAAGAACCCAATCTTGTGAAGGACCTTTCAAATAGAATCGCCCAAGAGGCGCAAAGGTTAGCCGGCACTATTGATGACCTATCGGCTTTGAGCCAAATTGAACACGGCTCCCAAGAATCATACGAAGTTATACCAATTTCGTATCCTGTCGAGGCAGCCATATCACGAGCAAATCCAACAGCTGAAAAACGGTCAGTATCGATTCGGTACACCCGCCCTGAAAGTGAGTACTTCCTCAAAGGAGACAGTATCCAAATCACCTCAGCGGTCTACAACCTCATTGAAAACGCAATCAAGTACTCCGAAGAGGGAACCGGAGAAATAACCATAACCACTCTGTCCAGAGAAAATCAGATTGAACTTACCATCCAAGACAACGGCATAGGAATACCAGAAGCTAGCCACGAACGAGTTTTCGAACGATTTTATAGAGTAGATCCAAGCCGAAGCCGTTCTAGCGGAGGGACAGGATTAGGGCTCGCAATTGTCAGACATGTTGTCATCAATCACCAGGGTTCTATTGCACTCGATTCAACCGAGGGGACAGGAAGTACCTTTACCATCCTCCTACCGCAAAAAGATCCACCTGAAACTAACAACGATTTAGAACAAGCAGACCAACCCCTAGGAGTAAATTAAGCCATGAGTAAACAAGGAAAAAAAGTACTTGTTGTTGAAGATGAAGAATCATTTATCACCGCATTACAAGTTGGCCTAACACGCGAAGGTTTCGAAGTGGTTGTAGTAGATGACGGAGCAAAAGCGCTTGATGAATTCAACAGGTTCGATCCTGACATTGTTCTCCTAGACCTCATGCTACCTAACCGGTCTGGAATAGATATCTGTAAAGATATTCGAACGGTCTCAAAAACGCCTGTCATTATGGTTACCGCAAAAAGCGAAGAAATCGACACAGTCATCGGGTTAGAAATAGGAGCAGACGACTACATACCCAAGCCCTATCGCCTGCATGAACTTATCGCCAGAATGCGGGCACAACTCCGACGAGCAAACTGGACTGACGAACCAGCAGAACGCAGTCCACAAGAAGTAGTGCAAATCGGAGAGATCACTATTGACCCAAACCGCCACGAAGTATTCAAAGGAGATTCTCAAATCAAACTACCTCTAAAAGAATTCGAGCTCCTTCTCCTCCTTATGCGAAACGCAGGACAGGTTCTCACGAGAGGAATTCTGATTGATCACATATGGGGAATCGAATACTACGGAGACATGAAGACTCTAGACGTTCACATAAGACGAATACGATCAAAAATAGAGGAAGACCCAAGTAAACCCAAACAGATTCTAACCATCAGAGGACTGGGATATAAATACGCAGATAGTTGATCCCCCTTATTTTTTTAACAGCGCTTCTTTGATTGAGGTTCTAGAATTAAAACGTGAATGAACAGGGCGACCAATGGGATATCTCATCCACATCTACTTCTGTAGATAGGGAAGAACAAAAGAAACCTGAAAGGCCGAAACGGAAGATTGTCGTCTCTCCTTTCGTTCGCCTCAGCCGCGTTCATGCCTTCTCTGCCGCTGGAGATGCAATGGTGACCGTTGCACTCGCTGGCTCCCTCTTCTTCAATATTGACCCAAGTGCTGCTCGATGGAGGGTTGGCCTCTATCTCGCATTAACGATCGCCCCCTTTGCCGTCATAAGTCCTTTGATCGGGCCAATTATCGATAGGTATGCGGGAGGCCGGAGAATCATGATCTTCGGGATTAATTTTCTTCGAGTAATCGTCGCCGCTCTTATGGTTACCAATTTAGATTCTCTGTTTCTATTTCCACTTGCCTTCGCGATTCTTATCCTCCAGAAAAGTTACGCCATAGCGAAAGCAGCCGTTGTCCCAACCACGGTTTCCTCAAATGAAGAGCTCGTCGAGAAGAACTCAAGACTCTCCTTGCTTTCAGGTATCGCAGGATTCGTAGGGGCAGCTCCAGCCGCTCTGCTGCAATGGATTGGAGGGCCAGGATGGTCTGTTCTCCTAGCCGCAATTGCATTTTTCTCTGCAGCCGTTGCGTCGCTGCGCCTTCCAAAAATAAAAATCGCATCCGAGCCTGAAGACGAGAAGGAACGTCAGGAGCTTCGCTCTAAGGGCATTGTTCAAGCGGCTTCCGGCATGGGCGTTCTTAGAGGAATGATTGGGTTCTTTACCTTCCTAGTCGCATTTGCCTATAGGGGAGGGACAGATGACCTAGACCTCTCCGGAACAGGATCAGCCATCGGCGCAAAACTACATGAAGAGCTTCTAGGAGTTGATTTGGGCGCCGATGGGGCATCAGCCATCAAACTAGGAGCTGTAATTGCCTTCGGAGTTCTAGGTGGCCTAACGGGATCAGCAATTTCCCCCCGGCTGCGGGCACGAATAGATGAAGAGAGAATTCTTCTTGGGGCGCTTCTCACTACTTTCGTAGCTGCTCTTCTAGGGCTCTGGAGTGGAGGCATCAGTGGTGCGTTACTTGTCGGGTTCGCAGTAGCAATTTCCGCCAACGCTGGGAAACAGGCATTTGACTCGATAGTTCAACGTGACGCACCCGACGCAAATTATGGGCGATCTTTCGCACGTTTTGAAACCCGATTCCAACTACTTTGGGTAATAGGAGCCCTTATCCCAGTCATTTTTACTATCCCTGCCCGCCTTGGATTTCTTTTACTTTCTATTGCGGCAGGCTTTGCCGGATTTTCACTTATCTACGGCCCTGTGAATCGAAAACAAAATCCCAACCTACCTGGTAAGGACAGAAGGCTCTTACTGGAAAGACTCGGAATTGGAGAAGAAAAACCTGTACCAGAACAGGAAGTAACTTCGCAGCTTCAAGGAGAAGGGCCTGAACCTCGGACATCTCAAGAGTTCTTCCCTTTTCCCGAGCCGGATGACCCCAATGGTCCGCCACGACTTTTCTAACCAAAGATGAACTATTTATACGGAATCGTCAGGTAGGTCGATTCTTGCAAGCCACAGTCCGGGAGCATCAATCTCATTAGGTGTAGGAAGATTTTGTTCTTTCTCCCATAGTCGTGAAAGTTCAGAATCACTTGCCCGTTCTATTACACCTGAGATAAACGAAGTACCTCGTTCATATTGGGCCTGAGTCAATTCAAGTCCAAACATTCGCTCAATAAAGCGGTTCGATGGGTCTGCTTCGACACGACGTCGACGCAGCGCTTCGGTTAATTGGTCGTATGATCCGATGAGTCCAGTCCCGACCTTATCCATCACATGGTCTACGTATCCCACTATCACGGCAAGGAGGGAGTGAAGCTCAGGAAGTAGGGATAGTTGAGCTTCACTTTGAATAACACCAAGTACGACTTCTGGGTCGCCCAATGAACGTTGAAGGTCTTCAAAAGCGGATGGAGATTCCATATCAATATCTTGAACTAACTCTCCTAAACCAGAGGGGTTACTTTCGAAGTTGCGGACATAGTTCAGTAACAGTTCCTGTAACCTCTTTTGCACATGGTCTACTTGAAGCACAGCATGATGGCAGAGTTCATGAAGACAAACCCAAAGAAATAGCTCCTGAGTAGGAAGACTCCATTCTTCTCCAAAAGTATCGATATTCCCTGTAACAATTAAAATTTCCGAACTTTCCCCCCTTGGTAAAGGAAGGTCATACTGGCCCAAAGATCGAGAAGCTAAATGCCCGACCATTGATCCAGCTGTCATAGCGAGCATAACGGGAGCTAAATGCTGCATCATCTGGCTAAACATTGCCGACATCGGATCGGTGACTTCCGTATCGGTCGGCTGTTTGTTCGTTAACGATTCAGAGAGCTCTCGAAGTAAGGGCTCATAATCACGCAATGTACTTTCTATCCATTGGGTTCGGGTTGAAGATTTAAGCGAAACACTCTCAATTCCTAAACCTGTCGCGTCAGAAATATGCAGTTGGGCGATTCGTGATAGTTCCTCAATTTCTATCCGGTGAGATGGATCAACATTAGGTTCTGATTCTCCACCAGTGGCCAGTTGGATAGCTATTTGCTTTGCAGCACCCCAATGGTCCTGGCCAGCATTACCAAAGAGCTTTTCAAAGTCTCCGAAAAATGGGAAACCCCCAAATGGATTAATGTTCTCCATAATTCAATACCTTCATGGACGAAATTCAATGTCTGGAATCCTATTCTACCAATCAACGCGCGGTAAATTAGGCCCCAAATCTGGTGACCTAATTTACGCGCCGTGGGGGGACTTAACTGGATAACTTCGTACTATTCATTTTTCATGAGTGAAGTAAACGAATCATTTTGATGAGGTTACGAACGGTTTAAATTAACGTAAAAATGTGGTTTCGGGATGAAAAAAGAACATAGAAATACTTTTGTGAAGACTCGTCTCTAGGGAACCTTTGCGCTATGGTTTGAGTTCACGTCTAAGACCCGCGAGCAAAAGGCCCAGTTTTTAGAAGGAGTCGAGGGAGCCATGGAAACCCTTATAGTGACAGGCGCTGCCGGTTCAATCGGAACACGAGTATGCAAAACACTTGCAGAAACTGACGGCATAGATGCAATCCTTGGTATAGACACACGACCAGAAATGCCAAACCACCGCCGCATCTACCATCACCAGACGGACTTACGCCATGAAGATCTAAAGCCGATTTTCGAAGGAGCGACAACACTTGTCCATCTCGCAACATCTTTCGGACCCAGCAGTGATGGAGTAGATGCCGGAGGTGACGAAATTGACGCTACCCGACGAGTCCTTGAAGCAGCCGCAGCCACCGGCATCAAACGCATCGTCATTCTGTCATCAGCAATGGTGTATGGAGCATGGGCCCACAACCCTATTCCAGTAACTGAAGAAACAGTAGTTGACCCGAATCCAGATTTTTCTTTCGCTTCGGTCAAAGTAGAAATAGAAAACTTAGCTAAAGAATGGAATCACTCTCATCCAGATTCAGAACTTGTGATTCTCCGTCCGACAACCGCACTAGCGAAAGGGCAAATCAGCTGGGTGGCACGTTCCCTTCGGGCTTCAGCCGTCATCGACGCAGGAGATAATGACCCCCCTGTCCAATTTTTACATCTCGATGACTTAGCTACGGCAGTGGTTCTTGCAGCTAAAGGCGGAATGAGCGGAATTTACAATGTCGCTCCTGACGGGTACATCGAAGCAGAAGTATGTAGAGAACTCAGCGGAAGATTTCCCCGTCTGCGAGTTAAAGAAGAAGTAGCAGATCGATTGGGGCGTTTTAGTTGGCGGCACCGCATAGCGCCAACACCTCCTGGTTTAACTCCGTACACAGTTCACCCATGGATCATCTCAAATTCCCGCCTTAGAGAAACAGGTTGGGCTCCCGAACACACAAACGCCGAGGCGTATGTGGACGGTACATCCCCCAAACCATGGTCAAACATGAACGCTAAGCAACGTCAGAGAGCAGCATTAATAGGAGCAATCATCGCTGGAGCTATATTCTCTTACCTTCTATCGCGCCTCATTCGCTCAATCCGGGATGAATAGAAACTTATAGAAACTCTGAAGCAATCAGGATCAACCCAACTAGTATCGCTACCCATCCCAGAAACCTGACAATACGCAAATTCCTGTTCAATCGTGTGATCCGAGCAATTTCTGACGGATGTCTCCAAGGCCGGTCCCGTTCGATAGGGAGCTCAGAAAACTCGTCCCCCATATCCCCCCTGTCAGAATTCACATGTATGACAATAGCGCGGAAGCATCAGGTGTCGTCCGCGGTTCAGAACTTTAACGAAAGTTGAGTAGTCGCAACACTGACCTCTAGCATGGAAGATGTGAAACCACCAGAAAACTCAACATCATGGCTCGGGCTGAGCGAACACCCTCTTCCAGAGGGCAAAGCAAGCCGTTGGGTCACGGAACCACACATCGGCGCAGTCGTAACATTCAGTGGGGTAGCACGAAACCACTCTGAAGGGCGCGAGAACGTAACCCTCCTCGAATATGAGGCTTATGAAGACCAGGTTATTCCAAGAATGGAACGCATCGTTGACGAAGCTAGATCTAGATGGCCGACAATAGGCCGAGTCGCTTTATTGCACAGAATAGGGCCTGTCGACATAGGTGAAGCAGCAGTCATTGTTGCAGTGGGATCTCCACATCGTGATGATGCTTTTCACGCAGCACGTTTTTGTATTGATACCCTAAAATTTACAGTACCCATTTGGAAACGCGAACAATGGGAAGACGGCCAGAGTTGGGGATTAGAACCGCAACATTTACGAGAAATCGAAGAGCTAGAACAAAGATGAAAACTTTACACATGAGAAAGAAATAACTACATGAATCCACTTCTCTTTCTTGCAGGAGCTCTAGGTATTTTCCTACTCGCCTCCTTCTTTCTCTGGATTTTTCAACGAGAACGAAAAAAAACATTTAACTCCTCAATAGAAGAATTTCGCGCCCACCTAGATGCAATAGCCCCTAACAGAGACAACGAAGGGAAATAACCTTGGCACGCGATCTCGCAATCGATCTTGGAACAGCAAATACACTGGTCTACGCCCGCGGAAGGGGAATAGTCCTCAATGAGCCATCAGTTATCGCCCTCAATGAAAAGACAAACGAAGTCCTCGCAATGGGTGATGAAGCTTGGCAGATGATCGGAAGAACACCGGGCCATATCATCGCTGTTCGACCATTACGGCATGGGGCAATAACAGACTTTGATGTCACTCAACGCATGATCCGCCTCCTACTGCAACGCGTAGGGGTTAGCCGATTTAACCGCCCGAGAGTCGTGATCTGCGTCCCCTCAGCCATTACGGCTGTAGAACGAAGAGCAGTAACAGAAGCAGCACGCCGAGCAGGAGCCGTAGACGCCAGACTCATAGAACAACCCCTCGCTGCAGCAATAGGATCCGGCCTACCAATCAACGAACCCATCGGGAACCTAATCGTTGATGTCGGAGGAGGGACAAGTGAAACGGCCCTCATTTCCATGGGCGGCGTCGTAGCTCTTGAAGCTGTTCGTGTCGGATCATTTGATCTTGACGTCGCAATACAAAACTTCATCAAAAAAGAATTCGGGGTAGCCATAGGCGAACGAACTGCCGAAGAAATAAAGCTAACGATAGGATCCGCCAGTACATACGAAGGGGAACTACGCGCAGAAGTGCGAGGAAGACACATCTCAAGCGGCCTCCCAGAAGTCGTCATTGTTAGCCCATCAGAAATACGTGAAGCAATCGAAGAACCAGTCTCAACAATGGTTGACTCTGTCACGTCATGCCTATCAAAAGCTCCACCAGAAATGGCTCAAGACATAATCGTGCAAGGCATAAGTCTGGTAGGAGGAGGTTCTCTTCTGAAAGGCTTTGACAAACGCCTCTCTGAAGAAACAGACGTTCCTGTCCATATTGTCCCGAATGCTCTCGAAGCAGTTGTTCTAGGCGCCGGCCGTTGCATCGAATCTTTCGAATCCGTGCGAGCAATGTTCATGGAAGATCCAAACGCCCGCCAAAGAAGATAAATAGGCAATCAATACCGATCAGAACCTAACGAGAGATATCCTCTGCGGCTTGCCGAACCTGCCAATCTCGATCTTCCAACGCTTTGACAATCGCAGAATCAACCTCAGGGCCATCAAAAGGAGATAAAGCTAAAACAGCTCGACGTCGAACTGTTGCAATATCGTCAACAGCTTTCAAAATACTACCTAACGCCTTCTCATCCCCAAGAGCTCCCAGAGCAGCAACCGCCGACTCCCGACATAATGCATCCTCATGAGATTCAGTGATACTTTGCAGCGTTTCGAGTATTTCAGCCGAAGCGTCTCCTCTTTCACCAACACCCCAACAAGCAACCTCAACAATTGAAGGATCATCGTCACGCAAAAAGTTCATTGCCGGAATTTCAAGATTCGACGAGATTAGATAAGCGAGCGCATACCGGACGTCAAATGCGGAATCCATTAAAGCAGTCTCTATCGTTTCTTTCTCTAGCTTTCCTTCATTATCCAAAACCTTTAGCACCGTAGCCCGAACTTTTGGCGCAGAATGCTTTAGGTGTTCAAGGACCGGGAGGTAGTCTCCATCCAGAGAAGACGCAATAATGTCTTGACGGATACGAGTAATTTCACGAGCTTCAAAATCGTCGTTAGGGTCTAAGCCGGCCATTTTTCAACTAACAAGAACATCCAGCAGGACACGACCACCTATTACGATCAATCCAACAACCGCTGCTAACAGAACTCCCATAATTCCGATAACTATCGCAATACCAATAAGACTCCCCACTCGCTGCCACCACCGAATCCGTGCCCCTAGACCAGTAACAGCCCTATGCTTAGCCAAAGGGTCACGCTGAGCAAATAATCTAGAAATCGGCCTTCTAGGAGTACTAAGCATTTATACCTCTCAACAATTAAGAATATTCTACTTGTATGGTTATTTGTTTAATGACACACACAAGATTAAATCAGTTCCTGCAAAGGAATCTGGCTTTTCGCGTGGCAAAGTATATTGCGGAAAAGCTTGTACGGAGAAGTAAGTGAATATTGAAGAACCAATAGAGGAACCAAATCCAGATATAGATAGAGAAGCGGCCTCTTCAAAAGTTCCTAAATCTAAAACGAGTTACGCTATTTTTCCCCTTGGGATATTTCTTCTGATTATCGCAGCTGGATTAATCATTTACTATGCTCCTGCTTCATGGGTGAGTGATGACAGCTACATACTTTCGCCAGGAAGCGCAAACAACACGGCGCAAGCAATCATTGTTGATGGAACAGAGATATATCCACCTGAAGGAGAAATCGCATACACCACTGTTTCAATTAAACGCGAAACCACAATCTGGGAATGGTGGAAGGCTAAAAGAGATAAAACGAAACAGCTAATAAGCCCCTCAGAAATAGATGGTGGTAGGACCGTCAGTGAAACACGAAAAGTCACCCAATTCCAGATGGATCAATCTCAGAGCACAGCCGCACTCGTAGCATTGGCTTTCCTAGGATACGAAATAGTTCCAGAAGTTGACGGGGCATTCGTTATTCGTCTTGTTGAGGATGGTCCAGCTGAAAAATCCCTACAGCTAGGTGACCTCATCGTAGAGGTAAGCGGGGAAAAGGTTCAAAATTCCGAAGACCTAGGAGACCTTATCCAAGAGAGACAACCAGGAGATACTGTTGAAATTACTTTCCTACGATCCCCAGACCCTCTAGGAGGCTCAGGAGCAGATGACAATGCATCGTCAATAACCGAAACCATCACACTTGCAGAACACCCAGAAAAACAAGGAGTAGGGTTCCTAGGGGTAGTCATTGAGACCCCTGTACGCGCAGACGTTCCCTTCGAAATAACCATTGATGTCGGAAATGTTCGCGGCCCCTCTGCAGGTCTAGCGTTCTCTTTATCAATTCTTGATGTCATCACAGAGGGAGAACTTACCGGAGGCCTTCGAATAGCAACCACCGGAACTATTGATCGCTATGGGAATATCGGACCAGTAGGAGGAGTTCCACAAAAGACCGAAGCCGCAATTCAATCAGGCATAGACCTATTTCTTGTCCCCCCAGACGAATATGTTGTCGCATATGAAATAGCTAAGGAAAGAATGGATATCCGCTGCGTCCAAACCTTCACAGACGCCATATTAGTTTTAAGTGAATACGGTGGTAATGGAATAGAGATTGCTGAATTAGTAGGCGAATCAAATATACAATTTTCTGAAAGGCCCATCGACGAAGACGACGGCATCTTCACCTGCGCTGAAGCAGAGCTGGTAAAGAATGGCTGAGCTGGGCCCAAGCACACATCATCACGGTAGGATTATCTCATGGACCAACTGCGTTCAAATTTTGAAAAAGTATAGGAATGTAACCAAGGCATGTCTGATATAAGTGGTGTACCTTCTTCTGGGACCCGTAGAAGATTTTCGCGCCGTGCTCGCATGTTCCTTATCTTTGGCGTCATTGCGTTCATAGTTTTAATTGTTTCTCTTAGAGGAATCGCTGGTTTCTACACAGATTATTTATGGTTTGACTCCCTTGGATTCAGCTCAGTATGGAAAAGGGTCCTCCTAACGAAAATGGCTCTCGCTGGTATATTTATGGCTTTCACTTTTCTTCTCTTATGGGTGAATTTATATACTGCAGAACGAATTGCTCCTCAAAATAGACCTGAAGGTCCTGAGGAAGCTTTAGTAAGTAGATATCATGCAGCTGTTGGTTCTCGAGCAGGACTAATACGTATAGCTGTCTCAGCACTATTCGCCCTTTTCCTTGGCATTGGAACAGCAGGTCGCTGGCAAGATTGGATTCTCTTCAGAAATAGGGTTGACTTTGGGATTAAAGACCCTCAATTCAATATCGATATTGGTTTTTATGTCTTCCAACTTCCATTTATCCAATTCCTAATAAACTGGCTTTTCACTACGTTTATTGTTGTCCTAGTTCTTACATCAATCGCTCATTATCTCAACGGCGGAATTAGAGTTAATACGGCTGGTAGACGAGTCACAGCTCCAGTAAAAGTTCATATTTCGGTACTTCTCGCTATCCTCGCATTAATTAAGGCAGCAGATTATTGGTTCCAGAGGTACTCCTTGAACTTCTCTGGTAGAGGAATCGTTGACGGCGCTAGCTATACAGATGTCAACGCGAAACTTCCAGCTATCAAACTCCTAATATTGATTTCCCTTGCAGCAGCAATTCTCCTCATCATAAATATATGGAGACGAGGCTGGGTATTGCCAGTAGTGTCCGTTGGTTTGTGGGCATTCGTAGCAATAGCAATTGGAAGTATTTACCCAGCAATATTTCAACGATTTGTAGTAGAGCCCTCAGAGTCTTCACGAGAGTCTGAATATATCAATAGAAATATAGAAGCAACTCGGCAAGCGTACGGCATAGAAGTTTCTACAGGAGGAGAAGAAGGAGGTATTGTAGAACGTACTTTCACTCCAAATGTCGAAGACGGACTTACTATTGATATTTTAGAATTGAACGCAGCGACGCTCCAGAATCTTCGACTTCTCGATCCAGGGATTGTTCCACCGACATACCAAGCCCTCGAGGTAGAACGTGAGCAATTTCGATTTTCCAATGATTTAGATGTAGACCGATATGAAGTAGACGGGGATATACGCACTGTTGTTATTGCTGCCCGAGAACTCAATCTTGATGGAGTTAATTCTGGCTGGGAAAATCAACATGTCTCATTTACACATGGATATGGTATTGCTCTTGCCCCAGCGAACACGATTACAGCACAAGGAGAACCTGATTTTGTTATCGGTGGACTCCCTACAGAAGTTAATTCAGAACGTATAAACGTCCAATTAGATCAGCCACGAATTTACGTTGGAGAAGAATTAGACGGCTATGCGATCGTCAATACAGACCGCTGTGAGATTGACTTTGCACTGACGGGTTCCGAAACGCTCGAAAACCCAACCGAGATAACCGAAACATCATGCGCTGGTAGTGAGGGATCTGGCGAGAACCTGTTATTCGAATACGATGGAGACGACGGAGTAAAAGCAGGAGGCTTCTTTCGACGCGTAGCATTTGCGCTGAGATTCGGGGATTTAAATCCTATCTTCTCAGGACTAATAAATAATGATTCCAAATTTCTTTACAATAGGGATGTCACCGACAGAGCTAAAGAATTAGCTCCCTTTTTAGATTATGACTCTGATTCTTATCCGGTCATTGTTGATGGACGTATCGTGTTCATCCTTGATGCATATACAACTTCGGATAGATATCCCTATTCGCAGTCAGCAGATGATAATTCCGTTCCATCAAGTAGCGGATTAACGAACCAATTTAACTATGTTAGAAATTCCGTCAAAGTAGTTATCGATGCTTATAACGGTGATGTCACCTTCTATGTAATCGATGAGGAAGATCCAATAATTAATGCGTATATGAAAGCGTTTCCGGGTCTCTTTACTTTGGCATTTCCTTCGGATGGGACAGAAGGTGGAATGCCTGAAGCTATTGCAGAACATCTCAGGTATCCGGAAGATTTGTTCAAAGTCCAGACAAATATGTGGGGAAGGTATCATCTTGATGATGCAAATGATTTCTACGAGGCAGCCGGAGCATGGGTCGTCTCTCTTGACCCAGGTGATGATCTAGATAACGCACCAACTGCCATTGTTTCGGAAACGGGATTTGTTACTTTCGCATCAGGTAAGAGAATGGACCCCTATTACGTTCAGATGCAGCTACCTGGTGAAACATCACAGGAATTCGTTCTACTCCGACCCTTTGTGCCGCGTTCGAGCGACGATAGTCGACAGCAACTTGAAGCATTCATGGTCGCCCAGACAGATGAGCAAGGTAAAAGCCGAATAGTGGCTTACACGGTCCCTGGTCTAAAAGTAGACGGCCCCGTTATTGCTAATAGAAGTATGCTTGCAGATCCAGAAGTTGCTGAAACAACCACTCTACTTGGCCAACGAGGTTCTGGCGTAAAGCTCGGGAATATGCTACTCGTTCCACTAGATGGTGGAGATAGCGAGGATGCCCTCCTCTACCTGAGGCCACTCTACGTAGAAGCCAGCGGAAGCCAGCCAGCAGTCCAGCAAGTCATTGCCGCATATGGAGAAAGCGTACGCATATGCGCAACCGTTGAACTTGTACTCGGAGCGCTGCTTCTCCCAGAAAACCAAGTAGGAGATAACTGCGAAAATGTCACTCCAGTATCACTGACAGGAACTCCTTCGCCCCCAACTACACAAGAGCAAGTCGAAACTCCAACACAACCTGAACCTCCCGCTGAAGAGATCACCGAAGACACTCCAGAAAGCCAAGAACCTATAGAAACCTCCACCACTGACCGAGTCCAACAGCTTCTCTCCCAAGCCCAAGAAGCTTTCAACGCGGCAAATGAAGCACTAGAAGAAGGAAACCTCGGCGAATATCAAGACCTAATTAACCAAGGCCAAAATTACGTCGACCAAGCAAACGACCTTCTCGGAGATCAATAAGTACGCTGTCGGCTACTTCGACTCCTGAGGCCCATCTGAAGGAGGACCTGCAAAAGCTTGCGCAATAGAAAACCATTCAACCGCTGCTTCCCCCGAAAAAGTCAACTCGGTGTCATTCATATGCCTTCGTTGCGTTACAACAAGACAAAAATCTAAAGCCGAACCAGTAATACTATTTAAATCCTCAGGGGACCCGAACTCCCATTTCTCACCTGACGGACTAGTTAGGGAAACGTAGATAGGTTCCTCATTAGGAGTCAAGCCACGATTAATGTAGGCCCACTTCCTAGTAATAAATCCCAATTGGGCAATATGTCGAAGTCGGTCGGTAGAGGCTCTTTCAATATTCAAAGTATCCAAAATATCCTGTCCATGAGCCCACACTTCCATCAGACGGGCGGTAAGAAAAGACTTTGACCCCATTGAAGGCCCATACCAAATCACACGATCATCATTACTGAGAGTCTCAGAAGCCAAAGCTAAATTCTCTCGGCCTTGTCGCCAACTTGAAAGTAATTCTTCAGCACTCATTTTCCTATAAGTAGCCAAACTGAAGTCCTCAGCTGAATTAGCATCTTGTTTTTCCAGAAGCTCATGAAGAAGACTCGTGAATTTATCAGGATTAGTTATAGCCACAGTGGCGCTTTCATCAAAGTACGTTAAATGACTAATTTGATCCGCTATAGACCACCTAGGACTCGGAGTTGGGAGACTCCATTGTTCCTCCGATAAATTCGACACAATCGTATCTAACGCCATCTGCTCCTGCAGAAGATCTTCCCGAACGTGACCTACATCCATTCCAAGAGAGTACCACCAAGAGAAGAGACAGAGAACCTTCGAAAGAAAGTCGAAAATGCTCCCTAATTCTGGTCGAATCTCTTGTTGGAATCGGAGATCTAAAAACTCGATGGTAATCTTTAAATAGGGGATTCCTGATTAGACGGAGTCTTTGAAAGGAAGCAAATGTCAGAAGCATCTGTAATTCAAAGCCGGATCGATATAGCTTCTGATGATTACAAGCAGAACCTCGCTGAGATGCAAGCTTTATGGAATGAAGTCGCAGAAGAAATGGCCAAAGTTCCAGGGATCGGAGGGCAACGGTACGTGGATCGACACAGAAGCCGCGGAAAAATGCTTGTCCGTGAAAGAGTCGAAGCACTTATCGACCCAAATACTGCCCTTCTAGAACTCAGCCCATTAGCAGGATGGGGAACTCAAGACCCTATAGGAGTTGGAACATTTAACGGCATCGGCGTTATCGAAGGAGTTGAATGCGGAATAGCAGGATCGGACATGACAGTCCGTGGAGGAGCAGGAAATCCAACTACCTGGAATAAGCAAAAAAGATTCTTTGAGATAGTTCGCGAAAATAGGCTTCCCTTAATCCTATTAAATGAATCTGCTGGAGCTGATTTACCGCGACAAGCAGACATTTTCGTCTACGGAGGAGAACAATTCCGCGATATCACCCAACTATCAAAAATGGGCATCCCCTCTATTTGTGTCGCTTTCGGCCCCAACACAGCAGGAGGTGCATACATCCCAGGTATGAGCGATTACACAGTCTTCGTGAAAGAACGCGGAACCGCATACCTAGGCGGACCACCGCTCGTCAAAATGGCGATTAACGAAGATGTAGACGAAGAAACACTAGGCGGAGCAGAAATGCACTCTCGAACAAGTGGACTCTCTGACTATCTCGCCATGGATGAGATGGATGGATTACGTATAGCTCGCCAAATCGTTCGACACCTTGAATGGGAAAAACTAGGCCCCGGACCAACTGCCCCAGCTGACGACCCACTATACGACCCGGCTGAACTACTCGGATGCGCAATGGCAAACGTCCGGATCCCCTTTGATATCAAAGAAATCCACGCACGTATTCTTGATGGAAGCAGATTCGAAGAATTCAAACCCCTCTACGGAGAAAAACTCGTCTGCGGTTGGGGTTCCATTTGCGGTTTTCCTATCGGAATTCTAGGAAACAACGGCATCCTATTCTCAGAAGAAGCAAGTAAAGGAGCCCAATTCATTCAGCTATGCAACAAACTTGACATCCCACTGCTATTCATGCACAACATCACAGGCTTTATGGTCGGCTCAAAAGCAGAACAAGGTGGCATTATCCGAAATGGAGCAAAACTAGTCAATGCAGTTTCGAACTCAACGGTCCCTCACCTCAATTTAATGGTCGGTGCAAGCTACGGTGCCGGAAATTACGGAATGGCAGGAAAATCATATAACCCCCGTTTCGTCTTCACGTGGCCTAATCATCGAATCGCTGTCATGGGACCCGAACCCCTTGCAGGAGTAATGGACATTATCGCCCGTAACGCTGCAGCAGGCCGCGGTCAAGACGTTGACGAAAAAGCACTCGAAGAACGCCGAACAGCTCTCGAAGCCCAAATTGAATACGAATCTCTTGCACTTTTCTCAACGGGGAGACTCTGGGACGATGGGATCATCCACCCATCCGATACAAGAACAGTCCTAGGCCTAGCCCTATCAGCAATACACAGCAATGAAATTAAAGGCGCCACAGAGTACGGGGTATGGAGACACTAACAATGAGTGATATCAAACGCCTTCTTATAGCAAACCGCGGTGAAATAGCAGTTCGAATAGCCCAAACAGCTCACCAGCTAGGCATTGACACCGTTGGTATTTATTCAACCTCCGACCAAAACGCTCTCCACGTTGACACAGTAGATGCAGCAATTTATCTTCCAGGAAACTCATTAAGTGAGACATATCTCAACAGCAACAAGATCATCGAAATAGCTCAACAAAACGATTGTGATGCCATCCACCCCGGATATGGTTTCTTAGCTGAAAATGCACAATTTGCCCAAAGTGTCAATGACGCAGGTCTCATATGGATCGGCCCAACACCCGAACAGATCGCTCTCCTCGGAGACAAAATGCTAGCAAAACAAGCAGCAATTGATGCAGGAGTACCGACAGTAACTTCAACCGAAGTCCACCCAGGCGAAAAACCACCAAAAGTTAAGATGCCTGTCATCGTCAAAGCAGCAGCTGGAGGAGGCGGCCGCGGTATGCGCATTGTCGAAAAACAGGTTGACCTTGCAGATGCCATCAACTCAGCATCCAGAGAAGCTGAATCATCATTCGGAGACGGAAGAGTTTTTATCGAACCATATATAACCCACGGCCGACACATAGAAGTACAAATCATCGGCGATTCACATGGGAACGTACTCCACCTGGGAGAACGCGAATGCTCCATCCAGCGCCGAAATCAAAAAATCTTCGAGGAAGCACCATCATGTGGAATCTCACCCGAGGTCCGAAAATTAATTTGCGATGGTGCTGTAGCTCTCGCCAAACACGTCAAATATGAAAACGCCGGCACAGTCGAATTCCTTGTAAACGATAAAGAAGAAATTAACTTTCTAGAAGTCAATACCCGCCTCCAAGTAGAACACCCAGTCACCGAATCAATTACCGGACTTGACCTCGTCGAACTTCAAATCCGAGTTGCCTCAGGAGAACAACTACCCCATAGCCAAGAAGACATTACTTTTAACGGGCACGCAATAGAAGTCCGTCTCGTCGCTGAAAACCCATCCCAAAACTGGATGCCTTCAATAGGAACCATAGAACGGTTCCACGTCGGCGACGGAGTCAGAGTTGACAGCGGCATTCGAGAAGGATCACAAGTAACCACAGAATACGACTCGCTCATCGCAAAAATTATTTCCTATGGATCAGACAGACAACAGGCAATACAAAAACTCGCACGAGCACTCCGCTCAACTCAAATAAGCGGAATAGAAACAAACAAATCAATGATCTTGTCAGTACTAGCCGAACACGACTACCGACAAGCAAATACACCAATCAGTTACCTCCAAGATCACCCAGAAGTTCTCGACAAACAAGAAGTAAACCCCAAAGATCATAACGCCCTACTTCTCGGCGCCGTCTTCGCCTTAGAATTCCAAGAACGAAACAATGGCATGGTCACAGGATTCACCCCTTCAGGGTGGAGAAACCTTAGAACACAAGGCCAAAGGCAAATCTGGAAAAGCCAATATGGGGAAGATCACATCGAATACACAATAGACACAAACAAAGTCACAGTGTTACTGGGAGCATGGCCACAACCACAAGAAGACGGAACCCTCTCCGAAGACAACCGGACACAACTTCACATTAGACTCCTTAGCCAATCAACCGACCAGCAAATAATAGAAATAGACAACCGCCGACAGGTAATCAAAACCTCAATAAACAGCGACACAGTACATACCCAGAGCAGGTTCGGAACAGCCACATGGTCACGACAACCTAAATTCACTCACCACGAATCAGAACAGTTCGGAGCAGGCCCAACAAGTCCACTTCCGGGAACAGTCATAGCCGTCAACGTAACCGAAGGCCAGACAGTCCAAGAAGGAGACGTTCTCGTTGTCGTTGAAGCCATGAAGATGGAGCACAAAATTATTGCAACCGGAGCTGCAACAGTAACGAACGTTCACTTCCAACCAGGTGACAGTGTAGACACCGGCGATCTCCTCGTCTCACTCGAACAGGGTGAAGGATCGTGACAGCTGGCCCGATCAGAATCGCCAATTGTTCAGGATTCTTCGGAGATAGACCATCCGCAGCAAAAGAAATGGTCGAACAAGGCCCAATCGATGTACTCACAGGAGACTGGCTCGCAGAATTAACAATGCTCATCCTCAGTAGGATCCGGAACAAAAACCCCGGAGGTGGCTATGCACGTACCTTTGTCACCCAAATGGAACAAGTAATGGGAACCTGTTTAGATAAAGGCATCAAAGTGGTCAGTAACGCAGGAGGACTCAATCCACGCGGCTGCGCTGAAGCCGTACACGATGTAGCAGAAAAACTTGGATTAAATCCTACAATCGCATATGTGGACGGAGACGACATCATGGAAAGAATCCATGAACTCCATTCAGCTGAAAAACTACTTCCATTTCTACCAGATACCCCACTAGGAGATTTAGATTCATACCTCACCGCCAACGCATATCTCGGATGCTGGGGAATAGTCGAAGCTCTCCACCAGAAGGCAGACATCATCATCACTGGGAGAGTCACCGATGCTGCAGTTGTATGCGGACCCGCCGCATGGCACCATGGCTGGCAACGAGATGATTTTGATCAACTAGCTGGAGCTGTAGTTGCCGGCCACATCATCGAATGCGGAGCTCAAGCTACCGGCGGCAATTATTCCTACTTCTCAGAGATAGCAGGCCGAAATGAAATCGGCGGAAAAGCAAGATTCGGATTCCCATGGGCAGATATCACAGAAGACGGATCATCAACCATCGGAAAGCATGACGGAACCGGAGGTGTCGTCAACACAGAAACAGTAACAAGCCAGATTCTCTATGAAATTGGAGGCCCTGAATACTTCGGCCCTGATGTCACCGCCCGCTTCGACACAATCCAAATTGAAAATACGGACCCCAACCGAGTCACTGTCTCCGGCGTAAAAGGACAGGCGCCACCAACAACGCTCAAAGTAGCCATGAACGAACTTGGAGGATACAGAAACTCCTTTTCTGTCGCTCTCACAGGCCTAGACATTGAAGAAAAAGCCGCCTTCGCCCAAGCTACATTCTGGGACTCCTGCCCCTATAACCCAGAAGACTTTCAAAGCATCAGCAGCGAAGTCATCCGAACAGACAAAGAAGATACCGATCAGCAAGAAAAAGCAACAGCTATCTGGAAAGTAACAGTCAAAGATAAAGATGAGCGAAAAGTAGGAAGATCATTCACCGACGCGATGATCCACACAGTTCTTGCGAGCATTCCAGGTATGTATAGTCTCAGCAGCGGGCCAACAGCCGCGACACCGTTCGGAATTTATCGACCCGCAACAGTTCCAGCAGAACTCGTACCCCAATACGTCCACATGCTCGACGGGGAAACGACCATGGTAGAGTCTTCCAACCCGCAGGGGCCTCCACTTGACCTCGAAAATGACAAACCATTCCCAATTCCAGTTGGGCCTTCGAGCAAAACTACTATCGGAACTGTATGCGGAACACGTTCCGGAGATAAAGGCGGTGACGCAAATCTCGGGGTATACGCTCGAAGTGACAAATCATGGGCCTGGTTAGATAACACTTTAACAACCGAACAACTTAAAGAGTTATTACCAGAAACCCAAAATCTAGCTATCGAACGATACCGTTACCCCAAAATACGATCACTAAATTTCTTAATTCGAGGACTCCTACAAGAAGGCGTTGCTGCGTCCACACGACAAGATCCACAAGCCAAAGCACTCGGAGAGTGGCTACGGAGTCGACAAATAGACATTCCAATTAACGTAATTAAAGAGACGAAGGATAAAGAGTGAAAAACGACGTAACTGAGATGTTCGAGATCGATTTACCGATTTTTGCGTTTAGCCACTGTAGGGATGTAGTTGCAGCAGTCTCTAAAGCGGGAGGATTTGGTGTCCTCGGAGCTGTCGGCCACACTCCAAAAGGCCTAGAAACTGATCTTCAATGGATTGAAAACGAAATCGGTCAAAAACCTTACGGTGTTGATCTAATCGTCCCAGCAAAATACGCCGGATCAGATGACGGAGGACTCACCGTTAAAGAAATCGTTGAAATGATTCCCCAGGAGCATATCGAATACGTTAATCAAATCCTGAAAAGCTATGATGTCCCTCCTTTAGCAGATAATCCAAAGGGACAATTCGACATACTGAATGAAAAAGCTGCCCCGATGTCAGCCTCCACAGCTGCTCCCCAATTAGAAATAGCATTGGCATACAAACCCTCACTTGTCGTCAATGCACTCGGCCCTCCACCACAATTTATGATTGAGAAAACAAAAGAAACAGGGAAAAAGGTAGGGGCTTTAGCTGGAAAGGCTCAGCACGCAGAACGACACGTAAATGCTGGTGTTGACATTATCATCGCCCAAGGATACGAAGCCGGAGGCCATACAGGGGAAATCGGTTCCATGGTCCTTATCCCAGAAATAGTAGACGCAGTCGGCGACGTTCCGGTTCTTGGAGCTGGAGGAATCGGAGGAGGGCGTCAAATGGCAGCCGCCATGGCGCTAGGGGCTCAAGGTGTTTGGTGCGGTTCCATCTGGCTTACCACGGAAGAAGCTGAGACCCACCCAGTAGTAAAAGAAAAAATGCTGTCAGCCACATCCTCGGACACAATCAGGTCAAGATCAAGAACAGGTAAACCTGCTCGACAACTTAAATCATCATGGACAGACGAATGGGAGAATCCGGAAACACCAATGCCACTTGGAATGCCACTTCAACCTATCTTAATCAACGAGGCAATAGCCCGAATAGATCGAGCCGCCCATAGAAAAGGTTCAGGAGCAGAAAAGCTATCAAATTACTTTGTCGGTCAGATCGTAGGAACAATGAACAAGACAAAGCCGACCTCACAAGTCGTCTATGAAATGGTAGAAGAATTTATCGAAGCTACAGAAACGATAGCTTTACAACTAGAAGAATAACCAGTAAAAATTGTTATAGAATCAAGTCATATAACAACTGTTGAAAGGACAACATGAGCTATTCACCAGCTACATACACTCCCGTAGCCCAGCTTCAAGAATCAGACAGAGTGACATTCATGGTAAAGGTATACCAACACCTTGGCCTAGCGATAGGCGCATTTATGGCATTCGAATATCTCTTTTTCGCCAGTGGCCTTGCAAAAACCCTTTGGGAAATGCTCGCCGGAAATGGTGGAGCTTGGCTTCTTTTCCTTGGATTGTTCATGGTAGGAACTTGGATCTCAACCCAAGCCAGTTACGACCTTAACAACGTTGGCCGACAATACGGAGGCCTATTCGCCATATCAGCTGTCGAAGCACTAATTTTTGCTCCCTTCCTCTATTACGTTTTCAATGTTCGACAAGCCGCCGGAGATGTATGGGTCGCTGCAATCATCACCGCAATGGGATTTGCTGGCCTCTCTCTTGTTGGTTGGATAACTCGAACTGACCTCTCATTCCTGCGTCCAATCCTCATATGGGGGGGAG
This sequence comes from Actinomycetota bacterium, assembly GCA_902565595.1. Classification (GTDB taxonomy): domain Bacteria; phylum Actinomycetota; class Acidimicrobiia; order Acidimicrobiales; family UBA8592; genus UBA8592. The sequence goes on from CACFFD010000011.1 coordinate 25,289, forward strand.
TAGCAGCTATGGTCCTTATTGTCGCTGCTCTCTTATTCGGAATGAACATTGGAACATGGTTTTCTGTAGCGATGGTTGCTCTCATGGGCGCTTCCATTCTCTATAACACCCAGAAGATTCTTCACTCATACCCCGAACAAGCCTATGTTGGAGCGGCAGTAACCCTATTCGGTTCACTGATGACAATGTTCTGGTACATTCTCCAGATCGTGATGGATAGATAAACAGCTAAAATTACAAATGGTTTCTCCAACCATTAGTAATATGCTCCAACCACCACCTTGGGGCCTGATCTAAAAGATTCCCTAAGTGGGAATAGTCATGCCAACGGCAAATCAAACCAGAATCGTTGATCTCCATCACTGAAGTAAATGGATGATCAATAGTTTCTCCAGTATGGAATTTCCACTGCTCAACGTGTTCAGTAACTACAAAACTTCCTTCGCTGATTATGTTCTTAGGGAAATGAAAATAACCTGATAGGGGTTCAATCCCTAACCGAAGGCGCAAGATAATCTCCTCAGGACCAGTCGCACCTACCGCGTCCAATCCAACATCTGTGTAGTGGGCATCTTCAGAAAAAAACGTTGCCATCTGTTCCCAATTCCTAGCAAAATGCTCATCCCAATAACGCACAACCAAATCTTTCGCATTCATCATGAACCTCCAGTGTTCATTAAGCATTAGAGCGCATCAACAACAGTTGGCGCAAATAAGCTTTCTCGCATATTGTTCAACAATGAAGCTTGGGTCAGCGGTGATGGTTGATTTCGGTTTGGGTGAATACATAACCCAATACCCATCGAAACGTTACCCCATTTACACCAGAGGGAACGCCGGAGAAGTATGGCCAGAAGTGGCTTACCCATTAACTATCACCCTTACCAGAGTTGTCGGTGAACAAGCGGCAGCAAAAGCGGCGATCAAAGCCGGAGTAATTTCCCCTAAAGATATTTTGGAGGGACCCTCATGTTTCGGAGGAGTTTTCGCTGGCTATATGTACTTAAACCTTTCCTTTGGAAGAATGATCGCCGTACGCACACCAGGAACAACCATAGAAAAAAGTGATGCAACATATTACGGATCAGAACAACATGCACCTGAATACATCCCCCACAGAGATGACAGAAGCCTTACAGCGAGCTTAAAGCTCATCCGATATGGCTGGAGGATGCTAAACACCACCGAAATATCATCGTTAGCTTCAGATCGTGATCTGGTCATTGAATGGCAAAAACGACTTCCAGAACTCCTTCAATCAGATAATCAAAAACTGGTAGCTGCTCTTCGAGAAATAATGGAGCCAGCTATGAACCTATTTACCAATCATCTAGAAATCACAGGCCAAGCTGGAGGAGCAGTCCAGCTACTTTCAACAATTTGTGAAGAGCGCTTTGATGACAGGTCACTTGCATTAACGCTACTCGGAAGCCTAGGTGATGTAGACAGTGCTGCACCTTCATTCGCTCTATGGGAACTTGGCCGAAAGGTAGCACATGACGCCAAACTTACCGACTTATTTAATCAAGGTATTCTAGGCCTCGAAGAGCGCTTACGTAACTCTTATTACGCCAGTGACTTTGTCGAAGAATTTGATACTTTCCTTTCAGAGTTTGGAAGCAGAGGACCGAACGAGTGGGAAACTGCATGCGACACATGGGGAACCAATCCAGGCTCAGTTCTGATTCTCATAGATAGAATGCGCGAAGCTGACCCTACAAAATCACCTCAACTGAGAACAGAACTCCTCGCAAAAAAAAGAGATCGAGCTCTATCACTCGCACGAACTGAATTAAAAGGATTGGGATTGTGGCTATTCAATAAAACATTCAACGCAGCTACTCTCTTCTCCAAAGCAAGAGAACGATCTAAAACAACAATTATTGATCTGATCCATGTCGCTCGACTGCTATCTCGAGAACTTGCACACCGAACAGCTGAGCATAGAGAGAATAGTGAGCTCATCGACTTATGGTTCGTCCTCGAAACTGAATTAGATGATTTCATAGAAAATCCATCTTCTTTCGATGAAAAGATCAGCGATAGGAAACATGTTAGAGAAGAGCTCTCAAAACGCACCCCACCATTTATTTTTGAAGGAAATTTGCCAGACCCTTTACTGTGGCCTTTACGAAAAGAAGTAAATCCAAAAGAGTTCTCAGCTTTAACGGTCGGAGATACGCTTCAAGGTTTTGGTGGGTGTCCAGGAGTTACAGAGGGAATTGCAAGGATTGTCACCGACCCTTCTAACCCAGGTTCTTTAGGAACAGGAGACATTTTGGTTGCTCCTTTGACTGACCCTTCGTGGACACCATTATTTGTCCCTGCTGAAGCAGTTGTTGTTGATGTAGGTGGACAAATGAGCCATGCGGTCATTGTTTCGCGTGAATTAGGTATGCCTTGTGTCGTAGCAGTAACTAATGCTACCCAGTTAATTAGAGATGGTTCCCGTATTCGTGTTGATGGGTCCTCAGGGGAGGTAATAATACTAGATGTTCCAGATAAATAAATTTCCATCGATACACATTGGAAAGTTGCGGCTACGAGTTTCCGTCGGCATAATTAAGTTCCCAGCGCGGGGTGGAGCAGTTTGGTAGCTCGTCGGGCTCATAACCCGAAGGTCGCAGGTTCAAATCCTGCCCCCGCCACACATAGAACCCGATCAGGTATTTTAGTCGGGTTGTCTTTATGTTTTCTTTTTTCATCCAAAGCAGTCCGGAACAACAGTAAAGTTACTATCCCAGATTATGGTAGGCTGATTTAAGTCGGGGTGCATGCAACAGTAATGCACAGGAGCAGTTTGGTAGCTCGTCGGGCTCATAACCCGAAGGTCGCAGGTTCAAATCCTGCCCCGTACAAGATTTAATGTTCAATGTGATCTGACTATGAGTGAAAAAATACATTCTTCCGCTAAGAATTCCTTTGTTATGAGTCTCTTAAAGATAGGGACCTTTGCATTAATAGTGCTTCTTTGGTTCATATATCTTCGCTCTAACCATCCGACATATTGGAAGAGCATTCATTCTCAAATTATCGCCCCATTTCAGAGGTGGCCAAGAGAACTAACCTCATTTGGGTCATATGGGGCTTATGTCTATTCAATTGGTGCTGTTTTACTCGTTGACTTTATAGTGCTCAAAAAGAAGAGTGCCTTAGCTAAAATAGCTAGCTTTCGTCCAAGTATTCGCTTAGATCTAATTCTCGGAGCTATAGCTATTCTGGGTTTCGCTTGGGTTATTCCGGGAATTGTTACAGCTGGATTTTCAGCGATAGTTCCTAGGTATTTTTCAAAATGGAAAATTGACTTAATTGCCGATATTCCTTCGAGCTTTCTTAAACTACTTGTCTATTTTGTTGTTGTAGATTTTTTGGTTTACTGGCATCATCGTGCCTTGCATAAGTTCCAGCCCTTATGGGAGTTTCATGCGTTTCATCACTCAGCAACGTCATTTACCATATTTACTGGTAACAGGGTTCACCCGATGGAATTTATCCTCAAGATACCCATGGTGGTAGTTCCAATGCTGTTCATTGGTGCTGCTCCAGGCGTACTAGTGAATATTTGGTATATCAGGAGAATTTTCGATATGGCCCAGCATTCCTATGTCCCGTTTACTTACGGATGGTTAGGGAAATGGATAGTGTTTTCTCCGGTTGGGCACAGGATCCACCATTCGACTCAAGTAGAGCACTTTGATTCGAACTTTGGTGATATCTTTCCAATTTGGGACCATATCTTCGGAACATGGTATTCAGGGAATGAGATAAATGAGAAGATTGGAATTCCGGAAAATGAGTTTAACAAAGATGGTGTAGTGGCTGATTTATATCGACCTTTCAAGAAAACTATCCCTATTTTATGACTTGACCGAAGTCTTCATTTCGGAAATCTATTGAGAACAAATCGGATTATTAAATCTAGGCTTCTAAATCTTAAAGGGTCCTTAAGAACAAATCCCAAACGAGCTAATGATGCGAGTCGGCCAAAAACTTCTTGGAACACGCTCGACCGTACCTTTGTATCCTCCATAGTCCCGAATTGAGTTCCGGATGAATCTGAAGGATGTATAGCCACTACTACAGGAATGAACTCACAAATTAGACCATTCGCGCATGCGTCGGAGATAAATATGTACTCATCTCCGAGATAGTTTTCTGTACCAGCACCAAAGCTTTCATTGAATTTGATGGATTTTTCTCGGAATGGCTTTGTTCTGATTGCTATTTCGTAAGTTGCAGCTTTAGCAGAGTTGAAACGGCTTAATCGTCTTTTCCTCTTGAAATACCTCTTTCTTAAAAGGGAATTTTCGTTAATCGCTTGACCAAGAATTAAATCAACATTGCTATTTTCTGTAAAATAATCAACGATTGAAACCATACCTTCTTGGCTCCATTCCATATCGTCATCTCCGAAAAATAGAATTTCACCGGTAGCAGCAGCGAGGATTTGATTTCTGCTTTTAGCTGCCCCGATCGATTCTAAGTGAATCAATTTTACATCTTCCCTGTGGGGTATTTCGGTAAATCCTCCTTGGACAGCAATGATAATTTCAATATTATTTCTTCGGGGTGGAAGTTTTATTTCCCCTACGTGATCTACAAGGCTTGAGTATCCAATGGTTATAGATGGGTCACTCACTGTAGACTCTTGCTCTGGCAAACCGCATTAAACCTGATGAAAACCCTGTATAGATTTGACCGACCATCCGTATAGCAATAAAGAGAACGAAAGCCTTGGCTGGATCTACGTAATCTTTTGCGTAGAGAAAAATAAGGATTCCGAAAAGACAGATTAAGCCGGCGGAAGAGGCCAGAGATCCTATTTCACCCGCAATAATTCGTGTTCTCACCTTTTCTGCATTTGTTACAGGTTCTTTTTTTAATTGTTTATATCGGAAATTGTACTGAGATTTGAATTGTTGAGATAAGCGGTATGAAAGGACTTGGAAGATTCCAATTCCGATAAGAAGATTGCAAATTCCAAAGATAGGTGAGAAGTAGAAAAGTATCGCAGATACAACAATCAACCTCCCACACATTGAAAGCAAGGTAGTTAATTCCATTGCTGTTGCCCAACGCCATGAATCAGAGGCTCGGCCTTGACTCTCTTGATTGTTGAGAGATTTTTCAAAGACGTTTAGTTTGTGATGTTCTTTTGCAAAATTTGCTAATCGAAGTACAGCAAAGGAAAGAAGGAATATGAAGGAGAGAAATATTAAATTTCCTGAGCTTCTAGGTTTATCAGGCAAGATCAAAAGAGAGAAGAAGTGTGCCATCATGAGCTCAGAAATCGAAATAAATATAGCTAAGCCGATGACTCCGATTACCATTCTGACTTCTTTGCGTGATGGGAACAGGTCGTTAGTTGTTTTAATTAGTTCGGTAACGATAATTTTCATTTAAGTCCCTGCTTCAAAATAGTATCGATACTTTCAAGAAGGCGGGTTTCTATCGCATCTTTAGTTACTTCACTAATTCGTTCGGTTTGTCGCGTTCTTTCTAGTATCAAAGAATTGAGGTCCCTTTGTATTACGGCTGGATGTAATTCTCCAAATCCTACTCCAAGTGAATAATCTGAGTATTTTAGTCCTGACCCAGAGACACTGTTTTCTAGCCCTTCAAATGTTACTAATGAACAAGGTATTCCATATGATTGGCAAACTATGTAAATGTGCATTGCACTTGTAACAACCTCATCGTATTTCGACAACTGTAGAAGAAAGTCACGAATTTTTTCTGGGTGGGAAATAAGTAGACTCAATTCATCAAAATTGTCTGGAAGGGCTAGAGGAACACCCCGGTGATTAATATGACGAACAAGGGCGACACGACCATTTGTTTTATCTCGTGTAAGAGGTATTACCCTTGAAATAAGAGCCGCTGGATCCCCAAACGATGTTACTTTTGGCCCTCCACAGTCTTTAAGGAACTTAGCAGTGATAGGTCCTCTGACCGAAAGAAAATTTGCTTGTGATTCTATTCGGTGGTCGTAACCTGATATTCCAGTTCCGCTGACTATGGAATTAGTCTTAATAAATCTAGCTATGGAGCCTACAGCAATGATGTGTTGGGGGGTTCTTCTAGAAGGGGCTGTAGGAGTCTGAAATAAAATTCGGCAGTCTCCGTAATGGGTAAGCAGCAAAGGAGAAAGCCAGTCCCCCAAATTTCCTGGAAACGGTCTAACCCACCAACTCAAATGTAAAGATTTATCTGATTCGATAGAGGCGTAATACGCAAAGGATCGAGCAACTTCGATAGTTGCTAGTTCATTTTGGTTTGCAATACTATTCGAACACAAGTCGTTAGCTAATTCGTCAAGGAGACTGGTTTCTCCATTGATTCCCGCCCTTAAAATACGATTTGTAATATCACGACGTTGCATCTGACTTCTTCCATCAGAAAGACCAGATCGGTTAAATCCCAAGAGATAATTAGTCAATCCAATATTGTCCGAAATCGAAATGAGTCGTCGGGAAACTCTTTTGGGGAAGAAGCGAATAATTTTTTTGCCATACTTCAAAAGTAATTTCTTTGTCCATTTCGGCCTTTGTTCACTTAGGTGCTGAGCTGTTTTACTTCTGAATTCCTCAACATTTCCGCTTGATCCAAATACAAAGAATGCAGGGTGCACAGAAGGTAACGCTTGTTTTCCTACTACACATGCAGATGGGATTATCTGAAATGTTAGCCCTTCAGCATTCGCTCTCCATCCTTCTTCAAAAAAGAAATCGTCTGTTGCTTTAATAGTTGAAGCTTTTTCACTAGCTGCAGCATCAGCCATCATTTTTCGTGCTGTCTTTGAAGTTCCAACTCCCCAGAAACAAGGTTCCCAGAATCGAGCGTGATTTCTGTAACCTATTGCTATCGGTGGACTGAATCCTCTCTGGAAGCCAATGATGTCAGCAGATGAATTTGTAACAAAGTCTGGGATTTCCAGAAGCCTGCAGTCTACGTCAATCCAGAAGATCTTCTTCTTTGGATTGGAAAGACACATGTCATTAAGGAATGAAACCTTTTTTCTACAGGTATCAACCCAATCCTCATCTGTTCCCTTATTTATCAGTTCAATTCGATGTGCGACTCCAATAGAATCAAGGTTGAATTTGAGTTCATTAGCGTGATTTCTGTAATAATCATCGTCGGTGTAAAACGAACAAACAATTATGTCTCGCAAAATGATCTCCATGTGATATTGGGACTAGTGAGGGCCTAATGGAGATCAACTCTAGGACAATTCTTTCATTATGTCCCTGCATCAAGAGCTGTATTTTCTAACCTATTTATTTAAGAAATAGATTGCCAGCTATAACCGACTTTTTTCAAAGAGTTCAATTTCTCTATGAACAGTCTTTTCAGGGCTACATTGGGCCTCAACGCGCTCTTTTGCTGATAAAGATTTTGTAAGAAATTGCTCTGAATTTTCTATTAACTCACTTATTCCCATAGCTAGCTGGTTTGAGTTTTCTGGATCAGCTAACTTCCCTTCTGCTTCACTTATAAACTCTGGGATAGCAGTAACTGCATTTGACACTGGGACAACACCAGATGACATTGCTTCTCCATTTAACATACCTTGGCTATCCCATCGAGTTGGTAGAAGTGCTATACCGCTCCTCGCAAAGACCTCCCGAAGATCCTTAGCTCCAATAAATCTTCGATGCAATTTCACATTTTCAAATAATCGAAGAGGAGCTGTGTCTTTCTCAAAGTACTGGCCATCTCCATATATTTCTATCGAAAGTTCAGAAAACCAAGGTTTTTTTGACAAGCCTAAAATTGCTCGACTCATAAGGTCAGTAGCGTAGTTCCTCTTTCCAAAGTTCCTGATTGAACAGATATTCATCCTCATATCTTCAGATTTGGGTGAGTAAGGGAACAGGTTTGAATCAATAACGTTATGGATTACTTGGGATGCAGTTGCTTTATTTCCAGCAAAATCCTCTGCTACTGAACGCATGAATTCAGAAACGAATATCGTATTGATTTCTGTATTTGTGAATAGTTCTGATAAAGCCCACTGCCTTTCAACATTGGTAATGTCGAGTTGTTTCCCGATACTGGCGATTTCCTCTTGCGAAAAATCGAAAATTAGCTCTCTCCAATTACGGGCTTCAAAGCCATGTATCCATACATGTGTAGACAGATCAAGCATCACCTTCTTTGAAGAAGCGTATATTTCTGGTGTAGGAGAATGTATGGCAAGTTGGCCGGCATTTACTCTTTTTGCCGTTTGCTCGATTTTTGATAATGGCGCGAAGTAGACAGTTGTTCCATCACTCGCAACAACTTTCTCCTTTAATCTGGCATTTGAAGGTACAAAAACGGAAACGTTGTAACCAGCTGCTTTATAAAAAGGTATTCTTCGGGCGATTGGTAATCCACCGTAGTCGCCAATATTTATTGGGTAATTATGAGAGATAAGAAGAATTGTGTTTTTTTGTTTTCTATTGGCTGATGACGATTTTGAAGTTAGAGGCCTGTTCGTATTTGATAGGAGTTTAGTTAGGCCGTTTAAATAAAGCTTGATCCGGTTTTTAGTTCTGTTAGATATCTTTGACTTAATTTTGCTCTTGATTCTCTTTGCTAACCAACTAGGGAAAGAACGAAGTTGGCGGTCAATTCGCAATTGTTTAACTTCTTCTCGTAGCTCAGAGACTTCGTTATTGATTCGGAAGGCAAAATCTTCCAGAAGCTTTAACTCAACCTCAGAAAAGTTTGGCTGGTGATCGCCATCAGAATCCATTGTTAACCTTCCGAGTTCATTTGCGGTTGCAAGATTAAGTTTAGGAGAGTTGAGGCTTGGGATCTTCTACTGAAATTATTTCGATCTTTCCTCTTATTTCTAGTTGGTATGTAAGATGCAAGAAATTTGTTAATTTCACTCGAGTTGTTTTTAACCCAAAAAACACCCTCTAAGTCCTTGGTAAGGTCGTGAACCGCACCGGATTCTACCTTTCCATCCGTGATAATAATGATGTCTAGGTCGCAGCCAATATAATCAAATACCTTTGTTGTTCCAGTAGTAGATTCGCCACCAAGCCTTAAAATCCCTGCATCACACTTGAGCATTTCATAGGCTAGAAGAGATTTATCGCTGAGGAAACCTCTTTGCTCCGTACCTTCGTGCTCTTTGAGGACTTGTGAATTTGTTTGGTCACGACCAAAGTGAACCAAGTTATGGCGATTTGGAGAGAGAGCGTTTAAGAATTCGTCTATTCCAAGATTACGAAATATCGTGCCACAGTATACGAATCTGATTTTCTCTAATGGGCTAAATTCTTCTGAATTTTCACTATCTCTTGCTTGCAGATTAGTTGCATCATTTATGACTGTTTCGTTGAAGCCATTGTTTACTATCGCACGGTGAATATTGACGTTGGGAGCTATAACTTCTAGACATTGCTGGTTGACAGATACAACAACGTCACCGTTGTCAACGTTCTCCTCTTCATGTTGATCTATCCAGGCCCTTTGTTCTTTTGTGAAAATCATTCTCGGATCTCCGCCGTAAGGATCTCGGAAGTCATAAATTATTTGGGATTCCCAAAGTTCCTTAAAATATGCTCCTAGTTCGAGGTAGCCGAATGGGCCTACGGAGATAACTACCGTGTCAAAAGATTCATCCCATTTCTTTGTTTCCTCTTTTACATAATCACTCCAGCTCATACCAAGAGAGGGGACTCCTACATTTATAGCTTTAGCTAATTTGTTGCGTGCCATGGAAGAAACTAGAAAATTCCCCCTATCTTTCACCACTCTATTTCTCGGAAAGGTTTCAGCGTTTGTCGTGGCGCTTAACCATATGACTTCGAGAGCTACCCCAGCAGCTGCAGCTATCTCTTCGAGAGATTTATGCCAATAGCTAAGTCTCTGCGTAGATACCAGAGTTGTGGGAAGGGAGAAATACGAAACTATAAGTACTCGGTGATCTATATCTTCTTGAAGTTTGTTATCTCCAATAGGTTCTATACATTTCTCCTCTATTTCTACTATCTCTTTCAAAAGAACTTCTAAATCGCTTGATTTCCCTATCTCAGCTGTAACAATGTGTTGTTCTCTCCAATCGTTTAGGGTCTCCTGGTTAGGGACGAAGCATTTTTTTGCTGCATTTTCGAGTCTTAGGATCGATTGGTTGTAAAGAGCTCTTTCGAAGAAAAGGTAGAAAGGTTGGTTAAGTGCTCCAGTTATTGTTTCTGCAAGCACTGGGTTATCTTCAGGGTTTCGGTAGATTATTGCTGAAGAAGTATCAGCTATCTCTCCACTTTGCTTTAATAATCGGACTACCGAAGCAGTGATTAGACCTGGATCATTTATAGAGTGGTGAGTTTCTTCTTGGAAGATAGAACGTCCAGATAGATATGAGTTATAGAAGATCTCGTATCCGCTATTGTCGGAAAGAATTTCAACCGTATCAACCTGATTGACAAGGGATGAAAAAAACTCAGGAGTGGGATCAGTGATTCTTCCCATTGATATAAATGTCAATCTTTCTAATGATGGTCGTTTTTGAGAAAGTACATTTTTCAAAAATAGTTCAAGAGATTCTGAGGTAATTTCAGAACCTAAGCGCTTCATTATCTGCTGACACACGTTGAGAATTTCTCTAGATCCACTTTCTGAATGGGCTAACGGGATATTAAACATTGTGTGATGAAGTTACCTATTGAATGCTACTTCTGTTGGAGTTACTAACATAGTTCTATGTATTTAAAAGGTTGGTTATCTTTCGGACTGAAAAAAGTCTCTATAACGACCATAATTATATGTGCTCAATATTGAATATAGGTAAACATGACGGATTCTAAGGTCTTAATTCTTACTACTGCCCATGACTCAGAGGACGGTCGCCTTGTTCGTCATAGAAGTGCTCTGGAGCGAAACAATATCGCTGCAGAAATTTTGTCACTTGAATTCAAGAACCGTCTAGCTCGTTTCGTTGTAGGACCAATGAAGGCATATCTTAAAATAAGAGAGATGCAGCCGAACTGCGTTATCCTTCCAGATCCAGAACTACAGTTATTCCTACCGTTCATCCTAAGAAATAAAGTTGCGGTAATCTCAGATGTTCATGAAGCTTATGAGCTAGTAGTAGGGGATAGGTCATGGATCCGAGACTGGTTTCGTCCAATAGTAACTTTCTCTCTTCGAGTGCTAGCACGTAATAGAAACCGCTGGTCGTTCGCTGTTCTTATTGCCGATAAGTCTATCGACACAGAGTGTGGTGTTTATGTCAGTAACCGACCGAATCCTTCAGATCTTCAAGTTGCAAGAAATCCAGAGAAACTTCGTAGCTTGGTCTACGTAGGTGACATAAGGAAAAGCCGAGGTTTGGAAGAGATGATAGAGCTTGTAAAGATAACTCCAGGGGTTACTCTTGATCTCATTGGTCCTTCTGACAATGAGATGTATCTTCTCAATATGATCGACGACAAAGGCCTGACAGAGAGAATTCACTGGCATGGGCGGCTCCCATATAGAGAATCTTGGGAAATGGCCTCTACTGCAATAGCTGGGCTTTGTTTTTTACAACCCACCCCTGCTTTTAAAACTGCTATATCAACAAAGATCTGGGAGTATTGGGCTGTTGGGATTCCTGTTCTTGCCTCAAAGCTCGACAGTCAATCAAAACTGATTGAAGAATCTGGTGGGGGTTTTGTAGGAGAAGTTAAAGATTTAACTTCGATAGTGCAAATGTTGGCTCAAGATCCCGATACAGCCTACGAAATTGGCCAGAGAGGCCATAATTTTTATCGAAACCATGATGATGGGAGCGAGGAGAGACTTATACGGGCGGTTTCTTTGGGGATAGAGAGGTGAGTGTATATCCCTAGTAGTTCCGAAAATCCTAGAAAATAGCAATGAAGTGCAAGACCCCGATCAGGAAATTAGAATGCATGGGTAGCGAAGATTTATTGGATAATGATTGAGTACTCAAAGTTCCCCAAAGATAACTAGAAGGGCGACGCGTTCTGGCCTCCCGCAGTTAAGTAACTACTTTAGTGAGGCTTGGCGGTTTCGAACTTTTGCTTGGCGTTGGTCACTTGCTGACGTTAAAGCAAGAAATTTTGAGACGTTTTTGGGTCGTATCTGGCACATAATTAATCCACTATTGTTTGGCTTGATCTACTTCATTTTTGTAGGGATTATTGCAGGTGGAGGGGTTGGAAGTATTTCATTTCTTGGCGCCATTGTTGGTAATCTCTATGCCTTTTTATTTTTTAACATGATTGTCACTATGGCTATCGCTACTGTTCAATCAGGAGCTGGTGGTGTGTTGGGACAGTCATCTATCCCAAGAATTGTGGTTCCGATTGCATCAACAATTACATCGATGAATTTGTTCCTTCGGTCTTTAGTTGCATACGCCTTGATGCACATAATTTCACAACGTGGCTTACACATTGAAATGTTACTAGCCCCTATTGTGGTGATCTTAATATGCATGTTTGGCTTTGGCTTTGCTCTTATCTGTGCAACTTTAAATGTCTACATCAGGGATGTTTCACGTCTAATTCCTCATTTCTTAAGGCTTTGGATGTATTTGTCCCCTGTAATTTGGGAGTACACAAGAATCACTGGTGGTGGCACTTTGAATCAGCTTGCAAGATTTAACCCTTGGTATTCTGCAATGACCGCCTGGACTATCTCCTTAGGAGGAACTCTTGACCCAGATGGCCCAAAAATTTGGGAACAAATTGGAATTTTTTCTATATGGTCCGTAGCCATATTTTTTGTAGGCATCTTTTTGTTTATTTCAAAGGAGGATGAATTTGCAATTAGAAACTGATGCAATTCGTGTTGAAAATCTTTCAGTGAATTATTCAATTGTTGCCGAATCTCCCTTAGATCAAAAGCGGAAATTTTATAACAAGTCGACACGGAAGACTGAGATTAAAGCTCTAGATGATATCTCATTTAGTATTCCTTCAGGACAGATTGTTGGCTTAATTGGCGGGAATGGTGCTGGGAAATCTACGTTACTCAAAACGATGATTGGAGTTTTGAAGCCATCTAAGGGGCGAATTGATTTGTGGGGTAGACCTCATCTTCTTTCTCCAGGTATGGGATTTAACCGTTTGCTTTCAGGCCGTGAGAATGTTGTCTTAGGTGGTCTTGCAGCTGGAATGACCTTAAGTGAGATTAAAGAGAAACAAGATTCGATCATAGAGTTCGCTGATATAGGAGGGTTTATCGATCTTCCTATGACAACGTATTCTTCTGGGATGTTTGGTCGACTTTCATTTGCCGTAGCAACGTATAATCGTCCTGAGATACTTCTAATTGATGAAGCATTGTCAGCTGGTGATGCGGCGTTTAAGGAGAGAGCTGTTCAACGACTAAAGGACTTATGTGATTCTGCTATTTCTATAGTTGTTGTTTCTCATTCTTCAACGCTTATTGCGGAAATGGCGACTGAGGCGATTTGGCTTCATCGAGGAAAAATTAAGTTACAAGGAGAAGTTCAGTCTGTCACAGATGAGTATCTTAAATTCCAAGCTGAAGGTAATGAGACAGCCCAGTTGGATCAAAGGTGATGACTTTTAATCCTTTTCTAAACAAGAAATTTTGTACTCTCAAATGAAACTCCAAGTTGTTTCACCTTGGTATCCAGATCGATACACGCCTTACGCAGGAGAGTTTGTTCACAGTCAAGTGAAATCTTTCCTAGACAAGGACGTCGATGTCCGTGTTGAAGTTCCTAAAGTCTTTTCTTTACCGGATCACTATGTATCTCAAATTTATTTTGATGCACTTATTTCAACTGCACGAAAAAATCCTGATTCCGTATTTTTTTCAAATAATGAAGCAACTTTTATTCCTTGTCTATTACCAACGAAAACCAACCCTATTAAAACTGTTGAAGCATTTAAGATAGGAATAAAAATGAAGCGTGATTTCTTGCCTTCTGAGTTTGATTTAGTGCATGCTCATCTTGCGCTACCCACAGGGCTTGCTGCCTCCCGCTTGTCGGATAAACCACTGATTATTACTGAACATCAATCAGGGTTAGAGAAGCTTCTTTCTTCCCCTAAATTAAAAGAAGCTTATTTGGAAGCGATTGAGAGCGCTGATGCGTTTATCTGTGTTTCAGATTTCCTGAAGGAGAATTTAGTTGATGTTTATGGTTCACGAATATCACAGATGATCGAAATAGTTCCTAACTTGGTTGATTTCAATTCGTTTAATTTTGTTCATAGAGAAAAATTTGAGTCATTGTCTTGGTTGTATGTTGGAAGTTTTTTTCGACATAAAGGAGTAATGAAACTTCTAAAGACCTTTGCTGCTTACAAAAAATATGTAGCCCCATCGGCAACATTAACTTTAATTGGGACTGGGCCACTCCTCCCGTGGGTTGAAAGATTTTGTAAGCGAAAAGGGATTAGACAGAGTGTTTTTCTTCCTGGCGCTCAGCCTCATGGGATGCTTAGGAATTATTTCGCTAAAGCTGATTTGCTGGTGCATTTAAGTGAACAGGAAACGTTTGGAATTGTATCTCTTGAAGCGATAGCTAGCGGAGTTCCTGTTGTTTCCTTTCACAACGGCGGATCAGACTTTACTTGGAAAAATATCTCCGAGCTATGCGGGCGTCTTATAGATAGAAATTCAAATGAGCAGGATATTATCGAAACAATAATTGATCTCTCAGATCATTCTGAGGATCTTGACCTTTTTAAAGCGAGATCAAAGCTGGAGGAAAGATTCTCTTCTGATGTGGTTAGTAATCAACTATTTTCCATTTATAAAAAGGTTCTGGCATGAGCAGGGTAGCTGTTGTTTCGTATCGGATTCGAGCAAGAGATTGCAATGACTATTTGCAATCTAGTAGCTATAAAGGGTCAACCATTATTTTATGTCCGTATAGAAATATCTTCTCTAAGGTAGATCTAGAGAGCGAGCACATGGTTTCTCCATACCGCAATCGGTTATCCTTTTTTCGATCGAGAAGTCATGTTGCTGAAGCACTGAAGAATCAATTGAAATATTTACTTAGGTTGGGGTCATTTGGGATAGGACTTGAAAAATTTTTAAAGTTTCTAATTCTGCGGGTAAGTAGTCTTTTTTATAGGAATGCACAAAAGGAAACTTCTGATAGAGAGCTAGAAAATCATCAAAAGAATCAGCCAAAGCACAATGAACATTTGTTTAGTTTTCTAGATACTATCCATCAGGAAGATCCGATAGAAGAAATAATAGTTTTTGATATTTGTGATCTTCCAACTGTTCTAGAATTTTCAGACCCACAAGGTATCAGAACATTGATCCGGTAAATGATCCTCTCCTATATAAGAAGTAACCGGTGAGCTACTAGACTTGTCTTCGTGCAGACACGTATTTCAGACACGGCGGATGTTGGGGAAAGAGTTTCAATCGGAGCTAGGACTTCTATTTGGCATTTAGCTCAAGTAAGAGAGGACGCTGTGATTGGAAATGATTGCAATATAGGTCGAGGGGTTTACATTGGTCCCTCTG
>CACFFD010000012.1 GCA_902565595.1 Actinomycetota bacterium
ATCTGAGTTCAGCAATAAGTTCCTTCGCGGATTCCATCTCTGAAGTTTAGATGAAGGTCGCTGATATGTGAGAGTTGCAGTAAATAGAGTTCAAAGGAAGTCGTAGTCACTGCCGCAATGCATCTGGCACTGTTACCTCTTCGGTATAACAAGGATTCCGCGAAGTGCAAAATGGTCGCTGATATGGAACGTCTTATCTTCCAGTGCTATGGGGCTATCGATAACCTCGAGGTCTACGGCCTCTATGTCAGGATGGGTGCAGCAGCGAGTAAAATTCGCTCGGAATCTTGGAGCCCCTAAATGGAACCTATTTTTAAAGCTGTCCCACGTAGGGTTGGGGGGCGTAGGGGCAAGTAATCCCGCTTGACGAATGAGGTCAACTTCGGAGCTTCGTGTATTAGTATCTCCAATGATTGCTAAATGATCGTTTGGGGAGCCAGCAATAATGGCAGAGAGCTGGTCCCGCCGAGTCTTGGCTTCTCCGCTTCCAGGGCATAGATGAACATTGGCTACAGTTAGTTCGAGATTTTTAAAAGTAGTAAGAAGCCCGCATCCCGGTACAGATGAATGACTAACGGCACCTTCCATGAGCTTGTGTGAAACTAACGTTGCCAGATGTCCATTGTGGCTTTTGGGATTCTCCTTTATCATGTCATGAGTTTCTACGAAGGGAACGATGCCTGGTAGTTCTTGGAGAAGAACAATGTCTGGGTTGACGTCGAGGATCTGTTGTCGAACTGCTTCTTCAGTATGGTATTGTTCCCAAAGTACCGGAGCTTCAGCTGATCGCTCAAGCATGGCTAGATTCCAACTTAGGAAACTTATTTCAGTCGATGCAGATGCCACCAGACTCTGTTTCTAGTCTCCCATATGCCAGGAGTACCAATCGTGGTAGTGCTGGATGCGGGACTCATCGTCGTTCAAAACCTGTTTTTTGAATCCTCTTGAGCGCATCCCATTTTGGACATCTCGTATGAGGTGCACATCTTGATCAACGGTGATATCCATTGTTTTTTTGCCCGCGATTACGTCTTCTTGGGTGAATTCCTCTCGCTCGGGGCGTTCCTCAGGGACAGGTTTTGGTTTCGGCATGAATTGAAGGTCTGCGACTATTTCAGCTTCCTCGGTAGGAGGCATAACAAGGGTGATCTTGTCCCAATAACATTTACTTGGGTCACTTCGATGAGGGCGGGCTCTCATGAGCAGCGCTTTGTCAGGCTGGAGAGTAATTAGCATATTAGGGAAAATATTGTGCTGGAAAATATCGCTAAGTTCTTCATCGGCAAGAAGGTCATAGTTGTATCCAAGTTGCGACGCCATATCTCTTCTCGTTTTTTGCACGTCTTCACGAACATCAAGCACGCGGCCTCGGTATTCTTCTGGGTCCATTCCGAGAGACTTCAACTGGCCTCGCATCAATTTCGTTGGTTCCTCTGGGATAGGAAGACGAGTATTGACGGTAAAGCCGTCGATATACACGCTCGTGTGCCCATTTTTCCAAAGCCGGACTCTGCTCGTCGGACAGTCAAAAATAAGAGCGTGTTGCGGATGGATATGCTCCACGTGGTATAGCTCGCCAAAGTTATCAAAGACAGCTTTCCAATTGCATTCAAGTCGAACAGTTTGATCTTGCGCTACTACCATTTCCTCCAGCCGGTAATGTTCGATCTGTTCTTTCAACGGTCCGATGTAATCTTCAAAAGAAGGTGCATCATCATCCATGCATATCCAAACTAACCCCGCCCAGATTTCAGTCCGGACGGGAACGAGTGACTGGGTTTCACAGTCGATTCCTTGACTAAATCGATCTTCATCAGGGACAACAGTGAGCGCGCCATTACGCCCATACGTCCACCCATGGTAAGGGCAAACAAAATCTTTAATCCAGCCGCGTTCATTTACCATGATACGCGCCCCACGATGCTGGCACGCATTGTAAAAAGCAGCTATTTCTCCTTCATCGGTGTGAGAAACCAAAATAGATTCAGGGCCAATATTGAAAACAAAGTATTCACCGGGTTCTGAAACATCAGAAGCTACGCCAGCGTATAGCCATGTTCGTGGCCACAGGTGTTCCCATTCTTAGAAAGGATCTCTGTGGAAAGGTAGCGGTCAGCAGTTATTTCTTTTCTGCCGCTAGGAGCGCCAGCATCCGCTGATGTTTGCTCCCGCTCTCTTAGTACATCGGTCATATTCTCTCCTAATCACAGGATAGCTATTAACGATCGAGTTGTGAAGTTGTTGGTATTTGTAGTGCCTTTCGTCTTCGTCCGGTACGGTCCCATGTATGGAAAAACCTCGAATCCTTGACAATATTCGGGTCATAGATATGACACAGTACTTGGCGGGGCCAACCGTCACGAGAATGCTTGCAGAGATGGGTGCTGACATTATCAAGGTTGAACGCGTTCCCTATGGTGACCCCACCCGCAATTACGCAATTGTTCATGAATCCGGAAGAAGCGGGTACTTCGTGCAGCAAAATCGAGGAAAGAAGAGTTTATGCATCGATTTTGACCATCCTAGAGGTCAGCGGATCCTCACAGATTTGCTCAAAGAAGCTGATGTCTTTGTTGAGAATTATGGTCCTGGCGTACTCGAACGGAGGGGGTTCGATTGGGAAGCTGTACAGCAAATTAACCCTGCTCTAATCATGGCATCTATCTCTGGATTTGGGCGGTCGAGTTCTCATAGCGATAGGCCAGCATTCGATATGATCGCCCAAGCTTTCAGCGGAACAATGTTTATGACAGGAGATCGAGATGGTCCGCCGATGCCGACCGGACAATCTATTGGCGATGTAATGTCGGGAGTTCACGCTGTGGCTGGAATTGGATACGCTTTGTTTCACCGCGAGCGAACCGGAAAAGGCCAATTCGTTGACATCGCAATGGTCGATTCCCTTTTTTCATTCCCAAGAGTTAGCTGTACAAGGGCCTTCCCTGACGGGCATGCGTTGGAAGCCACAGCGGTCAGGGCATCGGTCGGCAATCAACAGCCCACTAGGAGCCTTCAAAGCGCCAGAAGGTTGGATAGTGGTCCAGTGTATGGAGGTACAATGGCCCAGATTTGTAGAAGCAATAGGGCAGCCAGAACTTCTCACCGATGATAGATTTGTGGACCTTATGGGGCGGATGCGAAACAGAGATGAACTCAATGCAATTATCGAGGACTGGATGCAAGGGTTTGAGAGCGATGAGGAAATCATCAATATTCTGGAGAGCGCTCGAGTTCCTTGTGCTCCGGTTCTCGCACCATATGAAGCTATAGGTCACCCGTATTTTGAATCACGAGGGGCTGTGAAGAAAGTCGACGACCCATTCCTTGGAGAGTTCTACATTCCCGGCGACCCTCTTCACTTCTCAGACTTCCCAGAACCTCTCGAACTCGAAGCGCCGACATTGGGGCAACATAATGAACATATTCTCAAGGAGCTTGGCTTTACAGAAGAAGAAATACGTGAACTTGAGGAGCAAAAAGTAATTAGCCAGGGTGAAACATGACGTCGTTTACCTTTGAAGAAGAGGAAGCGCTCAGTCTTGATGAAGCAGATCCGCTCACTTCGCTTCGCGACCAGTTCACAATTCCTCAAGATCCTTCAGGGAACGAGGAAGCCTACTTCGCTGGCAACTCTCTTGGCCTTATGCCCAAAGCTACTCCGCCAGCGATGCTCAGCGCCCTCTCAGATTGGGGCGGTAAGGGAGTCCGCGGGCACTTTGAAGGCGACGAGTCTTGGTACCAGTACGATGAGGTCATTTCTGCATTGCAGACGGATCTAGTCGGCGCGAAACAAAGCGAAGTTGGGCTTATGGGGTCATTGACGACCAATCTCCATCTCCTTATGGCCAGTTTCTACCGCCCCTCGAAGAAACGGAGAAAAATACTCATCGAGCCCCATGCATTCCCGTCAGATAGGTACGCTGCCGCTTCCCAAGTTTCATGGCATGGGGGGAATCCCGAGACGGACGTGATTGAGGTAGAGGCTGACAATCCGGACCATGTGACTATTGACGACGTGGTCAATACGTTAGAAAAATATGGTGATGAGGTAGCTCTTGCTTTGATTGGAGGGTTGAACTACTACACGGGGCAATATCACGACCTTTCCGCTTGGATACAGCAATTCCGGAGATATGAAATTCCTGTTGGGCTAGACCTAGCTCATGCAGTTGGCAATGTGCCCCTTGATCTCAATAAATTAGACGCTGATTTTGCTGCATGGTGTACATACAAGTATCTGAATGGGGGGCCAGGAAGCATTTCCGGGTATTTTGTCCATGAGAAACATCACGGAGACCTTGACTTGGTTAGGCTCGCCGGCTGGTGGGGGAATAACCCTGAAACAAGATTCGATATGCATGGACAAGAGCGCTTTATCCCAAGGCAATCAGCTGATGGGTGGAAAGTCTCAAATCCGTCATTGTTCTCCATAGTTCCCCTTAAATCATCTCTAGAGATGATTCACGAAATTGGCTTTGGTGTGCTTAGAGAGCGGTCCATGCGATTAACGGCGTATCTAGATAAAGGAATTCAGGCAATTGAAGGAGTTGAGAGTATAACTCCCGAAGATCCAGAGAGAAGAGGGTGCCAAATTTCGGTTCGCGTTCAAGGTGATGCAGCTACTTTGGAGAGGGAGCTTATCCGAAGAGGTATAGTTCCTGATGCGCGCGACCCGGATGTACTTCGCTTCGCTCCAACTCCTATGTATTCTTCATTTTCTGATATTGCCCGCGCTATTCGACAGTTCGAAAAGTTAGTTAGATAACAGGGCCATTTCTGATGCTTCGCATATACGGGGCATGGTCTGCTAGATTTACTCCATGACTAAACCCAATATTCTCCTCATTGTTTCAGATCAAGAGCGGCAGCGTGATTGGCTTCCAGCGGGCCTTGAACTGCCGGCGCGTCAACGTCTACTAGATGAAGGGCTAGAGTTCACAAACTACTACACGCATACTTCGCCTTGTAGTCCATCTCGGGCGACTCTATTTACGGGGCAATATATGCTCCAACATGGAGTGCTCGAAAATTCAACTGGGCCAGAGAACACCAATCTTCCTACATCAACCGCCACTCTCGGACACATGCTTAGAGAGCAGGGTTACAAGACCGCATATAAAGGTAAGTGGCATTTGCAGAATCAACGGTACCCAGAAATGGAAAAGTATGGTTTTGGCGATTGGGAGGGGAACGACTCCGCTTGGTGGGGACTCCCAGGAACCGGAACAGAATTTGATGAGCCGATAACCGATCAAACAATTGCCTGGTTAGAGGAGCACGCAAACTCGGGGAGCCCTTGGTTTTTAACAACAGCATTCGTTAACCCGCATGACATCATGTGGTTCCCCTGCGATCAGCCATGGTGGCAAGTTGATAATAAAGCGGAGACCGACCATGTCCGAGAGCGTTTAAAGGATAGAGATTGGGGGCGGAAAGATAACTTCCCGCCGTTCGCTCATGAACTGGATGAGTGGTTTACAGAGTTACCCGCCAATTTCCACGACGATCTCCATACCAAACCTGACGTCCACAGAAGATGGATGCATGCGATGCTCAAATGGGGAGCGCCGGGGACGATGAATCGTGAAGATGAATATCTGTGGCTCCGCTATCTCGATTACTACGTCAAATTACACGAACTCAATGATTCCGAAATGATGCGTATTTTCAGAACTCTTGATGATCTTAATATCTGGGATGACACGATAATTATTTTCACGTCTGACCATGGCGACCAAGTTGGTTCCCACGGTCTCCGTTCGAAAGGGCCATGGAATTACCAGGAAACGATGCGGATACCCCTATATATGAAGATTCCAGGGAAAACAGAGGCTGGAACTCAAACAAATTCCCTAGCATGCCACGTTGACTTGGCCCGAACTATTGCCGAACTTGGTGGCGTTACCCCCAGTGATTACCCTGGCCTTGTCGGAGAAAGCCTTACACCCTTTTTCGATGATTTGGATGCAAAAATTCGAGATTACGTGCTGTTCTCCCAACAATGGCCTTGGTACAAAGGTGTTGAGCACACGAGATATGCCAGTGCGGGTATTTTCGATGGGCGCTATAAGTACTGTAGATACTATGGAGTCGGCGGTGGGGCAGATGCTGCTGGAGTCCCTCTCTCTGGGACGATCCAGTTCGATGTAGACAGTTCTTTCGAGGATCATGACCATGAATGGTACGATCTCCAAGAAGACCCGCATGAGCTGATCAACCTAGCGATGGATCGAGGTCGGAGAAATGAACTTCGTCAGAGATTCGATGAGCTCAGAGCCATTGAAGAGGTAGATTACGCCCCGATCGGCTAGCGATAAATTTTCGTAATCTCCTTTTCATATAATAAATGTTAATTTGTTCATTTATTTGTTAATTACTGTTTTCGATGGCACAATAATACGGTGCTGAACTCCCTGTTCAGTACTTAATTTCTATTACAGAGGGGAATTACATGAGGAATAGACGTCTATTAAGACTTCTAGCCGTATTGTTTGCTTTCGTTCTTGTTGCCACAGCATGTGGTGACGACGATGACAGCTCTTCCAGTAGTGGTTCTGAATCATCCGCTTCAAGTAGCGAAAGCTCTAGCGATGATAGCTCTAGCGATGATAGCTCTAGCGATGATAGCTCTAGCGATGATAGCTCTAGCGATGATAGCTCTAGCGATAGCGACTCAGGATCTGCTGAAGGACTGAACATTGGAACGTTGCTTCCTGAGACTGGTGCACTGGCATTCTTGTCAGAGCCACTTGTCTTAGCTGTCGATATGGCTATACGTGACATTAACGCCGCTGGTGGTGTCAATGGCGCTGACGTTACTTTAACAAAGGGTGATTCGGGTACAGATCCTGATATCGCTAATACTACGGTTGACCGGTTGTTGACTGAGAATGTGGATGCCATTGTTGGTGCTGCAGCTTCAGGTATTACCGGTTCGGTAATCGACAAGATTACTTCCGCTGGTGTGACACAGTGTTCACCTTCGAACACGGCCGCTGGTTTGGGTACATCTGGTGACGACGGGTACTACTTCCGTACCGCACCATCCGATGACCTACAAGCTCCAGCTCTAGCTAACGTGGTACTCGGTGACGGGTACACCAACGTTGCTGTTGTGAGCCGTGCCGATGACTATGGTGTTGGTTTTAACGCCGAGTTTGAACCTGCAGTTGCAGCCGGTGGTGGAACCATCGTTTACAGTGAGCCTTACGCTCCAGAGTCCACAAGCTTCGATGATGTGGTAGCTGACGTAATTGCTTCCGGCCCTGACGCTGTCGTAATTGTCGCCTTCGAAGAAGGCGTTCAGCTAATTCAGGCCATGGTTGAGCAAGGTGCAGGCCCACAAGACATCCAGATTTACATCACCGATGGTATGGCAACTGGAGAACTTGGTGCGCTTATTGATGAAGCCAACCCAAGTATCGCTGCAGGTATGAAGGGAACGCAGCCAGCTGCTGCTCCTTCAACTGGTGCCGCATTCTTCCCGGGTGCGTTTGCTGAGTTTGCTCCTGACGTGTCAACGATCTTCTCCGCCCAGTCATATGACTGTGCGATTCTGATCGCTCTTGCTGCTGAAGCCGCAGGATCAAACGATTCTGCTGACATTGCCGCCCAAATGGTTGCGGTAAGCCGTGACGGTGAGAAGTGTTCAACATTCGCTGACTGTAAAGCTCTGCTCGCTGATGGAGCTGACATTGACTACGACGGTGCTTCCGGCGCTATCGATTTCCTCGATGTTGGTGAACCAGGAACAGGTATTTACGAGGTGTATGAATACGACGGTGATGGTGTCCAACAAGTTGTAGAAGAACTCACGTTCGAATCTACTGGGGCAGCAGCCGAACAAGCAGCACCTATCGGCCTTAACAAACTTCCTGAAATGGTCACAATGAGCACCACTTGTGCTCCTTCAACCGCTTCCCTTCCACAGTGGATTGGTCGTGAAGAAGGAATGTACGAGGCAAGGAACCTCACACTAGAGTGTGTCCAGATTGGTAGCGGACCTGAAACAGCAGCTGCTCTTGCAGCTGGTGAAGCTGATTTCGCTGCGAATATTTACAACAACGTCTTCCCATTGCTTAACAATGGCCTTGAAGTTGTTGTGTTCATGGAAACACTGCTTTACAACCTCTTCGACGTTATTGTCGATAAGGACTATGCCGATGCAAATGGCATTACTGAGAACATGGACTGGCAAGAAGCCATGGAGAAGCTTGACTGCACCAATGTTGGTGTTGTTGCCCGTGGAGCTGCAGCTGAGGACCTCGCAAGAATCCTCATCCAAGCAGCAGGGCTCGATGAAGAGTGCTTCACCTATGTAGCTGTTGGTCTCGAACCAATTCCACCGTTAGTTTCAAACGAAACGGACTGGACTGTAACCTTCGACCCATTCCAGGTTGTTGCAGTGCTACAAGACCTTGGTCTCAATCCATTCTCGATCCAACGGGGCGAAGGGCCTCCAGGACTTGATTGGCCAGGCCTTGTCTACATGACTGGTAAAGAAACATTTGAGAACAGTCAAGCTGAACTCTGTGCCTACAAGTCAGGAACTGTAGAAGCTATTGCATTCCTCGCCGATCCGGCTAATACGGAACGTGTTGAAGAAATCGCAGCTCTCTACTTCCCTGAAGCGCTCCACCCGCTGATCCCAGCGATTGTGGCGAAGTATGCAAACGGATTTAGCACCACAGGTGATATTTCATTCGATCAGATTGAAACAATCAGCCAGATTTCGGTTGATGTCGGCAAGACCGACCGCCTATTCGCTGCTGATGAAGTAGCACAGGATCTCGACTGCGAATAAAAACGTAGTCGGTTTATAGATACTGACTCGGGGTCGGTGCCTAGGCACCGGCCCCGAAAAACCTTTTAGAAAGATATTCAATACAGGAATCAAAAAATTATGACTAATGCTGTCGACATAGAAAACGTCTCACTGGTGTTCGGTGGAGAAGGTAATAACCCCGTACTCGCTGTAGACACCATCAATATAGCAATCCCCAAAGGCCAATTTGTAGCCATCGTCGGCCCCAGCGGTTGCGGTAAAACAACCGTACTCAATATGCTGGCAGGTTTGATTCCACCTACGGCCGGATCCGTTCAGCGAAACGGTAAAGAAGTTGATGGGCCAAGCCGAGATGTCGGCTACATGCTGGCACGATCTGCACTAAGCCCATGGAGAACAGCACTCCGCAATATTGAAATGGGGCTACAAATCCACGGTGTTGACAAAGCGACGCGACGAGAGCGAGCACACGAATTGATCTCTCTCTTGCATCTCGATGGCTTCGAAAATTCCTACCCATCGCAACTATCGCAAGGAATGCGCCAACGAGTCGCAATTGCTAGAACACTGGCTATTGATCCAGATTTGTGGCTTATGGATGAGCCGTTTGGAGCCCTTGATGCTCAAACCCGACTCACAGTGCAGGGGGAATTTATAAATCTCTGGGAAAGATCAGGAGAAAGTTCAGTGATCTTCGTAACCCACGACCTAGAAGAAGCAGTCTTGCTAGCAGATCGGGTTATCGTGATGACCGCTCGTCCAGGACGCATTAAAAGCGATACGATCATTGACCTACCAAGACCACGAGTGATAGATGAACTCCGATTCGACGACAAGTTCAAAGAAGCGGAGCACAGGATATGGAAGGAACTTCGTGATGAAATCATCTGATACATCCTCAGCTGAACCAAGTAACGACGAAACAGACAATTCTCAAATTTATGCATCTCAATCAGAAGGTTCTGAATCAGGACGTTTCGACATGTCCTCTATCGTCGAAGTACCTAGATGGCAGCGCATTCTTAAAGCTATCGACCTACCTGTCCAATTTCTTCGAATAGGCCTTCTAGTACTAATTATTTGGGCGTGGGAGTCACGCTGGATTTTCAAAGGGTGGAGTCCATTTGGCTTTGAACTCTTTCCTGAAATTATTCCCCTATTTCAAGGGGTGCCCAGCGAAGCGTGGGATTTTATTCTTGATATTTGGGACGATTCAACATTTTGGGCTGATTTCTGGGTAACACTTCAGGAAGCCCTACTTGGCTTTGTCATTGGCTCTGGTTTGGGATTTATTGTGGGGCTTCTCCTTGGTAGTTTCAAAAAAGTAGCGAAGGTCTTGTCGCCATTCCTTATTTTCACGAATGCTGTTCCTAAGATTGCACTCGCCCCTATTCTCATTCTCTGGTACGGGGTTGACATAGCTTCAAAAGTTGCGTTAGCAACAATAATTGTTTTCTTCATTGTGCAAATACCTGTCCAAGCTGCAGTGAGCGGTGTAGACCCAGATCTCGACGTCGTTGCGACTTCTATGGGGGCGACACAATTCCAAAAATTCAGGTATGTCGTGATTCCAGGTATTCTCGGCCCATTGTTTGGAGCCCTACGACTCTCTTCCATCTATTCGATACTTGCCGTTGTTCTCGGAGAGTTCATCGTCTCTAAACGAGGCTTAGGTCAGCGTCTCCTTTACGAGACAAATAACTTTGGTATGGGAAAAGCGATTGCTTTGATAACCATCCTTGCAGGCCTTGCCCTTGTCTTTAATGCAATTATTGGGATGATGGAACGACGGTTCTTGCGGTGGCAAGACACAGAAGCACGAGGAAAAGTTGTTTCTCTATAACGGCAAAGCATTAGTTCAGTCAGGAAAATAAATGAGGAAGCGTGGTAGGCCTGCGGGAGTAGATAGCGCAGAAACGCGCCATCGTATTCTTAGCGCAGCGAGAATCGTGTTTTCTATCAAAGGGTACGATGGTGCGTCGATCTTAAAGATAGCGGAATCAGCCGAGCTCGCTCCCAGTGCCATTTATAACCATTATGAAAATAAAGAGACCCTGTATATGGCTGTTTTCGAAGAAACAGCCGATGTGATCTGGGGTAGTGTCTCATCGGCGAGTGAGGAAAAAACGCTCGTTGAAGCTTTCCGTCACCTCATCGCATCAAGCCGTAAGATCGCCGATGATTTTCCAGGCCATTCAGCTTTTCTAGCATCCGTTCCCCTTGAAGCTCGATTTCATCCAGAGTTTGAGAAATTGATGCAACGAAGAGCTCAATTCCAAGATGAAACATTTCAATCTTTAGCTTCACTCGGAACCAGAACAGGGGAATTCTCAGCACTATCTGAGCCTGAACTCAAAGAAGTCATCCGCTGTCTCGTTATGGGATGGTTCTTTGAAAGGCACTTCCGTCAAGGTGAAATCCCTGGTAGCGGTGAAAGCATCGTAAAATTCGTCGAAGCAATTAGTTCTCCGACAGTATCTCAGTGACCTTTGCGAAGACTTAACTGATCAAACCAGAAGCTTGATTCGACAATCCATTATTGAAGGTCTAGCTCTCCGACTCCAGTTGAAGGCAACTCAGTATCAATATTAGAGCTGGCCGTGATCTTTGAGTACCTGAATCGACCGTGTTCCCATCGCGATACCAAGCTCACGAACACGTGGGATCGTAGGGTCATTGATTAGTGGGATAGAACATGCAATTGCGAAACTATAAATGAGCGAAGATTCATAGACCTCCCTCAAGTTTGAGAGACTGATTTTCAGCCCACCTCGTTCCAGCTCTTCAGCATAGAACCGAAGGAGATCATCTTCTAAACGCTGCCGGTCTTCGATCGTCACGGACTGGATCAGAAAATATGCAAAATCAAACACTGGTGGAGCAATGCAGCAACCTTGCCAGTCAATAAGTGCAACAGATTGACCATCCGGTGAAAACAGCAGATTATCTGCCCTCAAATCACTATGAATAAATGTAGATGGGAACGCTGCAGTCCGGCTCAGCATTGCATCTATTTCTCCAGCTAGCTCTTCACCATTTTGAGTAATGTTCGAAAGTGAAATTTCCCCTTCGAGCATTTCGGCTAACTTTCCCCATCCGTTTCGTGTAATTGTCGTCAAGTTGGTTCGTCTTCGTTGGTCATCTAGTCGCGGTAGCCAGCTCATTGCTTCCAATCTGGGATCATTCCACCAGCACGCATGCAATTTCGCCATTTCTGAGATTACAAGTCGGGCCTGCTGTTCTGACAGGCCAGCTATTTGATCTACAGAGGTATCCGCCGAGATCAATTCCTGCAACAAAAGAAATTCTGCTGTCTCATCGTCGTACCATGCTGCGATAAGCTCAGGTACGTTAACGGGTGCGGATGAGAGCAGCTCATCGTAGCTTCGGAGCTCTCGTTCGTGAGTATCTCCGCGTTTAGCGAGAGCCAAAGTTTCTTCTCGAAGAGCGGCGAATTTTGCGACAAGCGTCAGCGGCTCCATCGAGTCATCCTCAAAAGAGATATCTAGTTTGAAGATTTCCCCGAGCATGCCCCGATCTTCCCCAATACGGTCAGCGTGAAACTCCGAAACTTCTGCTCCAAGTGCGCCACTTAGGAAAGGTCCGGTCAGTTCACCAACAGATGTTGGGAAGGGAGGAGGGTTGATCACGTTTTGGCCTGAAGCGAAACGAATTCTTCTATTTCAGCTTCACGGAGACGTTCATACCATTCTCGTATTTCTGCTCGTCGGTTCCGGTCCATAGCAAGGTTAACCAACTCATGAGGGTCCTCATGAAGGTCATAGAACTCGTGCTCCTGATCGTCAAAGTGGGCATCCTCTGTGAAGATTTTTGGCCCTTCTATAGGAGTACCTCTCGTAGTGCTTGATCCTCCGACACCATAATATCGACAATATTTGTAGCGGCCGTCAAAAATGCCTCTACTTGCATACCTCGTATTCAACAGGCCGTCATACCATGCCCAATCTTGGGCAAAGAGAACATAGTCCCTTCCGTCAAGCGATGGGTTCTCCCAAAGCGGAAGCATTGATCGGCCAGGTAAATCAGCTTCATCCGGATTGATCCCACCAAGCTCACAGATAGTAGCTGCGAGATCGACAGGACTCATCATCGCATCAGTGACAGTTCCTGGCGAGGTAATACCTGGCGCAACGACATACAACGGTATTTTCATAGTCTCTTCATAATTCCATGGGCCTTTTGAACGCAGGCCATGCGATCCACACTGGTCACCGTGGTCAGCAGTGAAAATAACTACAGTATTGTCCCACGCCCCAGTTTCATCCAACGCATCGAGGATCAATGACAAGCTCTCATCGCTCATCTGATGAAGTTTGAGATAATAATCGAGCAATCGAAGCCATTTTGGCCTGTCAGCCGGATCCAAATACCCATTTGACCTAGACATTTCATGCATGAACCTTCTATGAACATCAGGCTTCGTATGTAAGTCATCGTCGAAATTCTCCGGCAGTTCCGTCATCCATTCCTCGTATGGCAGGTTGAAAGCGGGAAGAGGGTCTTCTCGACCCCAGTCGTATGTCGCATATCGCTCTTTTAATGCTTTGACCTTTTCAGCGTTTTCTTCCTGATACCAGGGCTGGTCCATAGGGAACCACATGATGTCATGCGGATTAACGAGGCCTACTGATAAGAACCACGGGTTTGATTCGTCTTTTCTATCCTGTATCCACTTGGCAGCGGAACGTGCAATCGGCTCATCAAATTCGACACCGCTTCCTGCCTGCCCCCAAAATGCTTTATCGTTACCTTCCCAGTCACTGAACCCATATGCGTCCATGTCTGGAAAAGCCACCGGCGCAAGATGCCATTTGCCCTTGTAGCCGGTGTAATAGCCCTTGGAACGGAAAAGCTTTCCGAGCGTTTGGGCGTCAGTGGATAGTTCCCCATTTGCCGGCATTATGCAGTTTTCTAGAACTCCGTGGACTGGAAGGTATTGGCCCGTAAATAGGGTTCCGCGGCTTGGCGAACAAGGGGATGTATGCGTGTAATACTTTGTAAATTCTAAACCTTGGTCCATGAGACGTTGTCTGGCAGGTAGTAAGAAACCTTCCGGAATCCAATCTCTTTGACGTTCTTGGTCTGCGACTATTAGAAGAATATTCGGTGCGTTCATTTAATAAAAATAGCACGACCACCAGTCTGATATGTAATCCCCAGATCTCATACATTATGTTTTATCAAGTCGTTAGGTTATGTCTGTCGATCTGACGAAAAGAGATGCACAGTCTAAAATTTCAAATACTGGACAATCCCAAAGGAGCTCCGGAATGCTTGTCCCATTAACAGTCAAAGATCATATAGATCGGGCTCGTCTCGTCTACGGCACTCGTATCGGAATCATTGATGAGCCGAATCAGCCGGCGCAACCTCTTCCAGATTTTACATATGGTGAGTTCGCTAGTCGGGCTAAGGCAATGGCGAAAGGGTTTGAACTAATGGGTGTTCCAATAGGTGGACGAGTTGCCCTTGTATCTCAAAACGCGTCGCGAATGCTTACTTTTTTGTTTGGGACAGCCGCTTACGGGAGAGTAGGTGTCCCTATTAATTTTCGTTTAAACCTTGAGGAAATCCAGTACATAGTTGACCATTCAGGTGCGGAAGTTCTACTTGTTGATCCAGAGTTAGCCGACACTTTGAAGGACATATCTGTGAAGAAGTTTCTTGTTCTGGGTGCCGATACTGATAGTGAGATCTTTGTGTCTGGAGAACCTGAAGAGTGGCAGGAGGATGAAAACGCTACCGCAACGATTAACTACACCAGTGGAACGACGGCGAGACCTAAAGGTGTCGAGATGACCCACCGGATGTTATGGACAAATGCTGCGATTTTTGGGTGGCAGGCAGGAGTTAATGATCGTGATGTGTATCTGCATACATTGCCGATGTTTCATTGCAATGGGTGGGGGATGCCGTTTGCCCTAACTGCTATGGGAGTTCCGCAAGTTGTTTTGCGGAAAGTCGACGGTGAGGAAATTCTTCAACGAGTTAAGAAGCATGGTGTGACGTTGATGTGTGGCGCTCCCGCTGTTGTTGCTGCGATACTTGATGCTGCTGCAACGTGGGAAGGGGAAATTCCAGGGGCTGGCCGGACAAGGATTGTTGTTGCTGGTGCTCCTCCGCCAACCTCAATTATTGAGCAGGTGGAGACAGTATTGGGTTGGGAGTTCATTCAGATCTACGGCCTTACCGAGACAGCTCCGCTTTTAACGATGTCGCGTGGGAGAACAGAATGGGATCAGCTTCCCAGTGGAGAACGGGCACAGTTACTTGGCCGTGCTGGAGCGCCAGCTTTGGGTGTGAAGATAAAGGTCACAGATGATGGCGAGATTCTCGCCCGATCGAATCATGTCTTAAAAGGCTATTGGGATCAACCTGAAGCGACTAGTGATGCTATCCGTTCGGGCTGGTTCCATACGGGTGATGGTGGATATATAGATGACGAGAGTTATGTAACTATTGCTGATAGGAAAAAGGATGTCATTATTTCAGGTGGGGAGAATGTTTCTTCTATTGAAGTTGAAGATGTTCTTTTCTCGCATGAGGTTGTAACCGAGGTTGCTGTTATCGGCGTTCCTGATGATAAATGGGGAGAAACCGTGAAGGCGCTGGTCGTTGTTGAGAGTGAAATAACGGAGCAGGAACTTATTGATTATTGCCGAGAGAAATTAGCCCATTATAAATGCCCGACTTCGATTGAATTCCGTGATGAACTTGCACGAACGGCGACCGGTAAGCTGCAAAAGTACAAGCTCCGTGCTCCATATTGGGAGGGCCAAGACAAGCAAGTCAATTAGACACAAGAATTGCTTACACGTTAAGCAAAATATCGAAGGAGGGTTTCTATGAGTGGTGAAGCATACGAGGTGATAAAACAATTCTGGTCGAATCAGGATTCGGGGGATTACACCCTCACGGCTCACATGTTTTCTGAAGATGCGGTCTTTGATGACCCGATTTTCGGGACATTTAACGGAAGGTCTGAAATATCTCAATTTCTGGAGAAGATGAATACGGTTGTGGCTTCGATCAATGGCAAATTTCGTCTCGAAGAACTTGCAGGAGATGACCATACAGCTTGGGCACAGTGGTCGTTTACCTCGGACGACGGATACCGGGAGGGCGTTGGCGTCTACCGCGTTGAAGACGGATGCATCACCTATTACCGGGATTACATGAATGAGGCAGGTAGTACCTAATTCTGCCCGGTGGAGAGGATGTCTTCTCCGATTATGGGGCCGGACTTTAATCTAAAGAGTCCTCCGAGAAGAACGGCGATGATCGCACTTGAGTAGAGAATTGCTGATAGCGAAGTTATCTCTATTAGCGGACCTGCAATTAAATTTCCGAAAGGAACCGTTCCGCCGAAGGAAAGCACCCAGATAGCGGCAATTCTTCCACGTATGTTCTCATCTACGTGCTCCTGCCAGTATGTGCTTAGCGTTGTCGGCAGAATAAGGTAACACAAGCCAACTAAGAAAATAGCGAAGTACCCGGTGTTAATCGATCGGAGGGAAACGAGCCATGCGAGCGTTACGCCAAATGACACGAGCGAGAATCTTATCAGGAGATCTCTACGAGCTTGCAACAGGACGGTCCCGACGAGGAGAGCGCCGAAAAGCGCGCCAAAGCCAAACGTTGCATAAAACCATCCATATTGTGTGCTTTTGGCGTCAATGCCCATGTTCACTTCAGCGATAGCAGGAAGTTGTCCGATGAAAGGAAGGCAGAAGAACGAAAATAGCGACATCAGAATGAGAGGGCTTCCAACTTGGGGGGCGCGTTTGGCAATTCTAAATCCGCCAAGGAGGCGATCTCCCAAACTTTTCGGTTCCGCAGTTGTCTCAGGAATTTGAGTGAACATTATTGCTGCGAGGACGAAGAGGTACGTTGCCGCGTTTAATCCAAAAACCTCTGCAAAGCCAAAACGACTCGTCAACCATCCCCCCAAAGCAGGCCCAATAACTCGAGCGCCATTCATCGACATCGAATTCAACGCCACAGCCGCTTGGAGATTATTTCTCCCGGCAAGTTCAGGGATAACCGACGTGAAAGTCGGGGCGTAAATTCCTTGACCAAGGCCGATGATAAAAACCAAAACCAGAAGCGTTGTTTGCCCGATCTCACCATCGACAACGTTTATCGTCAGAACTACCGTCCACGCTAGCTGCCAAATTTGAGAGAGGAAAAGAATATTTCGCCTATTCCCTGTATCGGCAAGCGAACCTCCCAGAAGACTCAGAAGGGCAAGCGGGCCTAGATTCGCAAAGATAATTGCTCCGAGGTATTCACTTGAGCCACTTATTTCCCATGCGAGAACACCGAGCGCTGTTGTCTGCATCCACCGCCCAATTCCCGAGAGAAATGATCCGATATAGAGCCGTCTAAAGGGGGTGACAGCTAGCGCTTCACGAGTAGTCCCACGTTTAGGTCGTTCAGGCATAAGTACCAACCGTAGCGATACTTAAGGCTTCGGCTACGAACCCTATGCGATTTCAGTTGTGATTTATGCCACAAATACTCAGAAGATCGTATACCCGCCATCCAAACACACCTGTTGGCCGGTGTGAAAAGTTTGTGATGGATCTGCAAGGAAGGCCCCAATTTCTCTAAATTCGCTAGGGTCCGCCCATCGACGAACAGGAGTTCTCCGCGTTGTCACTTCCCGGAAACGGTCATTCTCATATGCAGGCGTTGCGAGTTCCGTTATTGTCCATCCGGGCAAGAGACTATTGACCCTAATCTGATGGCGGGCCAAAGCAACGGCGAGCGCCCTGACGAGCCCAGTTACACCTGTCTTCGCGGTTCCGTACGCCTCATTGCCTCCAGCTCCGTGGACTGCCGACGTTGACGATACGGCCACGAGACTTCCGCCCGTTCCCTGATCGATAAGATGACGTGCCGCCTCACGCAACGTTAAAAAAACTCCATCGAGATTAACGGCCATAATTTTTCGCCATTCTTCAAGACTCACGTCTACGAACGGGGTGCCAGTACCTCCGCGTCCAGCGTTTGCGAACAACCCGTCAATCCTTCCAAACGCACTCAGCGTTTCCTGCATACACCGCTGGACATCCTCTTCGGAACTGACATCACAAGTAAACGCATGGGACTCAGCGCCCCTTTTCTGCAAGGTACTGACCGCAGCTTCACTTTTTTCCGTATTTCGAGCCCATATCGCGACAGAGCCACCCGCATCAGCAATCCCTTCAGCGAGTCCGAGGCCGATACCACCATTCCCACCAGTAATAATAAACACCTTTCCAGATAAATCAGGCATCAACGCCTCCTTGTAGTAGCGGCGCGACTGATTCAGCGATGAAAGTCACGTGATCTAGGTCATCCTCATCAAGTACTTGAAGGTATATGCGTGTCGCGCCGGCCTCCCGAAATGCCAGTATTCGGCTGACCGCCTCATCAGGCATTCCTGCGACACCATTTTCTCTGAGTTCGGTCGGGGAACGACCAATTCGCTCAGCACGTTTCGTAAACTCCTTCTCTGAATCGGACACGCAAACTACCTGAGCTACAGAAAAAATAATGCTCTCAGGGTCACGGCCAATAGATTCACATGCTTGCGATACGCGCTCAACCTGTTCCTTGAAACTATCTGGTGGCCTGAAAGGTAAATTAAATTCATCAGCAAAGCGGGCGGCCAAATTCGGTGTCCGTTTCGGGCCACCGCCACCAATAATGATTGGGATACCGGGATTCTGGACCGCTTTGGGAAGAGCCGGGCAGTCTTGTAGAGCTACGGTCATTCCCTCAAAATCAAACGACTTTTCCGCAGGTGTATCACGGAAAAGACGAAGGATTTCAAGTTGGTCTTCCATGCGGTCAAATCGTGTTTTTAATGCGGGGAATTCTATCCCCAGCGCCGCATGTTCTCGGTCAAACCATCCTGCGCCGATTCCAAGTTCTAATCGCCCCTGCGACATTTGATCAATTTCCGCGCTCATGACGGCTAGTCGCCCAGGATTTCTAAACGTCGATGCACAGACAAGTGTTCCGAGTCGTATTTTGTTTGTGTCGCGTGCTAAACCAGCAAGCGTGGTTAACGCATCAGTTGGACCCATTCTTGGATCAGCGCCACCCATCACGTGATAGTGGTCACTGACAAAGAACCCATCAAATCCCAAATTTTCAGCATGGGTCGCGAGTGTAGAGAGTCTTTGGTAACCAGCTCCTTGCTGTGGTTCAGTGAAAATACGAATCTTCATGAGCGGAGTCAGTCTCAGAAAGTGCTAGTTCTCAGAATTGAGTGCTGCTTCTAAAGCGGCAGTTTGATCGGCAGCCCATCGCATGGAAAGAGGGGACTCTGCGACAAAGCCGTTACTTCCATGAAAGGCCCCAGGGTAGACATGGAGTTCTACGGGAACGCCTGCTTGGGATAAGCGTTGGGCGTATTCAATGTCTTCGTCTACGAATATGTCCAGTGTTCCGACGTTTATGTATGCAGGAGGGAGGCCAGAGAGGTCGCTGGCGATACTAGGAGAGGCATATGGTGTTACTTCAGCAGCCCCACCAAGGTATGCCTCCCAAGCAGCTATATTTGCCTCCCTATTCCATACACGTGTATCTGACGTGCCGAAACTACTTGGGGTTTCGTTTCGGTGATCAAGCATTGGGAAGACCAGAAGCTGGAAGACCAAATTAGGGCCGCCGTTATCTCTCGCCATTAGGGCTGTTCCAGCGGCAAGCCCACCGCCAGCTGAAGCGCCGCCGATGGCGATCCGTTCAGCTGATACTCCTAAGCTGCTAGCGTTTTCACTAAACCATTTCAGTGAAGCGTAACAGTCATGTAACTGGGCGGGGCAGGGGTCTTCAGGGGCTAGGCGGTAATCAACTGAAACCACTACGCATTGATGTGCTTGAGCCATAGGGGTGCATACGTCGTCGTCCCAATCGGCTGTGCCAAGTACCATTCCGCCACCATGGATCCACAAGACTCCGGGCGCTTCAGGAGGAAGTGATGTGGGTTTGTAGACTTTCACGCGCACGTCAGGGTCGTCGTTGAGGCCTGAAACGTGCATTTCCTCTATAGATACATCTGCGGGCTGTTCGAATGCCGGCATTTGAGAAAAGAGCTCCTCAATGCCCTCCCGTGTCGCCGAGATATCTGTCAGGTCCAATAATTTCTCTGGAAGTACACTTAGGACTGCGCGGTGCATTTCATCTAGTTCAGTTTCAAAATCAAAAGTTCTACCTGTCATGGTTTCTCCTTGTTCTCTAGGAATCATACGCATCCTGCAGGATGCCGTCTAAATTAAAATCTAAAAGTAGCTGTAGGCCGGATCAGAGATACGGCAATTAACCGGCCAGAGTTTCGCGGCCTTTTTCTCGTGCTAAAGCCATGATCGAGTGGTCGCCCTTCCGCCAAAGCACAGTGAGTTTTACGCCGGTGAGAAGCCAGCCAGTGGGGGACAGGTCGCTTCGAACTAGGGAGTCGTCATAGAATCCGCCCAGAGTAAACCAGGAATCGTCTTTATCTGGCTCATACACATGGTGGGCTTGCATGTACATGCGGCACGTAGCAGAGTCTCCATCGATTACTGCTAGGGGATTCGTCATCGTGTGTTGTGTCGCAGCTAATCCCATAAAGAGAGGCTGTACACGCCTGACCCACTGGTCGCCTGCTAACAAGCTTGGTTCAACGACAGACGAGCCTTCATAGGAAGAGAAATCGATCTCTACCTGATCAGCGAATATTGATCTGTACAGATCAAAATCTTTGGTGTCTATCCCTAGAGCGTAATGATAAATAGTTTCAGCGACCGCTAATTTATCCTCTGCGAGTGAAGCATCATGTGTCATGGTCGTTCTCCAAAATCAGGACCTTCTTTTCTTGTCCGTTTCAATTCCCAAAACCCCGGTGTAGTTGTCAGAGTCACTACACTATCCCACATTTTGAGGCTCTCTTCTTGTTCAAGTACTCGGGTGATGACAGGGCCAAATATTCCGACTTTTTCTCCTTGGTCGTCTGTGAAGGCGATGATAGGGGTTCCGATGTCATCTCCAGCTAGCTCAATGCCCTCATTCATGCGGGTACGGATTTCTTCATCAAAGGAGGGATCCTCATACGCTGCGGCATGGCGGGTATCGATTCCGACTGCATTGAGCACTTCGTTAAGGTCGAAGTCAAGGAAATCTCTGTCGTGGTGGATTCTGCGCCCTAATTCCCAGTAATAACGTTGGACGGCCTCGCGTTCTTCGGTTTCGCGGATGGATTCCATCACGCGCAATAAGTTATGGGAACGCACATACCAGGGGTACCGGCTGCTGTCCTTATCGGGATTATTTTTGAAGTAGAGGCTTATTGGCTGCCACGTGATCGCCAAGTCACGATGAGGTTGTACTCCGTCAACGACCCACCTGGCCGTAACCCAACACCACGGTCATATCGGGTCAACCCAGAATTCTATATCCACCGTATTCCTCGCTTACCGAATGAATGTCATGGCCGGACGAGAACTTTCGTATGTTCTGATTGGCCTGTAGCTAGCTCGGCAAATGTCTCAGCGATATCTGCTAGGTCTATGGTTCCTGAGTGTAAAGCGTCTAAATCTATTCTGCCGTCACTCACATATCCCATCGTCATTTCAAATTCCTCGTGGGTGTATCC
Organism: Actinomycetota bacterium; assembly: GCA_902565595.1. Lineage (GTDB taxonomy): Bacteria > Actinomycetota > Acidimicrobiia > Acidimicrobiales > UBA8592 > UBA8592. The sequence goes on from CACFFD010000012.1 coordinate 21,429, forward strand.
GAGAGCAGCAGAAACTGTTATTTCCTTGTTAAGCCACTCTCGTGGTCTCATCGGAGCATCTCCCATTGCCAGCCCAATTAAGGAAACTCTTCCTCCTCTTCGGGCTAAATCAACCGCGGATTGAACAGTTGCCGGGATCCCTGCGCATTCGTACACGACGTCTCCGCCTAGGCCGCCGGTGTGTTCGGCGACGAACTCTCTTGCGTCACTGGGGTCAATGCTGTGGTGGGCTCCAAGGGTTAAGGCTAGATTTCTTCGAGTTTCATTTGGCTCTACGACGATAGTTGTGCCGGCTCCGGCGGCGAGAACCCATTGCAAGGCACTTAGACCAATCGGTCCGGCACCTTGTATCACCGCTACGTCACCTAATCGTGGGGCAGTGGCGCGTACAGCATGGAAACAAATAGCTGCGGGTTCAATCTGGGCTGCTTGTTCGTCTGTTAAGTCAGGATTTTTCACTGGGACAACGCGACCATGGTGAATCGTGAGCTGTTCAGCGAAGCCGCCATGGGGTGTTTCAAAAGGCCCACGCCCGACCATTGCCGTTAGCACTGTTTGGCATTTGTTCATTTGTCCAGCGAGGCATGCGGGGCAAGTACCACAGGAAGGGGGAACAGCGATGATTACCCTTTCTCCTTCAGCGACTCGGGTCACTTCCGAACCGGTTTTGGAGATAATGCCAGTCCATTCGTGACCGCACGTTGAGGGCCAAGCAGGCCCCGGACTCTGATACGAATGAATGTCGGTTCCACAAATCCCGCAGAATATGATGTCCACTACAACCTGATTACTTTCAGGGTCGCTGGGTTCAAATTCGACGAATTCGATCTTTTCCTTATCGGTGATTAGCGCTGCTTGCATATGCTCAACCTAGTCTCAGTATCAGAATACTTCATATCCGGCGGTAATCGTAACTTACCCCAGCGACCCCTATGGGGTAAGAATGACCTTATCCCCTAGGTGCATGGTTTCGTTTACGGATCGAACCGAACGCACTCCAGCTCGCGAAGCTTGCACTCGAGTAATGCTGGCATAGTCGATCCGCAAGCCGTACCGGTCTTCGTATCCTAGTGTCCGTTGCAGAAAGGACATAGCAACCATGGCATGGCAGAAGGCCACAACAGTCTTTCCAGGGTTGGTCGTAATTATTTCTTCAAACGCTGCGAAAACGCGATCGGCAAACGCTTCGATATCGACATCGCCATGCATACTGTCCGGATCATCGACGATTGCTTGCCATTCATCGCCCCCTTTGGCCTTTACTTCTTCCATTGGAAGGTACGTATCGCTGTCCTTGTCAATTTCTATTAAATCATCGACGATTATCAACTCCTTACCGAGCTTTTCGACAAGCGGTTGAGCTGTTTGACGCGCCCGGAGCATAGGAGAAGAAACGATCAAATCGATCTCTAGATCACATAAGTAGTTCGCAACAGCGTCCGCTTGTGCATGCCCGATGTCGGTCAAGCTGGGGTCCGCAGTCCCCTCAACGTTTTCTACGCGGTTAGGTCTTCCGTGTCTAACGATTATTAATTCCACATCATGAGCTTAGAGAAGCAGATCGGGAAGTCCACCCTAAGTGCCGAAATGATTCTAAGTATCGGCGAATATGGAACACGTGGTCCGGTTCATATAATGTGACATTGTGAGCGACCTACCAACACTCGATCTATCAGGAGGAACGGCACTCGTCGTAGGCGGCGCCGGTGGGGGCATAGGATCGGCGGTCACTTTAGCTCTCGCTGACGCTGGAGCAGAGCTCCACATCGTCACTTACGACAGAGACCATGCGGAAGAGGTCATTGAAGAAGGTAAAGGCTTGCGAGGGTCGATTCAACCACACATCGCAGATGTCACCGATGAAACGGCTTTTTCTGCAGTGCTTAACCACATTTTAGACGCCCAAGAACCGGTGAAGTTTCTAGTTAATGTTGTTGGTGGGGTTGGTGTCACAGACTGGAGCAGGACAAAAGACTGCGAGATGGATACCTTTGACCGAATCCTTTCAAGAAATCTCCGTTATGCCCTAGTTAGCTGTCGCGAAGTAGCGTCGTCGCTGATAGAACAATCTTCACCAGGGGCGATCGTCAACATTTCGTCTATCGCAGCACGAGCTATTCCTCTCCTTGCCGGATACGGGGCTGCTAAAGCAGGACTTGAATCTATGTCTCGGACCATGGCTGCCGAGTGGGGTCAGCATGGTATTCGGGTCAATGCGGTTGCGGCAGGAACCGTGAAAACACCGAGGGCCGGTCAGGGCGACGTGCAAGAAGTCGCCCAGAGAATTCCGCTTCAACGCCGAGGAGAACCCGCAGATATCGCCAACGCTGTCCTCTTTCTTCTATCAGAGAAGGCAAGCTACATCACGGGCCAGACCCTGACTGTTGATGGAGGTTCCACCCTCGGAGCATCGGGCGACAGGCTTCCTGACGTAGTAACTAATCCAGCGGTACGTGAACAATTTGACTAGATCTAGTCGTTGGGGACCTCGACTGGATCTCCAACTGTCATTAGTCCTGGTTTAATCGGCTCCAAACTCAACCCTGCCTCTCGTTGATGATTTTTGCTCAGGTATTTCAGAGTTTTTCGTGATGCTGGAAATTCACCAAAGGCTCTAGAGATTACGATGCAGCGGTCCGTTCTCTTCTTTACATCGACAGTGACGCCCCCAAGAAGCAACTCTTTGCCGACCCATTCATCTTCGATAAACGCTTCTGATGTAGCGACAACAATATTTGGCCTGAATCTCCGCACATCGCCGGCTCCTTCCCCAACGCGAGAATCGAGCATGGTAAGGGTACCTGAACCTATTAGGTGCAGACTTGAACTTGAGTCGAAGAACCAGCCTGGTGACGTAGAAAATTCAAAAACTTCTGGCTCTTCAGGAGTTTCATCGAGGCCCTCATCCCATTCAATTTCGATTGTTGCCTGTTCTCCGGGAGTGGGTAGAGCGAGTCGTACCTCCCGATCTAGCCAGGCTGACAGGCCAGCGTCTACTCCGGCGTCGCTACTGTGGAACTCGTTGCCATCGATCGTGATGAGGCAGCCATCATCGACTAATGCCGCTGACCCTTCAAGCAGTTTCGGTACTCGTTTCGCTGACAGCAGTTGACCGCTTTCATTATCAAGTATTCCCCATGCCCGGTCACCCGGTATGACATCTGTGACTTCTGTGGAGGTTAGTTGTTCCCCTTGAAGTGACTTAACCGGGTAGCGCCATAGTTGTTCAATCGTTGACATTACCAAGGGTGATCGGTGCCGTCCCAGCGGATAAACCGCCCAGAGTCTTCGATAGTAAGCGCTAGCAGAGAATTAACGATTGCTCCTGCGGAATCAGCGACTTCCATTTCGGCAGCATCTGTTCCCATATCTGTTTTTACCCAACCCGGATGCAAGGCAACGAATGATACGTTTTTATTTGTTGACGCTGACATGACAGTGATCATGTTCAATGCGGCTTTTGACACGTTGTAGGCAACATCGAAAGGCATCGCAGCTCCAATGATCATGGATCCGAGCTGCGATGACGTATTCAGTACGACGGGATTGTCTCCTGCTTCGAGGAGCCCTATGACGCTTCGTGTAACCATCATGGGGCCTAGAGCGTTGATTCTCGTCTCCTCGAGAACTATTTCGTTATCAACCTGCCACGGGTTGCATTGTCTCCGGTCAGCTCCGAGATCGTTGCTGGTAATTCCCGCATTGTTAACGAGAATATCTAGAGCATCTGTGGTATTTCCGAGGTTCTCTCCGAACGCAGTTATTGAATCCTGATCGCTGATATCGAGTTGCAGGATACCTGCGGGCCCTGCTTCCTGGAGGTCGGTAGCTCCCTCAGGGTTCCGAACTGCTCCATATACTGTGTGTCCTTGGCTAATAAGGATCCGCGCCATTTCTAACCCGATGCCCCGACTAGCTCCTGTGATAACTATTCGTTTTTTGTCCATGCCCATACGATATAGCAAACCCAACGGAAGAAAGAATCAGAACCCGATTTCCTTACTGCTCAATCTGCGAAAGGAAAGCTCTCCATCGGTTGTCCCTCAGGTTTGATGATCTGCTTTGGGTAAAACAGGAAGGTAACTATTGCACCGAGAAAATATGCGGCTGTTCCAAGGACCCATACCCAGAGATACGCGTCCGCGAAATCTTCTCCAATTCTGTTACCGACGATCGCCGCAGCCAAGACCGCACCCAGTGCCGACCCCAATCTTCTCCCCGTGTAGGAGCCTGATGTTGCGCTAGCCAACATCGTGTCATCGATCCCCATAAGAGTCGCGATAGTGGTTGTGTTTCCAATTGCCATCGCTCCCAAGCCGTACGCTAACAATCCAATCGCAAGATACGTATATCCAATGTCGATCAACCAGAACCCCATAAGTATGCAGGCGCCTCCGCTCCACAATCCACCGAAGACAATCATTGAACGTGGACCTCGCTTGTCCACTATTTTCCCAGCAATGGCAGAGGTCAGTATCGGGATAATGTTAAGTGGTATCAGGGCAAACCCTATGCGAAGAGGTGTCCAATCCCAGACTTCCTTCATGTACAGCGGAAGACCAAAATAGATTGAAAAGAATCCTATTTGACAGAATACTGATCCCAAGCAGCCGATATTGAATGAACGACTGGTAAAGATTTTTGGATTGAGGAGAGGGTAGGGGTGTGAAGTGTTTCGGTAGACCAATGCCGGAGCGGAGAGGATAAAGAAGGCAAGGCATACCAATGTTGGCGTAGCGCTCCACCCCCAATCCTGCCCCTGAACCAATACCAGGGTGAAGCTCGCAACGGTCATTGTTGCCAGCAGTGCGGCGAAGATGTCAATAGGGGTTGTATCTCGCTCTTCCTCATCCTTCCCAAGGACCGACCATCCAACGGCAAGCGTTACTAGGGCGGCAATGCCGGTAAAGATGAATACAGCCCGCCAGTTGAAAATTTCAACAAGTCCGGCACCTATTGGGCTTGCGCATAATCCTGCTCCGGCACCTATCGTTCCCCATACTCCGAATGCGTATGCTCGTCGGGAATGTGGGAATTCAACTAGGCAGATGGCCAGAGCTGTTGGGGATAACATTGCTACTCCCATACCTTGCAAGGCCCTGAGTAGGATAAGCGCCCAGATGTTTGATAGTAGGCCGCCGAGAATAGCTGCGATCCCGTAGATGGCTAGTCCGCTGAGGAAAACTTTCCTCCGTCCGAATCTGTCGGCTGCTCTTCCAGCAACTAGAAGAGCAGAAACCATGACGATAAAGAAAGCTGAGATTATCCATGACAGGGTTGTTCGTGAGGCCTGATCACTGAAGCGGTCTTCGATGAAGGGAAAGGCCACGAACATCGCACCACTATCGAGGAGAAGCAAGAACATTGAAGATGAGCAGACGAAAAGGACAACCCAAGCTCTTCTGCTTATTGGTTCTAACTCCTCGAGGTGATTCGGAGTATTGATATCGTTCAAATTTACTCTGGTAGGGGGTAGTGGACCCCTGGAACACCAGCCTCAAGGGCTTGGTACCAGTCAGGTCGGGGTTGGACAGGCTCGTAGGACGTTGGAATCATCGGCGTGTCAACATTCCATTCGTGATGGATAGGCGGGATCTGGAAGCTCCCGTTTATTGCATTTGTTCCACCGTCAACGAGAAGGTCGACGCCTGTTATGTAGCTTGCTAGATCTGATGCAAGGAACATCACCGCATTAGTTACTTCTTGAGATTCGCCTACTCGACGCATCGGAGTTCGACTTGCGATCCACTTGTCGATCCCCATCGCTTCTAAAGCAACTCTTGTCATCTCGGTCACAATGAATCCAGGGGAGACTGCGTTCACTCGTACCCCTCTATCTGCCCACTCGGTTCCGAGCTGAAGGGTCATGTTTCGTAGCCCTCCCTTTGCAGCGCTGTAGGCGATCACACCGTTTTCACTTCCGCCACTTCCAAGTATTGATCCGATATTGACGATAGATCCCGACCCGTTCTCTAACATATGTCGGCCGCATTCTCGGGCGTAATAAAAAGCCCCAACGAGGTCAACAGAAACAATTTGATTAAACGTTTCACTGTCAAAGTGTTCTGGAGCGACGCCGCGCATATCAGCTATGCCCGCGTTATTGACAAGGACATCTATTTTTCCATGCTCTTCGATACCTGTCCCGACTACGTTTTTCACGTCTTCTTCTATGGAAACATCGCCAGTGACAGCTGTAACTTTGCTTCCTTTTTCTCTGCAAGTATCTGCCACATTTTGAAGCAAATCCTCTGTTCTAGCTGTGAGGATCAAATCGGCGCCGGCCTCCGCGAACGAATAAGCGAATTGTTCTCCGAGCCCGTAGCTCGCTCCCGTGATCAATACTGTCTTTCCTTCGAAGTTAAACATTTGTTACTTCCCCTTCTATTTTCAATATCTTATGAGATGCTCTTGGACTATTAACCTCTGCCGATGAGATCAAGTTGTCCTAGGATTTCCTGTTCTCTGGCGATTCGTGATGTTAAGACCTGCTTGAGTTCCCCGAGCTTTTGGCTATCTCCGGATTCAAACGCTTCATCAATCGCTTCGGCTAATGCTTGGGAGGCCTGAGAGTAGCGTTCCGCCACATCGGAGAGAAGTAAACTCTCTCCTTCGACTTGGCTGCGTTCTTGCCCAATAGCGTCTTCTATCTGCGCAATTTCCTCTACCATCCACGCTATTTCTGATGCGCTCCGGCGACTTAACCGTCGTAGAAGCTGCTCAGCTTGCCCGAGTAGCACTTTGGCTTGTTCATCTTGGATAGCAGGAGCGATGACTGCGTTAAGGTCGTCAGCTATAGCAAGAAGAATTTTGTCAGTTGTTGGTTGGGTCAGCATCCTTACTCCTCTCCATCCAGTACGGCTTCTAAAGCGTCAGTTGCCGCCATCCACGCCGCTTGCCCGAACAATAACCCATCAAGCGTGAAAGCGATATTCGTTGAGGATGTATTTCCTCGAGCCATCGAAGATCCTGTAGCCGATAATTGGCTCACAACTCCGATCACTCCGAGGACGAGGAAGTATGTCAAAACAGCCGGGTTGACTTGATCTTCGCTAAATCCAGTGATTTCCCTGTATCTGTTAAGGAATGCTTCTGGGTTCTCATCGATAATGTCTGGTGGGGCTGCTTGTGCGTATGCCTTGAAATAGCCTAAATCTTCTCGGGGGTCCCCTACGCTTGCCAGTTCGAAGTCGATGATCACAAGGTCTCCCTGGTCGTCGACGAGCATGTTCGCCGTTGAGAAATCATGGTGAACCAAAGAAACAGGCACTGAGGGTGGCCTGTGCGTATCAAGCCAGCTCGCCACGTAGTGGAAGATAGGAAGTGCTTCCACATGCTCATGGGCGGTGTGTTTCCACATGGCAATCTGGTCGGTTAACGGGTCACCGGATGCAGGTCTTTGGAGACTACTCGGAAGATCATCGACAGGAATCGTATGGACAGCTCCGGCGAGTTCAGCAAGTTTCTCAGGAAGAGTCGTTACGCCGTTCTGTTCGATCCAGGGCAGAGTTGATTCTGCAGTTGTGAAATCAAGTACGAGAGCGGGCGTTCCAATGAATGCCCCGTCACTATCGAGAAATCGGGCTGCAGGAGTATTCAAATACGGTTTTACCGCTTGGAGCACTTCGAACTCTTGCGTGCGGTCGGTGTCGATAATCGCTGTTCCTTCAGGAGGGTCGCCTCTCAAGACATACGTTCCGGATTCGCTGGTTCCATCGATAGTAAAGGAAGCTTCAAACTGCGCCATAAGCCGCGAATAGCCTCCTGTCATTGGTTCATACCCATCTACCGTGATGTCTGAAGCTCCGTTGGCCTCAAGCAGGGCAGTGATTTTTTCGGGCATTATTTCAGGGTCTTGCATGATTGCACGCTACCTGAATGTTTCTCAGTTCGCCTCATTGTGTTAGATTTCCTCCATGACCAGAGTGCTTTTAATGACCAAAGGGCACCCCTTCCACAAAGACAAATTTTTTCGTATTTTTGATCAACTTGTGGCCGATGAGGATAGTTGCGTCACAGAATACACTCACGTTGAACAGCCCGCTGCGCAGCATTTTTTTGACCCCGTTGCGGCAGAACCGTGGGATGTTTTTGTTATGTACGACATGCCAGGAATCGAGTTCGCCGATTCCGCCGAACGTACAAGCGGCATCGATCCAGTAACGTTCCACGACCCACCCGAGAGAATGGTAGAAGGAAGTCGAGCTCTTCTTGAGCAAGGCAAAGGGATGGTCTTTTTGCATCACGCTATTGCGGGTTGGCCAAAGTGGGAAGAATGGGCCCATGTCATTGGGGGAAGATTTCATTATCAGCCGGCACAACTCCGAGGAGTCGACTACCCCGATTCAGGTTACCGCCATGAGGTTGAACAGGTCATCGACGTAGTTGATCCTGAGCATCCAATCGTTGCAGGGATTCCACCGTCATTTGAAATTCTCGATGAAGCTTATCTCCTTCCAGTGATGGAAGACCTTGTCGACCCGATCCTTCGCTCTCAACACTCTTTTACCTCCGAAAACTTTTATTCAGCTGATTTAGCTATACGTGGAAAGGGAAACACCAATGAGGGATGGGCGCATCCTACCGGCAGCAATCTAGTTGGCTGGGTAAAACACGCAGGCAATTCACCAGTTGCTTACATCCAGTTCGGGGACGGCCCATCGCAGTACGCTGAACCCATTTACGGAAGGTTGATCGGTAACGCTATTACTTGGGCGAACGACGAAGCATCCCATGAGTGGGCGCGGCAACGAAGAGCGACTACAGGAAGGTACTCGTAGAAACTGGTTGTTCTACCACTGGTCCCAGTGGCTCAAATCAGATCCGGGCAGTCTTTTCGCTAACTTGAAATCTGTGCCCTTGGTGTACGCAATGGGAAAGAGGCCAGCCTGAGTAACAGTATCGAATGGAATGCCCAGTAGGTCTGCGACTTCTTTCTCATTTGGTAGATGAAGGGTTGTCCATGCAGATCCCAATCCCCGTTCACGAAGGGCGAGCATAAAGCTCCACACAGCGGGAAGGATCGAACCCCATGCGCTTGCTTGGCCGAACGTTGGCACGCCACTATCAAGTCGTCCTTGGCCTTGGATGCAAGGAATCATCATGACTGGCACTTGGTGGAAGATCTCTCTCAGGTAGCGTGACGAATCCATGATCTTTGGCCGTTGAGTCGTACGCGGATCATCGTCCCCATATTGAGGCTGGTCAGGACGGTTCGTGTACATGTCGTAATTCGCTCCGTAGAAATCGGCAATAACCTTTTTCTTTTCAGGGTCAGTGACAAACACCCACTGCCACCCCTGCGTATTAGACCCGGTCGGCGCCTGAAGAGCGATATCCAAGCATTCCTCAATGACTTCTCGTTCGACAGGCCGCTCCAAGTCCAGTCTTTTCCGAACTGACCTAGTAGTGGTCAGTACCTCATCGGCATCAAGTCCTAATCGCATAATCTTCTCCTTCAGTGGTTATTAACTCAATGAACTCTTTTGTTGCGTCACCCAAGCGTTGTGTCGCAATTTCGAAATTACTGACAAATTGCTCCGCCGTCGATTCATCGGAATCAACAAGATCCGTTATTACTTTCAAAGCTGTAAACGGAATATCGAACTGTTCACAGACCCAAGCAACAGCGGCGGCCTCCATATCTTTCGCGACCGCCTGATATGAGTCCATCTTTGCAAGGTCAGCTTCCGGAGCGTCAAGGGCGTTGCCGGTACTGACCGCACCCAGTTGGAATCCCAAGCTCGTACCGACATCGCCTAGGTCAACTACTGGGTAGTTTCCATTTCCGTATGCGTCGAACGCTTCGAGTGGAATTCGTCGATCGTGGAAATAGCAACTATCAGCAAGGCAGACCTGCCCGATGTGCCCGCCACGGTTTACAAAACCACCTGCTGTGCCTGCTGAAATGACAAGGCTCGGGCGATCACGTTCGATTGCTAGCAAGGAAGTGATCGCTGCGGGCTGGCTAGCAATACTGTCCACCCCATAGCGTCGGTCTTCACCATTGAGAACCAAACACACGCGGGGACTCTCCCATATTTTCGAAGAGAAGGCTGGATGAAGTTTCTCGGCTGGTGTTTCAAGGTTAAGAGCGGAGCGAACCGGAGCGGCTTCCGCTTCCATGGCCATAACGATAAGAGGCCTTCCGCTGGGAGGCATTTACTGGTTTCCGTGATCAGCTACCCATTTAGCAGTAGCTTCCCCCATTTTGCGCCCGTCATACCCGATACGTTGCGTCGGGGTTATTTTGAAAATTACCCGACGAGGCGAGTCGAGAAACCCGGCGAAGTTCTTTTGCCACTGTTCATCCGCCGGATTGAGCGCCTCAGCAAGCGCCGGATAAAACCAGGCTTTGGTTTCGTCATCATCGAGGATTTCGCACAGGCCCTTATACGTCACGGTTTGGTTGAATCCCGCCTTCGACCCTTTACTGGTGACACATATAGCGCAGCGGTTATCGCGACGCATCGCAGGAACTCTAGCTCGTTGGCTGGTCAAGGTAACCCAGAAACAACCTTTCGCCCACACGTACGACATAATGACACCCACAGGCCATCCTTCCTTGTTGGCCCAGATGAACGTGCACTCGTTCTGAAGTTTGAGCATCCTCTCCTCATCTTCGCTATCAAGCGTATAGACCGTCACATCCTCGTAATTGAAATCATCTCCAGCCATATTGAATCTCCTAAGTTCAGTTCGCAAAACCGCCGCGAAACGGTTACCTTCATAACTTATCAACAGAAAAAAGGAACATATGGATCTTTACGAAGCAATGTACACAACCCGATCGATGCGGCGAGTCAAACCTGACCCCATCCCCGAAGACGTACTAGGAAGGATCTTCGACGCAGCAGTACGGGGGCCATCAGGAGGAAACCGGCACACATTCCGCTTCCTCACCGTGACAGATAAAGCGACCATGGCAAAACTGAAAACGATCTACCATGACGCATACTGGGAACTCCAAGAAACAAGTTACGCCGGAGTGCAAGAAAAAATGCGCGATGGAGACCCCAACGACCCTAGCGTGCAGCAGACAAAACGCATATCCAGTTCCGCAGAACATTTCGTTGAGTATCTCGACCAGCACCCGATGCTGATTTTCGTCTTCGGAAAAGAAAAAGGAGAATCAACGACGTTCCCTGTCCTTTGGAACCTCTGCCTAGCAGCCAGAGCAGAGGGCCTAGGGACCTTTATCACGACGCTGCTAAAGCTCCGCAAGAAAGACGTCGAAGACCTTTTGGAAATGCCAGAAGGATTCTGGCACATGCACGCCATGATCCCTATCGGATATCCGACCGGCAGGTGGGGGATGGCTAGCCGCCAACCAGCCCACGAATTTGTCTACTCAGAAAAATGGGATGAACCCGTTACATGGGAAGCCATCCCAAATTGGGAAGAACCAGAAGGGTACGGCCGAGATCACCAGTGAACGTAGGAACTTCACTCCTCCAATTCACACCAGAGAATTGATCCGCTAATTTCACTGTATGGATTTCAACATTCCCGAAAAAACCCAGAAACTCCTCGATGACCTGGATTCCTTCATCGAAGATGTCATCAAGCCGATCGAACAAGAAAACGACAACATCCGTTTCTTCGACCACCGTAGAGAAGACAGCCGCACCGATTGGGACCGGAATGGCCTACCAAACGCTGAATGGGAAGCCCTCCTTGTACGGATGCGCCAGGAAGCCGACAAGGCAGGTTTCTGGCGTTACCACCTTCCCGAACGTTTCGGAGGCCAGAACGGAACCAACCTAGACATGGCGATCGTGCGCGAACACCTCGCCCGCAAAGGATTGGGCTTACACAACGACCTACAGAATGAAAGTTCCATTGTCGGAAACCTGGTGACTGTTCTGATGATGGAACGATTCGGCAGCGAAGCCCAACAGGAACAATGGATACCCAAAATGCTCAACGGCGAAGCGAGGATCGGTTTCGGACTCACAGAACCCCTCCATGGCTCTGACGCTACATGGATGGAAACAACCGCAACACGCGACGGAGATGAATGGGTTATCACCGGTGAAAAATATTGGAACACGGGACTTCACCACGCTACCCACGACTACATTTTCGCACGAACATCAGGAGAGCCGGGTCAAGGAACTGGAATAACCTGCTTCATTGTCCCCACAGACTCTGCAGGGTTCAAAGTAGAAGAATTCATGTGGACATTCAATATGCCGACCGACCATGCCCATGTCACACTTGATCAGGTGCGGGTCAACCATGCCGATATTCTCGGTGAAGAAGGCAAAGGTCTCCAGACAGCCCAATTGTTCGTCCACGAAAACCGGATACGCCAAGCAGCATCATCTTTAGGTGCTGGCCTCCACTGCATCGACACAGCTGTCGAATGGGCATCCAATAGGGTGGTTTTTGGGAAACCTCTAGCACAGAACCAGGCAATACAGTTTCCGCTCGCTGAACTTTACACCGAAGCTGAAATGATCCGAGCGTTAATCTGGAAAACAGCGTGGCAACTGGATGAAGGTGTCGACCATATGGAAATAACGGACAAGGTCGCCATGTGCAACTATCGCGGGAACCGGTTCTGCTGTGACGCTGCCGACAGGGCGATGCAAACATGCGGTGGACAAGGGTATGGAAGAAAACTTCCGTTCGAGCACATTTACCGTCATCATCGCCGTTACCGGATCACCGAAGGGTCAGAAGAAATACAGATTAGAAAAGTCGCTGGAAAACTTTTTGGGTTCGCTGCTCGAGCAAAAGGGTAGATAGATAATAAACTTCTTACATCAGCAATTCCTTTTGGTTGCTGGTTCACAGCGAGGGGCAATAATGAAAAGAATTAGGCTTCTAAGTGCACTGTTTGTGCTTGTGTTGATTGCGTTTAGTTGTGGCGGGTCGGAAGGCTCCAAAAGTCCTGCTGCCCCCAAAGAAAGCCAAAGTCAAGAATCTCAAACACCGGACACGGACGAAGAGGCGTCTGCAGCGGAGACAGATGACGAGGCGTCTGCAGCGGAGACAGATGACGAGGCGTCTGCAGCGGAGGCAGATGACGAGGCGTCTGCAGCGGAGCCAGACGAAGAGGTAACCGAAAAACAAGAGGTCGCACCTCCGCTAGCCTCTTCAGAATTGCAGAAATCGATACAGGCAGCTTTAGATGATTGGATAGCAGCTAACGGGGCTCCAGGGGCGTCGTTAGCGGTTCTTCTCCCAGACGGATCTGAAGTTCTCGTAGCTTCTGGAGTTCGAGACCTTCGAGCAGAAGGTGCAGCGACGGCAGAAGATTATTGGCGTATAGCGAGCATAAGTAAACCCATCACCTCTGCAGTCGTCCTGCGACTGGTGGAACAAGGCCTTGTCGATGTTGACGCAACCGTAGCCACGTACCTTGGGGACGAATGGGCTACCGGCTACACACTCGGAGGAGTGGACTACGCGCCGCTTATCACTATTCGCCAGATTCTCGACCACACTGACGGCTTCCGAGAATACGCGTTCGACCCCGGCTTCTACCTTATGGTCAGTAACCGGCTTGATGTTCCTATGGATCCGCAGGAAGTCGTCGATTGGGCATTCAGCGTCGGACCTCAGTACGTACCGGGAACCGAGTACTCCTATAACACCGTCGGGCACATTATCGCCGGGCTCGTTATCGAAGCGGTCACCGGCAAAACAGCCCACGAAGCGATGAGGGAACTTATTTTCGAACCAGCAGGCGTCACAGAATTGTACTTAACTCCAGGTGAATGGCCACCAACGTATGTTCCCGCAATGTACGTCCAAGGAGAATTAGCTGACCTCATTTCCCTTTTGCCCGGCCTCGCCCCATATTTGGACGCAGCCGAAGTAGGAGACCTCCTCGATCTCAGCGTCGGACCACAGGAAGTGCTTACCTCTGCCCCGTGGACTGGAGGAGGAATCGAAGCACAAATGGGTGACCTTGCCAGGTTCTTCAAGGCGATGTTTGATGGAACCGTCCTACAGGAAGAAACCGTAGAACTCTTCTCTGAAACAGCTCTCGACACATCATATGCGCTAGGAATCCAACTTAGCGAACGGGTCGGCTACCGCACTTTTGAACATGGTGGGGGAGTTCCCGGATTCCGGTCCCACGCCAGATATTTCCCTGATCTAGATGTATCAATAGCGTTATCTACGAACCTTATTCCCGTCGACCCAGACGTAGGCCAGCTTGCCGACACGGTAACGCAACTCGTCCTTGACGCTCTCGAAGAAGCAGGTTGGGAAGTTCCGTCACCTATCGGAGGGGGCCAGAGTGAGGAAGCTCCGGAAGACCCGAACGCGGGAACAACAGGCTCCTAAATCACCCCAAATAATTTCATTCAATCTTGGGGTTTCTATTCACGTTGTAGAGGGCGGGTAAGACAGGTCGGGCCGCCTTCGCAAGGCATGCATAGTTCGTCGCCTGCAAAAACTGCCACGTCACATTCGGCGCCCTCAAGCAGCGACAAGGTAAGAGGGAAACCGTCAATGGCGATTACTTCCCGTGGCCCAGTCGCAAGAACATTAAGGCACAACCCCGAACTTTCCTCAAACTCCTCTACTGGAACTTCAAGTAGCTGATACCCGCGTGTAACCATAAGGTCGCGTAACCCGTCTGGAAGCAGGGGAGCATAAACAAGCGCAAGATCCACATCCAAAGGGCTCACCAGAGAAAGCAAATGCAGGCAAGCTTCCGGCCCCTTGTAATCCGGAAGGTCAAATGACACCACATCAATACCTGCCGAATTGACGATTTCCGTAAACTGGAAAATCCCTTCAGAGTTACTTCGAAAGCCTCTCCCAACCGCAAGCGTTGAACGATCAAGCCAAAAACAATCACCACCTTCAAAAGTCCCCGGCAATTGGATACTCCCGAGAATCGGCACGCCTATCGAGTCATAGAATTTCCTGTGCAGGTCGACTTCGCCACGGCGCAGCTCCTTCCCGGGCTGGAGGAGTACAGCCCCAGAAGGCAGCATGAACGACGCATCATATGTAAAGATCGAGTCGGCGAGATCGTCCTCCTCATCAGACAGCCACAAGATCTGCGTCCCAGCCGAAGATAACAATTCCGTAAATGCATCGAATTGTCTCGTGAGTGCTTCAGCGTCAAGAGGTTTCTCATAATGCCATTCCACATGGTCAGCGTTCAGAATCGCGTCCGGATACCGCATAGCGACACTCGTCAAGCGACCAGACATTGAACTCACACCAAACTGGCCTTGCATCACTATCCCTTCTCGTTGCCTTGCACACGGACCAAATCAGCACGATCAGCCGCAATAAGATCAACTACATCAGCGGGGCTGAGCGTAGTGCAGAACTCGCCATGAAGATTCGCAACCGTCATATCATGAACCAACTCAGGGTCACGATCGACACCATCAGGTCCGACACGGTTCGTCGTGGCGCACCCCTCAGCAACAAGATAGGTGTCGTAGCCCATATTCCCAGCCATCCGAACAGTTGTCTCCACACACATGTTGGTAAAAAACCCGGCGACGACAAGCCGCGAGATCCCTCGAGCTTTGAAGTCTTCATGGAGAGAGGTCCCGACAAAACCGCTATTGACATTTTTTACGACAGAAATATCTCCATCGGCTATAGAAAAACCCGGCTTCAAATCTCCCGACGGGAGACTGAGCTTCAAGGGCGACATGTCCTCAACCGAATCATGGCGAGTGAACGCAACAGGCAGCGCATGGTCGCGCCACGTTGATAACAAGGAAAGCATGACCGCTTCAGCGTCGGGGTTATTTCTTCTACCGTTCACCCCACCCCAATGAGATAGATCATCAACACCTACCTGAACATCAATTAATACCAGAGCCGTGTCAGAGCTAAAGCGGTGAATCATTCTCGGAGAATAACAGTCAAATGACAGGCGTCAAAGCAATAGAGCCCTTTTCGAATTAAACAATTCGTGAATCTTCATCTAAAATCCAAATCGACGAGAGGAACAAAAATGTCTGATCTGCTGAAAGAAATGCAAGACCGTCAAGAAATCATTGACCTTACAATCGCATACGCGTGGCTTCTTGACCACGGACCAAGAGAAAGACTCGACACGGTCTTTACCGAAGACGCCGTCTGCGATTACATGAGCGTCGTCGTCGAGGGACTTCCCGCCATCATAGAGAAGGTAACAAACGCGCTCGGGCCTCTAGACGCATCACAACATATTGTCAGCAATCAACAAGTCACCATCGATGGCGATACAGCCACATGCCGATGCTATCTTCACGCACAGCACACACTTCGTGGGACCGAAGGCGGTGACAACTTCGTCATCGCTGGAAGATATGACGATGAACTGATCAGGACCGACGACGGGTGGAGG
Organism: Actinomycetota bacterium; assembly: GCA_902565595.1. Taxonomy (GTDB): domain Bacteria; phylum Actinomycetota; class Acidimicrobiia; order Acidimicrobiales; family UBA8592; genus UBA8592. Next base: position 37,753 of record CACFFD010000012.1, read on the forward strand.
ATCACCTTCCGGAAACTATCAAGGGACTGGGTTGAAGGGAACCCTGGAATTCGCCAGCCATCATGAGGTTTGCTATCAGTACATCTCCACAGAGATGCTCATGGGACTGGCTTCTCGAGGTCTGGAAACGCGCTGATGAACTTGAAATCTACGAATCAGGGTGGACGTTCGATCACTTCTACCCGCTCTTTGGAGACTCCACCGAAGACTGCCTTGAAGGCTGGATCACCTTAACGGCGCTTCTTCAGGAAACCAGCCGGATCCGAGGAGGGGTCCTCGTAACCGGCATGCTTTACCGCCACCCAGCCCTGTTAGCAAACATGGCCTCCACCCTCGATATCACGTCGGGCGGGCGATTAGAACTCGGAGTCGGCGCAGGCTGGAACGAAGAAGAATGCGAAGCCTACGGCTTCAACCTAGGGACGATGGAAGACCGCTTCGACCGCTTCGAAGAAGGGCTAGAAGTGATACAGCTACTCCTGACCCAAGAACGATCAGACTTTACCGGGAACTGGTACACACTCAAAAACGCAATGAATAACCCGAAAGGCCCCCAAGACCCGCTGCCAATATGCATAGGCGGCGCAGGGCTGAGAAGAACCATACCCGCTGTCGCCAAATACGCCGATCACTGGAATTACGGATCCCAAACAATGTCCCTACAAGACTTTCAAAAACGACATAAGGTTTTTCTTCAAGCGTGCGATGACATAGGACGAGACCCCACCGAGATAACAATCTCCACTCTGCTCCAGTATTCCGGCGACATCACAGCAACAATAAACCAGGCCGAGGAATTTGAGAATGCAGGCGTGAACCTAGGGATAGTTTCGATCCCTAAAAATGAAGACCCATCCGTAGTAGAAAAGATCGCAGAAGGTCTAGCAACGCTATAGCTTATTAAAGGAATTCTCTGGTTCCGATAGAGCAATTCGCCAATTTCTCGTGAATAATAAAGACCGTGATGCCTTTGTGTTTGGGTATATCTGTGTTTGTTCTACACACGGCCATGCCCCATGGCGAGAATTGGGCTCCGGAGCTCCAGACTTTCTGACCGTTAAGGATCCATTCGTCTCCGTCTCGTTCAGCTTTTGTTGATACGTTCGCTAAGTCTGATCCCGCTCCCGGTTCGGAAAAGAGTTGGCAGCAGAGTTCTTCGGCTGCGGCCCAGCTTGCGACCCAGTCTTTCTTCTGTTGTTCGGTGCCGAGGAGTTTGATTGATGGTGCC
>CACFFD010000013.1 GCA_902565595.1 Actinomycetota bacterium
TGTCAGATCTTCGTGAGTCTGGAGCGATAGAGCAGGATGCTGATGTTGTCATGTTCCTCTACCGTGATGAGGTCTATGACCCTGAGAGTCCTGATACAGGAATGGCAGAAATTCAAATAGCGAAACACCGGTCCGGGCCGACTGACAGGATACGCTTAGCCTTCCTTCCCCACTTCACAAAGTTTGTTGATATGGCAAAACCGGGGACAGATGGTCCACCAGCCCAAGAGTTCTAAACTAGAAAGATGTTTTTAGGCGAAAATCTTCTCGTCCTTCTTGCGTTGGCTTTCGGAGGAGCGCTTGCAGTCGGTAATTTTGTGGCCATTGTGAATACTAGAGGGGCCCCAAAAGATAGTGATTATGAAAAACCTCCCCTTGGAAGATCGATAGTGATGATACTCATCGGTTTAATTGTTTCTATTTGGGCAATTGGAAGTTTAATCGCCGGCTAATTCGGTATCTCTGATCAAGTCTTTACTGCTCCTTACTGTCAGGAACGACATCACTTCGCCCTATCCTTTTAGCTATGTCCGAACTCATCGCTATTCGTCGAAAGATTCGTATGCAGGCGATCTCCATTGGCTTTGCAGTTGCGCCATTCGGCGCAGCGTTTGGAGCCCTATGCACAGAAGCAGGTTTAGGCACGTGGGAAGCGCTTGGGTTTTCAAGCTTCGTATTTGGTGGGTCATCCCAATTCGCTGCAGTCACTGTTTTAGCTGAGGGGGGAACAATCATTGCTGCTGTAGTAGCAGGCCTTCTTCTTAATCTCCGTTCATTGGCGTTCGGCGTTGTTATGGCTCCTTCTCTGCAAGGGTCGCTTTTATGGAGAGCACTAACTTCACAATTGATGATTGATGAAGCTACCGCTGTAGGTTCTAGTCAAGATTCGCATGACCTTCGACGATATGGATACCTATGGGCGGGTCTCAGTGTCTTTGTTCTATGGAATTTCATGACCTGGGTTGGGGTTGCTTTACTGTCTGGAACGGGGACACTCATAGAGGACCTTGGAATAGATGCGACGATACCAGCAGCTTTTCTTGGTCTTGTTTGGCCAAAGCTTTCTTCAAAAGATCACCGAATACTTGCAGGAGTTGGAGTCGTCCTTGCCTTTATTCTGGTTCCATTCGTCCCACCTGGGATACCCGTAATTGCGGCGGCTTCAGCTGTTCTATTTTTTCGGCCATGGAGAGAGAAGAATGATCATGAGTAACGCAGTTGTTGTTATCATCTCCTTAGCAGCGGGGACCTATGTACTAAAGTCCTTCGGTCCGCTTTTTTTGGCAAATGAACGCGCCTTGCCTTTTTGGCTTAAGAGATTCGCAACTCTCATTCCAACACCGCTTCTAGCAGCCCTTGTAATGACCAGTGCGGTAACAAACGATGACCAATTCGTATTCGATGCACGAATCGCTGGAGTTGTCGCAGCGATCATTGCTCTATCAAAACGTGTCCCCTTTGTATTTGTGGTAATTATTGCAGCTGCAGCAACCGCATTGTGGAGGCTCTTAATTGGGTAGAGTGCTTAAACTTCGAATGTCCAGGTCTCTATATTTTTGTTAGAGTTTCAGAAAATGCCAGCTAGGATTACCTTTGTGGGAGACAGTGTTGCGGAAACCGCCGGTAAGACTCAAGTAAGCCAACAAGCAAAGGCTCAAAATACGTTTTCAACCGCCATGGTCATTTCTGGTATTCGCTGTGCCTTTACGTATGTTATTTTTCCTGTGTTTGCACCAATACTCGGGGTGGCATCTGGAGTTGGTTCCGGAATCGGACTTGTTGCGAGCATTATTGGGATAGCTGCAAATATCTACAGCATCAAGAGATTTCATTCATCGAATCATAAATACAAATGGCATATGACTGTATTGAATGTAGGCGTTATTGGTCTTTTAGCAGGTCTTATGGTGATGGATCTTACATCACTCTTTTAGCGAGTGAAGGTAAGAGCACGAAACCTAGTGTCCCTATAGCTGAATTATTACAGCGGGGCTAAGATATAAAGCATGCTTGACGCGAAACATGATGGAGTCCTATCACGTGTGGGGATCTTGGATGCTGAATCCGATGGTGTCAGTGTTATGAACGCAGTTGTTGATATTGGTAAAGCACGAATTCTTCATGATGTTAGTGTTACAGCGCCTAAAGGGTCTTGTCTCGTAATCTTGGGACCTAGTGGATGTGGCAAAACGACACTCCTTCGGGTCATCGCTGGATTACAACCAATATCTTCTGGCGAAATCTTTCTTTGTGGTGAACAAGTCTCTGGAAGTGAAGTTGAAACTCCACCTGAACAACGGAATGTGGGGATGGTTTTTCAGGATTGGGCTTTGTTTCCCCATTTAACAGTCATTGAGAATATTGTTTTTGGGCTTTCTAGGGACAAGCGCAAAAATTTAACTAATGATGTGATTGAACTGCTTGATATGGTAGGAATTGCTGATTTAGCTGATAGAGCCCCCTCTTCGCTGTCTGGTGGTCAGAAACAACGAGTAGCGCTTGCTCGTGCTCTTGCCCCCAAACCCAAGGTGCTTTTATTGGATGAACCGTTCTCTAGTCTGGATACGGGGCTACGTCTTGAAGTTCGTTCAGAGGTTGCAGCTTTGCTTCGCTCTCTTGATGTGACAAGTGTTTTTGTTACTCATGACCAAGATGAGGCTTTTTCATTAGGGGATGAGGTAGCTGTTATGAACGATGGAAAAGTGGTTCAGCAGGATACTCCTTCGGAAATTTATCGGCACCCTACAAATAGGTGGGTTGCAGGGTTTGTTGGGAAAGCAAATACTGTTACAGGCGTTGCTTCAGGGAACAGGGCTGAGACTGCATTTGGTTCAATTACTTTATGCCATGACGCCTATGGCGCCGTCGATGTTCTCGTTCGCCCTGAAGAGCTTTCCCTTTCCACCGGGAGCATGGCAATAGTTATAGATGTTGACTTTTATGGACATGATTCTCTCTACGTTCTTCAGTCAAATGACGGAGAGGAGCTTGTCTGTCGAAGCGCTGGAGCCCCGGATCATCGAATAGGGGATCAAGTCGACATACAGCACTCTGGAGTGACGTCCGTTAGTTTTCCCAAGGATTAAAAATAGCCCAAAAAGTATGGTCGGACCCCCGAAGAGGTCCGACCATGAGGGAATATACTTTTGGGTTAATCAGCCGTAAGAGCCAAATTCTTCAGGAGTAATTCCAAAGGATGCAATAACTGGATTTAGGACAGCAATGATGTCATCGACACTTCCAGATCCTGGTTCATTTTCAAGGTTAAGAATTGAATCAATGGTTGATGTGTCAATTCCGTTATTTCCGAGAATTGGTTCAATAACTCGGAAGAACGCCCAACCTTCAGCCTGATGCACTCTTGCAGCTTCAGTATCACCAGCTTCAAGATCTGAATAGACCTTGGCAGCGTATTTGATTGTTGCCTGAGCATAAGTAATGAAGACATGCTTTTGTGCTTCCTGTGAAGCTGCAGCTGCTGCTGAAGCATCACCAGCGAGAAGAGCATCTCTACCATCAATCATTGCTTGAAGAAGGCCTTCATTAGCTAATGCAGACTCTCCGTCAGCACCAGTGGTACCGAAGTCAGCTGCTCGTTTTTCAGCTGTCTTGAACGGTCCACAGTCTGGGGCCGAACCATGGTAGAAGGCCCAAGCTTCATCCCAGTTATGAACAGCGCCTGAGGCTACGTCGAAGTTTCCATCTGCTGCTTTATCCGTTGCTGCATTAAGTTCATGAATGACCCATGCAATCATGACCTGGTTCATGATGCCTTTTTGGACTCCTTGCTTTCGAACTGCGTCGGATTCACCTTCCCAAACTCCAGTGCCGTTTAGTGCGTCACTGACGAAGTCATCGAGAGGTGTCGGTGTTCCATAAAAGGTGTCGGAACCGTGTTTCTTTCCTTCACCAGCTGCGAAGCCACCAATTGTTCTTACTGATCCATCAGACTTTACTGAGTTGGATCCATTTGCATAGATTTCAGCGATTTCAGCCCACTTGTAGTCGCCTACAAGTTCGTTGATTTCACAAACATCTTCAACGACTAGACGGTGAGAGTCAACATTCGATGCGTATGCATAACCGCCATCGGCTGGCGTTGCATCAGATGTTGGTCCCCCAGCAGCTGATGATGCGGAACCAGATCCTGATGCGGACGCTGATGCCGAAGCTACTGATGCTGAAGCTGATCCGGAACTAGATGCTGAGCCTGAGCCTGAGCCTGAGCCTGAGCCCGAGCCCGAGCCCGAGCCTGACCCTGAGCTTGCTGAGTTTGATGAACTATTTAAATCCCTGACGCTTCCACCATCGTCGTCGCCGCAGCCAGCAGCTACGAGGCTAACGATCGCCAGAATTGGAATAAATAGCATTGCGATTTTAGATTTCAAAATCCCTCCAATATTAGGTTTACTTAACAAAACATGATAGGGAAACTTTTTAAAAGTGCAACGTTTTAGCGATAAATAAATCTTTCAGGCTTCTACCAAAAAATTTTTAGGGGACAGTGTTTAATTCTCGATAGACAGCGGGTACAACTTTTTTAAGATATGGGAAAAGCTTTATGAAGCTTTCTCCTGTGGTACGGAAGTGGTAGCTGATGGGAACTTCTAGGTAGATGTATCCTTTTGCTAACAAGTCGAGGGTGATCACTTGGGCATAATTAAAGTCGTGGATGATCTCAGCAGCTTGGGCAGCTCTGGGGGAGAATGCACGATAGCCGCTTTGACCATCTGTGATTTTTCTTCGCGCGATCAGTGAAAGGATCCGAGTCAGCACAAGATTCCCGAAACGTCTGTGTGGTCGCATAAATTCAATATCTCCTAGGAACCTACTCCCTACTACGTAGTCGGCATGACCTATCAGAATAGGTTCAACGAGATTTTGGAGTTCCTCTGGAGGGTATTCTCCATCCGCATCAGCAAAGACAACAGCACATGCCTTCCGCTTTACTCCTTCAGACAGACCTACGCGAACTGCGGCTCCAAGTCCTCGGTTCTGCTCCAGTGAAAGTACTTCTGCTCCAGCTGCGCTGGCGACTACAGCGGTGGCATCGGTGGAACCATCATCAATAATTAGACATTCAACGGGAAGGCCACAGACTTCTTTTGGAACTCGACGAATGCAATCGGCGACGGCCTCCTCTTCATTAAAAGCTGGGAGAAAAAGCAGTATAGGATTTTTAACCGGAGGGCCTTCGGGGTCCATCTCGGAAATTTTCTGAAGTCGTATTCTTCCAAGGAGATTTGGTTTTGGAGTGAAGACAGCGACGCCCCCAGCTACAAGAGAGTATGAAGTCTTTAAGGCATGGGCTGTGAGAGCAGCAACTAGTGCTGCATCTGCCTCATATCCAAGAGCAACGTATGCTGCAACAGCTGCTGCTTCATATGTTCCAAATCCTCCCGGAGCAATCGCAGCTATTTGAGCTGCAACTGCGACGGTTGTAACTAATAGGGCGTCACTCCATGAGGCGTTTAGACCTGCCCATTGAGCACATTGCCAAACTAAAATTGATTCGAGAAGCCAAGCAGCAGCCGAAAGGCTAATCGCTATTGGCCCTGGTAGCTTCACTGAATCATTACTCTTGACTATTTTTTTCAGCCAATTTATTGAAAGTAGGCAGATGATGCCGACAATACCTATCAGCATCCAGCCTACCCATCCGAGCAAGTTCGCAAATGCGGCTGGGGCAATCGCCACGCCGATAACAATGACACACAATACGTCCGCAGATCTGAGAGTTAATGTTGAAGCTGTGGCAGCGTCGAGCGAAGTTGAGCTTCTGCGAATAATACTTACCACTCGGAATGGTTCCCCAAGCCGGAAAGGAAGAACATGGTTCGCGCCGAGTGAGAGATGGATGCCCGCAAGACTTTGATTAAGTGAAATAGACGGTAGTACTTTTTTCCATGCAATAGCGCGGAGGAAAAATGCAACCATGAATGCGCCCAGAGCTAAGCAAACTCCCAGCGGTTCATTACTAGCTTGACGGACTGCATCCTTGAAAGCAGAGGCATCGAGCAGTCGAAAAATAATAACAGTAGCTATAGCGAAGCTTATGACCGCTACGAGGAAGACAATAAAAGGGTTCTTCAAATATTTGCTGTGACGAGTAAACTTCATACTAAACGTTAGGATAGCTTAACATTTTTGAAAAAATACGTGTATAGTTCAACGCTATGAGATTACGAATATTTTTTTCAACACTATTAACCGCTTTACTTATCGTTTCCTGTGGTGGAGGAAACTCAGGTACGATTGACGGAAGAGCGGCAGAAATATATCCACCCGGAGCTGAGAAATGTGCCGACTCAAATGGGCGTACGGTAACTATTTACTCTGGAAGAACAGAAAATCTAATTAACCCCGTTCTTGAAGCCTTTGCTTGTGAGACAGGAACAAATGTTCAGGTTAGGTGGGGTGCGTCAACAGACTTAGCTCTCCTAATAAATGAAGAAGGGGACAAAACGCTTGCTGATGTTTTTCTATCCCGTTCACCTGGCCCTGTAGGGTATTTAGAGTCCAAGGGATTGCTTGGAACAATTGGTTCAGAAACACTTGGACTTGTAGAAGAGCAAAACCGATCTGCTTCTGGAAAGTGGATTGGTTTTTCAGGCCGGAAACGAGTCATGGTCTATAACACAGATGAATATAGTCCAGAGGACCTTCCTGACTCAGTTTTTGATCTAACTGGGGAAGAATATAGAGATAAGGTCGCTTTGCCTGCAACAAACGGATCATTCATTGATTGGTTTACGGTCTTTATGGATGTCCACGGAAAAGATGTAGCGACTAAATGGCTAGAGGACATGGTCGCTAATGGTGCCAAATATTATCCGAATAATCGTTCGATAGTGGAAGCTGCCGGCCGTGGAGAAATTTCAATGGGTCTTGTAAATCATTACTATAACTATCAAATTAAAGCTTCTGAAGGGGCTTCACATAAAGCTGAAAATTATGACTTTGATAATGATGACATAGGTTCTTTACTTGTAATTACAGCAGCAACCATCTTAGACAGTTCAGAAAACGTGGAAGCTTCAGAAGATCTTTTGCAGTATTTATTGTCTGCTCCTGTGCAGCAGTATTTTACTGATCGGACATTTGAGTATCCATTAGCTGCAGGAGTTCAAGCGAATGAAACTTTACCCCAACTAACTGCTTTAGAAATTGGTTCTGTCGATTTTGACAAACTTGGGGGAGGATTTGAAGAAGCGTCGCGAATCATCGAGGCAAGTGGCATCCTTAATAGGTGAGCCAAATTGAAATAAGACGATCATCACCGATTACCCTTCGGGTAATTGTCTATGGTTTAGCATTTCTCTTTAGCTTCCCAGGTCTATACCTCATATGGCGTAACTTTACAGAGGAGTCAGACCCTGTTGGTTTGATCAAGACGCAAAGGGTACTAGCCCCTCTCTGGAGAACGTTCTCCTTAGCTTTAACTGTTTCCCTTACAGCTGCCTGTATTGGAACAATGTTGGCTTGGTTTACCAGCCGAACGGATATGTGGGGAAACCGTCTATGGAGAATTTTGTTACCGATCCCGCTTGTTTTCCCAACTTTCATTGGAGCAGCTGCCTTTATCCGGACAATGAACCCAGGCGGGTTAATGAATCGCATGTTGGATGGATTTGGGATTGAAACTGTTATAGAAATGCGAGGGTTTTTCGGCGCTTGGTTGGTTCTCACTTTATTTTGCTATCCATATGTATATCTACCGGTTGCTGCGCGTTTACGCCAACTTCCACAATCGCTAGAAGAAAATGCGCGGGTTTTGGGTCAATCCGCATTTCAGACGTTCGGGCGTGTTGTTTTGCCACAGATCGGATCCATACTTGCAGCAGGAAGCTTGCTCGTTTTTCTCTATACGATTAGTGATTTTGGCGCTGTCCAATTAATGAGATACGACACCTTGACGCGTAGCATCTATACAAATCGTCTCATTAATCAACCGACAGCTTTAGCCTTAAGTCTTCTCCTGCTCCTTCTTGCCGCAGTCATTGTTCTTTCAGAAAGATTTTTCTCTAGAGTCACTTTTACTTCAGAGGAAACATTCACTGGTGATCCTGTTATCTATCCATTAGGAAAGTGGAGGATCCCAGCTCTCATTACTGTAGTTATAACACTGCTGCTCTCTGTAGGAGCTCCAATGCTTGCTCTTGGTGATTGGGCGGCTGATGGAATTTCCCGAACGACACGAGGCGGCTCACCTCTAACCATTGATAGGGGGCAGGTTCTAGAATCAACTTGGAATACCTTATCGGTCAGTGTCGTTGCAGGGATCGTTGCCGTATTGGCAGTACTACCAATAGCCTTTCTTGTTTCTCGGTACCGGTCGCGTTCAGGAACTTTCGCCCATGCTGTCGTGATAGCAACTTTTGCTGTGCCCGGCCTGCTGATAGCCCTTGCTATGCGATTTTGGATTTTGCGAACAGATTGGGCATTCGATCTTCTTGACAACACTAAAGCCCTTTTAGTCTTTTCCTACATTGTCCGCTTTGGCTCGTTAGCAATGGGGATAGTACTGGTTGCTGTCGCTGCTGTTCCGAAAAAACTTCATGACGTAGGTCAAACTCTCGGAACGAAAAGAACGCCACGGTTCTTTCGAATAGATCTTCCACTCATGGCACCGGGCATGGGAGCAGCCGCAGGACTAGTTATTCTCTCAACCATGAAAGAACTCCCTATCACTTTGTTAATTTCACCACTTGGGTTTTCAACTTTGGCCACGCGCATTTTTAGTTCCTTTGAAGACGCATTTGTGGCTGAAGCAGGAATCATGGCTGTGATCCTCGTGCTACTTTCCTTTGTCCTCACATGGTTTTTAGTTATTCGAAAAGCCGACCATCTATGAGACTCACCACAAGAATGAAGATTTTTCTTGTTGCAATTTCCACTTTTCTTTTTGCAATGGTAGCCATCAACGCTCGTGCTACGTACGGAGCCAAAATTAGTGTTGATGAACCCCAGTATCTTCTTTCTGCTCTCAGTCTGATAGAAGATGGTGATTTAGACATTAGTGATGAGCTCGAAGAGCGTAGGTACTGGACGTATCACCCTTTGAAGCTGAATCAGCAGACAATCGACTTAAATGAAGATGGACAACGGATAAGCCCACATGACCCTCTTCTTCCATTGCTTCTAGCTATACCTATGGGGATAGGAGGGTGGGTCGCAGCGAAAGTCGCTTTGGCCATCATTGCATCTCTCACTGCTGCGGCAACCGTATGGGTTGCTATCCGAAGGTTTCAAGTTTCAGAAAATATAGCGGCCATAATAGTTGGACTGTGTTTTGCCTCTCCGCCAATGACCGCCTACTCCACTCAGATTTACCCGGAGATGCCAGCGGCTTTTTTTCTCGTTCTTGGGATTGGTCTCGTCACCTCGAACTTAGATCGCACAAAACTTTTACTACTGTCCATCGTAGTGACAGCGTTACCTTGGCTATCAGTTAAATATGTTCCCGTGGCAGCGATGCTCGTTCTTTATTCAGGTGTAAAGCACTGGAAGAGAGAAAAAAAGGATCTCCTGCTTTTTGGCGCCGTCCTAGTAATTTCAGGGTTGGTGTATCTCCTTGTCCACAAACGTATCTATGGCGGCTGGACCGTATATGCGAGCGGCGACCATTTTGTTAATGGAGAATTTGAAGTTGTGGGGAGAAACCCGAATTTCTTCGCTCGGACTCGGCGACTATCGGGCTTGTTATTTGATAGCGGTTTTGGTTTAGTTGCTTGGGCTCCTTTCTATTTTGCTCTTATTCCATCATTTGTTGCGTTGGTTAAGTGGAGGGTAAAGAATTGGCCTGTGTTGTGGCTAACGACTGCAACTGGTTGGTCGGTAGCAACATGGGTAGCGTTAACAATGCACGGTTGGTGGTGGCCTGGCCGGCAACTTGTGGTAGTGCTTCCCGCAGCAATCATTGCCATAACACTGTTGGCTGAGAAACAGAAAATATGGCGATGGTTCATTTGTACGAGTGCATTGAGCGCAATAGCAGGGTGGATGTGGCTCGCTATCGAATCGCAAACTGGAAACCGAACGCTTGTCGTCGACTTTGAAGAAACGGCCTACCCCATCTATAGATTGATCAGGGCTATTTTCCCGAATTTCAGGGATTTCGGAACAAAATCAACGTTGCTCAACACCTTATGGATCGCTGTTTCCCTGTTAGCAATTTTGCCTTTTTTTAGAAACCAGAAGCTGAAACGACCGTTATCTCCTCAGGTTGAAGAGGAGACTGATTCCCTTAGCGAATCATAATGTTCTAGCAAGCCTTCACGGAGGCTTGTAGTTGCCTTCCAGTTCAGTGTCTTCTCAGTAAATTCAGTCGTAGCTACTGTAATGAGGGGATCACCGGCTGCGGACGGCTCAGGGTCAATTCGCAAGGTCATCCCAGTGATTTCTTCTACAAGCGACATAACTTCTCCCAGAGAAGCTGAAATTCCCCCACCCACGTCAAACGGTTCAGAAACGCTTTCAAGATTAGAATTTGCGGCACGAATTGTTGCATCTACGATATCTTTCACGAATGTGAACTCTCTGCGTTGGCTCCCATTGCCGCGGAGTGGGAAGCGGAACGATCCGGGAAGAGCGGCTCGGAAAAGTCGGTTCATCGCCATATCAGGACGTTGACGAGGCCCATAAACCGTGAAATATCTCATAGCAACAATATCCAGTCCTCTACCGCGGTACACGTCTGCGAGTTGTTCACAAGCGGCCTTGGATACCCCATATGGGCTTATAGGCGCAACAGATTTCATCTCATTTGTCGCCGAAGCGCCGTAGACCGATGAGCTAGAAGCAAATACAACCCGTCGAACCCCGCATGTCAAAGCTGCTTCAAACACTTTTTGCGTTACAAGAACATTGTTTTCAACACTTGCAGCGAATCCACTACCCCACGAATCTTGAACACCTGGTCGGGCAGCGAGGTGATATATCACATCCCCGGGTTCGAGAATCTCCGTTAAATCCATGGAAAGGATATTTTCCCGAAATAAAGAAAATGATTCGCTTGTTGTCACTGCACTGAGATTTGATTCCTTTGTCTTGGGATTATACCAAGGATCAAAATTATCAATTCCGACAACATTCTCTCCTAACTTCAATAGTTGTTCGCTAAGGTGAGAACCAATAAATCCGGCAGCGCCAGTAACGATTGAACTTGACATTGTTCCTACAATCGGGGTTTACAATAAGAAATGAAATCTATAGTTTACATTAATAATTAGGTATACCTTACAAGTAATTTATTTTAGGAGCATAACCCTATGCAAAGTTTGAACCAGATATGACAGAAATCGCCATTGTAGGAGCGGGGCCAGCTGGATTAATGGCTGCCTGGCAGGCTGCAGAGGCAGGTCACGAGGTTAGTGTTTACGAGAAAGCAGACACCGTCGGTGGCATGTCTGGAAGTTTCACAATTGCCGGACAGAGAGTCGACTTCGGATCTCATAGACTTCACCCCTCTACACCGCCACACCTCCTACAAGCTTTAACTTCACTTCTTGGTGATGATATTCAGACACGTCAACGGAATGGACGTATCCGCCTATACGACAAATGGGTTGCATTCCCACTTCGAACAACTGACCTAATTAGACATTTACCTTTAAAATTTTCTGCCGGTTCAGCTATGGACATAGCCCGACGACCATTTCTTAACTCCTCTGGGGACACTTTTGAAGACGAGGTGAGGCATCGATTAGGGAAGACGGTTTCTGATGAGTTCTATTCTCCCTACGCTGAAAAGCTCTGGGGAGTACACCCCAGAGAAATTGACGGAGAGCTCGCCCGCCGCCGCGTTTCGGCCTCATCTCCCTTAGTAATCCTTAAACGCCTAATCCGATCATCCACGCCAACCGGAAGGACGTTCCTCTACCCCAAAAATGGATACGGCCAGATTGTCGAAGCTTTGGCAGATGCCGTTGTGAATGCTGGCGGCAAGATTGAACTGGAATGCCCGATTGAGCACATTGTCCTTGAAAACGACTCTTGTACATTGAAATCCCCTAAAGGAGACAAAACTGCACAATTGGTATGGACTACAGCTCCGCTCAGTGCCTTACCGAAAATGATTGAACCTAGTCCAAGCCAGGAAATAACCGAAGCAGCTTCAGTACTTCGTATGCGAGGGATGCTCCTTGTTTATCTTGTCCTTGATCAATCTAATTTCACTCAATATGATGCTCATTATTTCCCTGATCAAAAAACACGTATTGCACGCTTATCTGAACCTAAGAACTATCGGGATGGACCAGATCCAGAAAACCAGACGGTTCTTTGCGCCGAACTTCCATGTTGGACATCAGATGCAATCTGGTCAGCCACTTCAGATGAGTTGGGGGAGATTGTCCGGTCAGATCTTATCAATTTAGGACTCCCTCGAATAAATCTCCTAACGACAGAAGTTCGGCGACTTCCTTTCGTTTATCCGGTATTTGAAACAGCAACACGTTCTGAAAGGGAATCTCTTCTTAATTGGGGTAATACGCTTACCAACGTATTGAGCTTTGGGAGACAAGGACTCATCGTTCCAGACAATATTCACCACACGCTAGCAATGGGATGGGACGCTGCTCATTCTTTGGATTCGAACGGAATTGTCAATAACTCACAATGGAATGAAGCCCTCCGTCGTTTTGAAGAGCATGTTGTAGAGGATTAATTTTCTTTTTTAGTAAGTAGTATTTGCATTATGTGTTAGGTATACCTAATATAAGTGTGTGGATAGAGGAACTCATCAACTTAAAAAACTTCCCCAGATGGGCCCGATGTCCACTTTTTCGAAAAGCCAAATAGATCTTGAAGCTGTGCTGCTGGCTGTGCGGCAGCACAGCTTCTATCTCTTATAACATGGCAGATCAACAGCTAACCGAACTACGCCTAATGGTCGCATTGGCTCATACAACGAAGGGATCAGTAGTACACATAACTTGCGAAGATGGAAACGTATACAACATTTCAGATAGTCCCGAATCAGATTTTTCGTTTTGCGAAATGAGGAAACTCATAGCGACAAGCATGTGCCCAAGTCGCCCAAACTTTATCTCATGGATTAACGACTTTAGCGTAGGCGGAGCTATCAGCTACACTGGCGGCGGAATCTACAAAAGTGATGAAAATGGTCTTTCGCAAAGACAATTTGCAACACTACTCCGACCTGAGATCGTATTCGACCTTCTTGACGACACTGATATTGAAGGAATCTCAGAGGACCCAGTTGATGCGACTTTAACTCCTGACCCAGTGCTAGGAGTTACAACAACAAAGATTTCAATCAACAAAACAGCTGATGAGGAGACACTTGACGAACTAGCTTTGATAGCCCACAGTGCTTGTCTCGTAAAAGAGATATCGCTTTCTCTAGCTCGAGAAGTAAGAACCGGACATCACAAATCGCCCGAAAAGATTTACAGAAACCGTTCTAGGAAGCACTAACGAGGATTCGTTGCGAGGCGAAAGCCCCAACTCCGATTGGTTTCCCTTTCATATCCACTGTCGTAGTCCCATCAGGAGAGACAGCAGTAACTTTTCCGTTTGCTCCAGGAATCAAATTAGATTCTTCCAAGAACTCTAATAGACCAGGCTGAAACTCTAATTCTTCAGGAATACGCTCAACAATGAAACTATCACCAACCACGACTTCACACAGAGAGGATGTTCCTTTAGGAGCTTGGTACTCAGACCCTGGAATTGGGTTTCCATGCGGGCAGGTTGTTGGATCCTCTAAAAGTCGAAGAAAAGCTGCTTCAACTCTGGGAGAGACAACATGCTCCCATTTCCCTGCCTCGTGGTGAGCCTCAGCCCAACTTAGACCCAAAATATCTGTCAGGAACCTTTCAGCAAGCCTATGCCGCCGCACCACCTGTCGGGCAAGGTTCTTTCCGCTAGTCGTCAGCTGGATTTTGTTTCCATCTATTTTTATTAGTCCGGCATTAATCATTTTTTTGATCATTTCAGAAACTGCCGGCCTTGAAACTTCTAGTCGCTCAACAATTCTTGCTTGAATAACATCTATTCCATCTTCAGCGAGTTCAAATATCGTTTCACAATATTCTTCAAATGCTGGGTGAAATTCTCGTGTTTCATACGCCATGTTTTTACATTAACTGATTATTCAGAGAATTGATAGTAAAAAATAGATCCTTGTGCGTTTTCTTGGCCCACGTTCTATCGCTAGGGTGCGACATCATGGAACCTTCTATTGGAATTATTGTCAATCCGCGATCCGGAGGCGATATACGTCGAGCTGTTGCTGCTGCTGGTCGTTCAACTGTCGAGGAAAAAATTAGTATTGTCCGACGAATAATTTTAGGAGCCCGTGCGGCAGGAATAACCCATTTCAATGTCAACTATGAACCGATGCAAATCATCCGTCGGGCCACTGAAACTATTCGCGATATCACTCTGACCTTTGTCAATGATCACCTTTATTTCACGGAGGAGGATTCAACTCAAGCAGCCATCGCGATGCATGACTCTAAGGTTGATTCAGTCGCCGTACTGGGGGGAGATGGAACGAACCGTGCTGTAGTGAAAGGATGGCAAGATATTCCGCTTCTTCCTGTATCAACTGGAACCAATAATGCATTTCCTGAGTTCATTGAACCAACTGTTGCCGGAACAGCCCTAGCGCTTGTCGCACAAAAACTCGTGCAATTAGATCAGGTGTCGCAAAGGGCAAAGATTATTCACATTTCTGCAGATGGAATAGATCCAGATATAGCTCTTATTGATGCTGTTGCCGTTGCTGATTCGTACGTTGGTTCTCTTGAGCTTTTTGACCCCAAAACGATGCGAATAGCCCTTTTGACCCGAGCTGATCCTACCTCAATAGGATTTTGCTCCATCGGCGGGCTTCTTCACCCTCTCACCCATCAGGAAGATAAAGGCTTATTTCTCGAATTCGCTCCACCCACTGACCCACGTATTCAAACTATGGTTACTGCACCAACCGCTCCCGGACATTATGAACCGGTAGGGATAGTTCAACATCGCCAGCTCTCGTTTAATGAGAAAATCACAATAACTGGTGAAATTCTCTTGGCCTTTGATGGTGAACGAAAAATACGTATTCCCGAAGGAACAGATGTTACGTTGGAAGTACGTAGAGATGGGCCACTAGTTATCGACCCTAATGCGGTAATGGAAGCAGGCAGACATCATTTCTTGAAAGAGAACTAAACATCAGGGATTCCCATATCAAAATTAGATGATCGAATGCCCCCATCTACTCCCAAAATCTGCCCTGTCACATATGAAGCAGCTGGTGAGGCCAAATAAATAGCTGCCACTGTCACATCACTTACCTCACCTAAACGGCCCAGTGGCGTTCCATCGACCATAGTCTGATGGATTACTTCATTCGTTAGAACAATTTCCAAGGCATCAGTTTTAATCGCCCCAGGAGCTATAGCATTCACTCGGATACGCGGCGCTAGATCCAAAGCGGCGTTCAACGTAAGCTGAAGCATGGCGGCCTTTGCAGTCCCATAGGCAGCAAAACCTCGACTGGGAAACCTTCCTGCTGCTGAAGCAATATTTATCACACTTCCATTTTCTGATTCAGCCAAATAGGGGACAGTCAGCTGCGTTAGATTGAAAGCCGTTGTAACATTCCATCGAAAAGCTTCAGAGAACGATTCTTCCGAAGTATCCATAAAGCCTGAAGGCATCGACCCGCCAATATTATTGACAACAGTTGTAATCGTTCCAAAGTTTTCAATTGCGGCATCGACTAAGGCTTCCAATCCTTCTCGGTTTGCAAGACTTCCCGCTACAGGTACAGCCTTTCGACCAAGATCGTTAATCTCATTAGACACAGTCACGAGATCGTGTTCATTACGTGCCCCTAAAACCACATCAGCCCCAGCAGATGCGAAACCAACAGCTATAGCTTTACCTATTCCTCGACTAGCTCCAGTCACAATAGCGACATGATTACTAAGTTGAAATAAATCCATGACCATTCCTCAATCGTGACCCAGAAACTAATTACTTGCACATCACAATAGACATTTAGGTGGCGAATTCCATTAACGAAGACATACTGAAAGGCATGAGCACAGACAATAATACCTTCTCCCTTTTACCCCCGGATGATGACTTAGACATTATCCACACCAGACAATACGAAACCCGTATCTACAGGATCAACGAATCTGAAATGCTTGTCAGAGGAGCAATCTCAGATATGAAACCCCCAGGACTCTATGTCCCTGATGACCCAGAGGAACTAGAAATTCACCAGATGCATGTAGAACTCACCGTTAAATTACCTCAACTTGAAATCACTAATGCACGAACCTCGTTTGAAACACACCCCCATACCTCATGTCCAAAAATTATTGATCATTACAAAGAACTCATAGGCTTAAATGTCGCTAGAGGATTTACCCACAAAGTACGCGAATTATTCGGCGGGCCACGGGGTTGCACGCACATTACGGCACTTCTTCAAGCAATGGCGCCAGCGATAGTCCAGGCAACATGGTCCATGGCAGTACTGCAAAGAAGAGAGAGTGGTCTAGCACCAGGTGCTGTAGATAAAAACCGTGAAAAGATGCATCAGGGGAACATAAATACCTGCCACGTGTGGGCTGAAGACGGTGAACATATTCAAGAATTCCGTGAAGGCAAGATGCCAGAACCGCCACTACAAGTAACAGAACGTCTCATTCAACTCGGCCGCAAACCAGAAGAATGGAGAGTCTTCTAACTAAAAGACCATTTTCCATTCTCATCAAAATACAGTTCGCTTAGCTCCCCTTCGCGAACTTCTCTGTCTGTTCCCAACGCAACAGAAACTTTCTGATAATTCCATTTCATCACATCCAAGGACAACTCAATTAACTGATCCTCAGTAAAGAATTCTTTCAAACCAACGAGATCATCACCGTCGATCTCATTCGGTTGTGTCATTAAATGTGTAGCAAAACGAGCAGCAAGAGAATATTGCAGATCTAAATTCTCGTCATTTCGCATAGCTTGTTGAGCTAAATCTTCATCTAGCCCATGTTCTCTAGCAACTGCTAGACGTAAAGACTTTCACGTATAGCAATCATGGTGATCGGCGCAACGCAACCTAACAACCTCAGTTGTCACAGGATCAACCAGCCCCAATTGAACAACCTCTTCTTGCCATAAAGAAAGAGACTCCCGAAATTCTTTGTTGAAATGTGTAGATGCAACCCTTTGCGATCTCGTCATACTGAAACCTCATTACGAATTTTCCTCCACACCAGCTGCAGCCGTATTCTCTGCTCAATCACAAGGAGGGCATTCACAAAATTGACGAAACCCTCCTCCCCAAGGTGATCACGAACTGCAAAGGCTGAACTATCCGGAATCTGTGAGACATCAACAATGAATTCTTCAGTGAATCTCAAACAGGACTTTTCACGCTCACTGAACAAATCCGACGCAGCCCATTGAGAAAGAGAAGCAATTTTGTCCGAATCTAAATCACTGTTTAAGACTTCTAGCTCAGAATGGCAACCCAAAAGCATGGCGATTCGTAAACGACAGATGTCAAGCAAGACAGGATTTACGACCTCCCATGCTAACCCATGAATCTTTTCAAGCTGTTTAGCCACAGGTGTCCTACCGGCAAGTACTTCACGGAAAAATGCATCAGTTGAAGATTCCATATTCAAAGGATAGATCTAATTTCAAATAATGTTGCCATTCCTTTTGGAAGTTCAGTATTAGAAATGACACAATTAGGCCATGAATGGAAGGAAATTATGGAACCACTTATTCGCTACCCAATTGTGCAACACGCTTGGTTCGTCAACGATATTGACGAAGCATGTAGAAAATGGAATATGGCGACAGGAGCCGGACCTTTCTTTGTAACTCGTGGACATTGGGGTGATAGGCACCTTTATCGCGGAGAAGAAATGACAGTTCCACTGGACTACGGTTTCGGCTATCACGGTGACACCCATGTTCAGTTCATTCAACAGAACGAAGAAGGCCCATCGATCTATCGGGATATGTATGGCGCTGGAGAAGAAGGCTTCCACCACATAGGCATGCTCGTACCTGATGATGACATAGAAAGAGAAGGAGAAAAATATGAGGCAGCAGGTTTCCCAGTAGCATCATCATTATGGTCAGTTGCCAATGTCATATATGTCGACACACGCGAAGCAATCGGATGCTTCCTCGAACTCCATGGTGACAATTCTGGTATCAGAGAAGTCTTTACAGGATGGAAAAGAGCATCAGATGAGTGGGACGGGCACACAGATCTAATTCGGGGCAACCGCGCCCAATAAAATAAAATCGGCTACTTCCGTAATATTTATTAAGTGTGTTGGCTATTCGGATTTCCAAGTAACCAGATTTAATAACAGCCCCTACCGCCGCAATTCTCTCCGAATGCTTCGTATTCGCTATTTAGTGGAGACTCCCAGAATAAGTCATCACAAGCTTGATCATCCCCATCGGCGCATTGATCATACAGATTGTCTAGATAAGGATCGTCACCATAGTTTCCGCCAACCGAGTTGCCGTCCGAAGAAGTTCCATCTTCTGCAACATCGTCCATGAGATCTTCTAGTACGTCTCCTTCTCCCATACAGGTAAATGCAAGAGATAAAAGTTCCTCTTCGTCAGGTGCTTGTTCAGACGATTGTAGGGATTCTAGATTGCCGTCTCTCTCAAGCGCCTCTCCAATATCTTCCCATGAGAGATCAGGTGTGATTTCTAAAAGGCCTTCAAGTAAGCACTCTGCGTATTCCTCAGAGTAGAAGCCAGTTTCGGTTTCAAGTGATTCCGCAGCTATTTTGACAACAGACTCCTTGTCTACACCACTGTTGCCAGCGTCAAAATTTGGACCGCTTCCGCCTCCGCAATTAGAGACAAGTAATAAACAAACCAAAGCTGCTAAATAAATTTTATGTTTTTTCATATTTCTGTTCCTAAGAATTTCGTAAGCGAAGAGACCTCTAGGTGTCAATAGTTTAATTTAAGGTATAACGCATAATAACAAGTAATTCTGTATATGAACTAAAACAATCCACCTAATCGGTATATAACTAGTCTCTTGGATACGGTGAATTCATGGTTTGGTGGGAAGCAGTTCTTTTATTCGTTGGCGGCGGAGCTGCCGGTATCGTGAATGCTATGGCCGGAGGAGGTTCATCACTAACTGTTCCTTTGCTCGTGTTGGCTGGAGTTCCGGGAAATTTCGCTAATGGAACGAATAGAGTTGGAATCTTTGTATCAAACGGCACAACGATCTGGTCATTTCATCGACAAGGGGTAAAAGCATACAGAGAAGCATTCCCTTTTCTTCTCCCAGTAATTGTCGGTTCACTGATTGGCTCGATTGCCATAAGCCAAGTAACTGATAGAGTATTTGAAACTATTTTCGGAATCCTTATGCTTCCCATCATTTTTTTATCGCTCAGAGAACCAAAAGCTGTTCATGGGAAACCTGACTTAAGTAGAACAGCTACCTTCGTCCTTTTCTTGTTTATTGGTATTTACGCGGGCGCTATTCAGATGGGCGTGGGATTGGTACTACTGGCTTTTCTCACACGATCTGGACTTCCCCTCATGAAAGCAAATTTCGTCAAAGTGTTAATTACTCTTGCCGTGACAATGACTGCTCTTCCTGTTTTCATAGCGCAAGGAAAAGTACGCTGGCTTCCAGCATTGATTTTAACTGTCGGACTTTCGGCAGGTGGATGGCTAGGGGCTCGAATTGCAGTAAAGGGAGGAGAACGGATCATTCGGATCTTCATGGTAATCGCCGCTATTGGATTAACAGGAAGATTGGTTGGGCTCTACGGTTAACATTTCTAACCATTGGTCCCAGCTAAGTGTTTGTGACAAACTTTGAACATGTCAATAGATATTGCCGTTGTAGGTTCATGCAACGTAGACCTCGTTGTCAATGTCGACAGCATCCCAACAGTCGGGCAGACAGTTCTAGGTGGAGATCTTCGCCGAATTCCCGGAGGGAAAGGAGCCAATCAGGCAGTCGCTGCTTCACGCCTAGGGAAATCGGTAGCAATGATTGGAAGAATTGGTGACGATGAGAATGGAAAGTTCTTACAGGCCAACCTTGAAGAGAATGATGTAAATACAGAATTCCTATTTACAACACCACTAATCCCGACAGGAGTAGCGCTAATTTCAGTTCAGCATGATGGAGACAATGCGATAGTTGTTAGTCCTGGAGCTAATAGTGAACTCTCACCTGAAGATGTAGTGAATGTACCACCCATCGCTGAAGCACAGGTGCTTCTTCTTCAAGCTGAAATTCCCATTGAGACAGTTTTGGCTGCAGCCCAAACAGCAGAAGGAACCGTTATTTGGAATCCTGCCCCAGCTCCGAACGAAAGTGTTCCACTTGAGTTACTTGACTTAGTAGATGTTCTCGTCCCAAATCAGCAAGAACTTGAACTGTTAATTGGAAATGGAAGTGCAGACAACCTTGAATCGATTTTTGCAATGGCTAAAACTTTCCCATGTTCATCAACCATTGTCACCCTAGGCGCACAAGGTGCTGTAGTTGTCGCCAGCAATGAAGCAGTACATATTCCTGCGCCTGAAATCTCACCAGTTGATACCACCGCCGCTGGCGACTCATTTTGTGCTGCATTAGCGGGAAGCCTTGTGGAAGGAAAAGATCTTGTCGAGGCAACACAATGGGCGGTACAAGTAGGGGCAGCAACAACGCTTATCGCAGGAGCACAACCCTCATTACCAACTTCTTCAGAAGTGCTTCAAAGGCTAGAAGACAGGTAGAAGATTATCCTGCTCTATACATACGAGCACACCGATAACCAAGCTCAATAGTCCTATACAAACAGCGATATACCGGTAGACATTGACATGCTGGCGTAACCAATTACTGGAATTTACTGTGATCAGAGCGATCGAGGAGTTTGCGACTAGAAGCCCTAAAACCCATGCTAATAAGATCAGTAGTCCCCCCACTTTTCCTGAAGCTTGTGAAGCAGCGACAAATATAACGATCTGCGTAGGAGTTTCTACCCCAATGCCATGAAGTATCCCGACTCCACGAGCTGATGATTTATCAAGGATTGAACTTTCGACATGAATCTCATGTCGGTGGCGGTGGAAATGTGTATCACCCTCTATGGGGCCTTCTGCTAGTTGAGTATTCTCATGATTATGATCATGTACTTCCATGTTCTCCGTATGCAGATGAGCGTGTTCATGTTCAACTACGATTGACCGACCGGTAGAAGATCTTCTAACTCGTTGCAACCCTCGAAAAGCTCCATCTCGGATAATCATCCAGCGACTACGTAGCTGAAAGTCTTCTCCCTGAATGACTACGTTTACAAGTACCCACAGTCCTAATCCAATGAGAGATCCACCGATGACGTACATCATTGTGGTGTCGACTGAATCCGGGATTTTAAAATCTGCAAGAATAATTCCGATACCAAGAAGAATCACGACAGCTGCATGTCCAAAGGCATATGCAGTAGCAAGAGAAAAAGCTCTTCTTGGGTTCTTTTCACCAGTTGCAATGCCTGAAATTGCCGCAATATGGTCCCAATCAAATCCATGGCGAATACCGAAACCAAAGGCAGACACGAGAAGCGCAAAATCCATCACTAAAAGGTTCCAGTTCCAGCAGAAGGCGTCAAATCACATGGAATCTCTTCAAAGAAACTCCGCTTGAGATGAGACGAAATTCAATTGTTCGGCTACTGTTATCGCTGTTGACCTTTGACATTATGTCGAAACAAAGGAGATGATTCCATATGCAAGAAAAGAACCCTTCCAAGAATTTTATCCTCAATGATCTCCCAATAGCCGAAGCTCACTGTGACGGTCCATGCGGAGTATACGATCCATCATCAGCAAGAATTGCTGCTGAGGCTGTCCGGTCTATGACGAAAAAAATCCTTGATCTAACCCCACCGGAACCTGGAGATACCCAAGCAGTTGCTTCCTATCTCAACACTGTTGGCAGGTATGTGACAATAAAAGAAGAACAGGCCGAATTAGCAAAACACGAACTTCTCGTGCTGTGGACCGACTACTTCAAGCCAGCTCATCTTGAAGCCTACCCAGATCTCCATGATGTGTTTTGGAATGCAGCCAAAGCATGTTCAGAATGCAAGCAGCATGTTTCCACGGATGCAGCTGACCAGCTTATGGCAGCAGTCGAAAAAATCCATAACATGTTTTGGGAAAGCAAAGGCCGAGAAGTCACATATTACGAAGCAAGTTGATCGGAACTGTTCTTCAGGAACTCCTAGCGTTAGCATTACGTAAACGAAAAATCTTCCGCGTTGGCGGGAACAGTATGATTCCCTTGCTTCAACCAGATGACATCATATTCGTTCGCCCCGATACCCATTGCTGTAAGGGAGATATTGTTGCCATTAGGCATCCTCACAAGAAGACAATTTTAATTAAACATGTTGAGGCTGTTACCGACGATGATTTTGTTGAGTTACGAAGCCCGAAGGGGATAGACAGCCGGCAATTTGGAAAATCACCTATGAAATATCTTGTTGGAGTTGCGACTTTCAACTACTCCCAAAAGATCTCACTTACGAAAACATCGCAGGCGCACTAAATAAGGTCGTCGAACTTGACTAGCCACCTGATGCCCAGATCTTCGAGAGTGGAAGTTTCCGCCTTATTCACGATTACTGACGCTCCAACATAGGTAGAACCGGATTGAATGATGAATTCTTTCGCAGCTCTGATCGTATTTCCCGTTGTTGCCCAGTCATCGACGATAAGAACCCGATCTCTTTGACCTAAATCAAATGATCTACTTTGGAACTCTACTTCTAGACCATTCCATGTTTCACCAGATGTGATTTTGATATCGGATCCGGGATGATTTCGCCCGTCCTTGCGAATAAGAACCAGACCAGCATGCAGAAATTTCGCGACCAACGCTCCAAGAACAGGTCCGCGCGCTTCCGCAGCGACAACTTTCGTTATATCAGCATGTGCATACTCAGCCGAGAGTGCTTCACCCAAGCATTGCAGAATCTCAGGATCTCGAAGTAGCCCAGCTATATCAGGATGATCATTTACCAAAGGAAATCTTTGTATCAATGAAGCTGAAAATTCAGCAAGTTCTGATTTCTCCATGCCCTTATCCTACAAATATTTGTTTAACCACAACATGCCGCGAAAACTTAAGAAGCTGATTTCAGGTATAAAAAGCGGAAAGAAGGTATTGCTCAGAGATAATGAAAGATATGGATCCAAAAGTTATATACATTGCCGGTCCACTTTTTGATGAAGGGGAGCGCTGGTGGATAGAAAAGATTGAAGCTACCGTTGCTCAAGCAGGTTTCAAAACTTTTCTTCCACATCGCGATAATCCCGAAAAAACTCCAGCTACCGTCCAAGAAATCTTTGAGAATAATCGAGACGCCATACTGTCAGCAGATCTTATTGTTGCGAATTTAAATGGTATTACAACTGATGATGGAACAGCATGGGAACTTGGCTATGCTGCAGCCCTGCAAAAACCCTCGATAGGAATTTTCACAGATTGGCGGGCAAGGTTCGAAGGCGAAGAAATTGTGAATCTCATGATAAGCCGGTCGTTGGATAGGATTGTCCGGTCCCTAGATGAACTTGTCGCTGCCCTCATTAAATGGAATATCGGGAAAGAGTAGGGTCCACTAATGCAACTACTCGGAAAAAACATCCAGCACTACCACTGGGGTGATTATGAATATATCCCTACCCTCCAAGGCCGAGTTTCGGGTGCTGACCCAGAAGCTGAATTATGGATGGGCGCTCATCCGAAATCACCAAGCAGAGCACTTGACACCAATCAAGGCCTCGATGAACTCATAGCATTAAATCCTGACGAAGCTCTAGGAGAGCACGCAAAGGACTTCAACGGAGAACTTCCGTACATAATGAAAATTCTGGCAATTCGCTCTCCCTTATCCCTCCAAGTGCACCCAAACGGAGAACAAGCTTCAGCAGGATTTAAAGACGAAGCTTACCTGGAGAAAGAAACCAAATCTTATTTCTCACCTCGTGGAAAAGAGGAAATTGTTTGCGCGATAACGGACACTGACATCAAATTTGGATTCCGATCAGTCAGTGAAATTAGCAGCATCTTTGAACTCGCAACAAATGAAGAATTTCACCATCTTCAACAAATACTTTCACAAAGAAATTCTGAGGAAGCATTGAAGGAAGTTATTGGAAAAATCCTGACGTACCCGCCACTACTCGTACAGTCATTCGCAGCAGATATTCTGTCGTCCTATCCAAGGAACACAGTTTTATCCGCTAGCGAAATATCCTATTTTGGTGACTTGGTTGAAATGTATCCGGCTGACCCCGGACTCGTGATTTTCTTAATGATGAACTTTTTAACACTGCTTCCAGGAGAGTCCTTGTATGTTCCACCTCGAATTACTCATGCGTACCTTCATGGAAACGCAGTAGAAATAACTTCAAATAGTGACAATGTCCTCAGATGCGGATTAACACCAAAACAAATAGACCATGACCAGTATTTGGCTGTTAGCTCCTTTTCAACGACGTATCCAGAAATACAAAGACCTATAGATGCAGTCCATACGTATTCATCTCCCACTCGATTCAGTTTGTCGCGTTTGGATATAGAACATAGCTGGGAAGTTACTCTCAATGGACCAGAAATATTGATCGCAACAGAGGGATCGTTCTCCATTACAAGTGGCCATGGTCAAAGCCTGCACGTTGATAAAGGAATGCCAGTATGGATTCCACATTCAGATAAGAACTATCAAATATCTGGAACGTGTCTAATCTTTAGATGCGCGACACAAAGAGTTGGCTAAATTCCTAACTGTCGGCTGGCAAGGTCACGCATAATTTCTTCGCTTCCACCGCCAATAGCCTGAACACGAACCTCCCTGTAGAGGCGTTCCGTTACTGACCCCTTCAAATAGCTAGCACCTCCAAGAATCTGGGCTGCTTCACGGGCACAGAACTCAAAGGTGGTTGTTGCCTGCACTTTCAGTTCCGCTATTTCAGCAACAGGATCATCCCCCTGATTCAACCGCCATGCCAAAAGTTCACACCATGCTTGCGCTGCGTTAATTTTCCTGTCCATTTCGATGAATTTGTGACGGATTACTTGATGATCTGCAAGGCGTTTACCGAATGTCTCTCGTTCTTGAGACCATTCCAACGCTTCCTGATAACAAGCTCGAGAAAAAGCGATCGATTGAGCGGCCATATCAATTCGCTCAGCATTGAAATTGTTCACGATTGATGCAAATCCAGTTCCTTCCTCACCGATCAGATTTTCTGCCGGTACGCGGACTTCATCGAAATACAACGTAGCGGTATCTGATGACAACCAACCCATCTTGTCGAGTCGTGTTCGTTCCACTCCCTTGCGGTCTCCCTCTATAAGGAGCAGAGAAATACCGCGAGCCCCTTCTTCTCCGGTGCGAACTGCCACAGTCAGAAAATCTGCATGCATCCCGGAGGTGATGAATGTCTTTTGCCCGTTTACGATAAATTCTCCACCATCTCGTCTAGCGACTGTTTGAATTCTGGCCACATCAGATCCACCGCTTGGTTCAGTAATAGCGAGCGCAGCTACAGCATCTCCAGCGAGACAGGGAGTCAGCACCTGTGTCTTCATCTCATCAGAACCTGCTCTTTGTATCGGGGGAAGACCGATGTAATTCGAAAGCATTGACGCAACTACCCCCCCTGATCCGGCCATGGCCAACTCCTGCATAATCACCATCCGGAGTATTGCATCACGTTGCCCATGGCCGCCGTACGCCTCTTCAAATCCATCTCCGAAAAGTCCTACGGACGCTGCTTTTTTGTATAGGCCTCTCGGCACCTCTCCTGCTTGTTCCCATTCTTGAATGTTGGGAACAATCTCGTTCTTAGCAAACTGTTGCACCACTGACCGGAATGCTTCATGATCTTCAGAATAGAACGGTGAGGAAATAGTCATATTTTTTAGCTTCGCATGGATTTTCTATTCTCCCAAACTGGAGAAGTCCGGGTCACGTTTCTCAGCGAAAGCTTGCAGGGCTTCAAGATTCGCAGGTTTACCCAGTAGCTCGGCGAACGCCCCATCTTCATGTTTTCTGGCTTCATGAATTCGTTCACGTATCGGATCCATAATGAGCTTCTTTGACGCAACAAGAGAGCTGATGGGTTTAGCTGCCAAAATCTGAGCATGTTCCATTGCGACATCCATCAATTCATCATCCGAGCAGAGCTTAAACGCCAGCCCCATCGAAAAACATTCCTCTGCCGAAAGCCACTCAGAACTCAATAGTGTCCATGTTGCATTCTGCCGGCCCATAATCGCAGGAAAAGTAAAACTACTCGCAGCTTCTGGAGCTAACGCTAGGTCTGTAAAAGGGCATTTAACTCTGGCGCTGTGCGCCATAAATACAAGATCGGATAAGCCAAGAATCGTTACACCGATACCTAACCCAAGGCCATTAACCGCACACAGCAAAGGTTTTGAAAAATCCACTAACGTATCTGCTAGCCCGGGGAAGCCATGTTTGCCAGGAGTGAATGAAGGGTCAGCCATCCGTTTCCCCAATTCAACAACATCAGTGCCTGACGAAAAACTATCACCCTGACCAGTGACCATTACTACAGCAACAGTCGAATCACCTTCTGCTTCTATTAGTAATTCGGTAAGGCTGTCATACAATGCCTCGTTGAACGCATTCTTAGCTTCTGGTCTATTTAAACGAAATACTCGGACTCTTCCATCATTTACGACATCAATCACTGAGACCTACTTTCTGAGCCTGAAGCGGCCATTTCTCATGACCGGGCCGGTTCTCTTCTGGAACGATCCAACAATGCGTTCCTTGATAAATACTTGGCATGCATTTATTGCAGTGAATACATGCCCCATTCGCGTCGTTGCCTTCTTCCCAACGCTTCACGAGGTCTGGTTCGCGTAACAGGGCTCGACCGATCGCAACGAAGTCAAAACCTTCATCAAGTGCCAATTGCACGGTAGATAAATTATTTATACCACCGAGAAGAATTAAAGGCATTGTGACGGCTTCACGAACAAGTCTTGCTTGTTCAAGAAAGTACGCTTCTTCAAACGGGTAGTACGGCATGAATTTCTTCGCAGTTAGTTTGAAACCGGCTTTCATAATACGACTGGGGAATATTTCTGCCATTTCGTGAACGGGAACATCCCCACGGAAGAAGTACATTGGGTTCTCAAAAGAACTTCCTCCAGTTAGTTCAATAGCGTCGAGGGCTCCGTCTAGCTCAAGCATTTTTGCAACTTTGACGCATTCATCTACATGGAAACCAGTCTTCACCCCATCATCCAAATTCAGTTTCGCGATAAGGGCAACACTGTCTGGGAGAACGTCTTTAACTCTTTGGGCTATTGTTCGAGCTAAACGGGCACGGTTCTCCAGTGAACCACCCCAATTATCTTGCCGTTTATTGAGTTTGGGACTCAAGAAATTACTTATAAGGTACCCGTGACCAAAATGCAGCTCAACGCAATCAAACCCACTCTCTGCTGCAAGTTCAGCTGCCGAGACAAAGTCGTTAATAATCCTTTGGATTTGTATGTCGTCTGCAGGCGTCGTGTTTTTAAAACGTGTTTTTGAGAAGACTTTTGATGCTGATAATGCAGGCCCTCCAACTCCTATTCCCACAGGGCCAGCATGACCAAGCTGTATAGATGCGGCGACATTAAAATTATGCATCGCATCCACGAAGCATCGTAATCCAGGGACTGCCTCTTCCCGCATAACGATTTCATTAGGTGCGCCCTGACCGTCAGGCGACACGGCACAGTAAGCAAGCGTTGTCATCCCTATACGCCCAGCGGCGAAAGCCTTGTGAAAATCGATCAGCGCATCCGTGACCATATTGTCAATCGCCATCCCCTCAAAGGTCGCCGCTTTGATAACGCGATTACGAAGTTCAATCGGCCCAAGCTTCGTCGGGACAAAAATAGGATTAGGGTCTGTGTTCATCATTTCTCATAATCTAATCTAGTGGAGACTTCCTGATCTCTCATCTTGATCCTCACCTGCTTCTCCGACAACAATAGAAGAAGACATTGAAAGGAAAGTATGAGCAGCAACCCCACTGAAGTTGATTTTCATTTTGATGTTATGTGCCCTTGGGCATATCAGACATCAAAATGGATCCGAAACGTCCGAGCACAAAATGGATTAACCATTAACTGGAAGTTCTTCAGTCTCGAGGAAGTCAATTTACGAGATGGGAAAAAACACCCGTGGGAACGAGATTGGTCCTACGGATGGTCAATGATGCGAATCGGAG
This sequence comes from Actinomycetota bacterium, assembly GCA_902565595.1. Taxonomy (GTDB): domain Bacteria; phylum Actinomycetota; class Acidimicrobiia; order Acidimicrobiales; family UBA8592; genus UBA8592. The sequence goes on from CACFFD010000013.1 coordinate 28,297, forward strand.
CAATCTTACGAAGAGAAAGCATGGAGAACCTTGATAGATGGTACGAAAGGTCAGGTAGGGCGCTTCATGAAGAAGGGAAACGCCCCCACGAACCCGCTGTTGCGAAAGAACTCCTCGAAGAATTAGGAATGGATCCACACATTGTTGATGTTTCCCTAGAAGACCTGACAACGCATGACGAAATCAAACAAGACCACCAGCTGGTTATCGACGCTGGGGGATACGGAGTCCCAACACTTTTCTTCGGCGATCACGCATTATATGGACCTGTTCTCATTGACCCTCCCGAAGGAGAGCAAGCTATGAAGCTTTGGGAGGCAGTTACACTATGGCTTGAATTTCCTGATTTGTACGAAATGCAGAAACCAAAGACAGGCGAAGACGAAAAACGCATATTTCAGGTATTTCGACCCTATCTAGAAGCGCGCGACTGGGTAAGTATTGACCGTGGAAAAGTTATTGAATTCCCCGATCCTGAAAATAAAAAACAGGAAGAATAGATGCCAGATTCTGACGTGAGCCCACGTATTCCAGATACGTTTCCTACATTCACACACTTAGAAAACGACGATGAAGTGCCTTGGATACCTGTCCGGAGTCAACGTAACGCTGACGGTAGTGAGTCCCATGTATGGGAAAAATGGGTTGCGTTCTCAGTTGACCCCATGTACCTTGCCCTATTTGCACAATGGGATCCTGGAATGATCGTCAGAAAACATGGCCATTTCAGCCCACATGTACTTACTGTTCTTAAGGGAGAGTTTCTATGCGGTGAAAGGCTCTGTGGAGTAGGAACCCATATTGAGCTTCCGCTTGGAGCTGATTTCGGGCCATTTAGAGCAGGTCCAAAAGGAGTCACTCTCTACGAAGTTATGATGGGGGACCCCCGTTCGTGGAGTGACGACCCAAGTGCTATGACAAAGATCCTCGAAGAGCATGGTGTAACCCAATTACCTGATCCGCCTATAGAACTCCCAGATGGGCTTAAAGACCTTCGCAAGGTATATCACGCTGCAAAGTCACAACAATCAAGTTGAGAAAAATTCGATAATCTCTGAACGAAGTTCCCCTATCCCTGTTCCCGTGTTCGCGCTTACCCACAGCACATCTTTTTTTTCAATTCCTAATTTTTTCACCAGATCGTCTTTTCTAGCTCCTCTTTTAGATGGCCGTACTTTGTCTTCCTTAGTTGCGACAAAGCGGTAGGGAAGATCTATATGGTCAAGCCACTCAACAGTTTGTAGATCCAAGGATGTTGGACCAACGGCGCTGTCAATTAACAAAATGACAGCGCCAAGCGTGTCACTTTTCATCAAATACTCTTCAATCATCTGCTTCCATCGGTCCATTTCTGATTTTGGAGCTTTAGCAAATCCATACCCAGGAAGATCAACAAGCCAAGACCCCGAACCTTCAGGATCGAGTTCATAGACATTTATCAACTGTGTAGCGCCAGGAGTCTTTGATGTTTTAGCGAGCTTCTTCCTATGCGCCAAAGCATTAATGAGAGATGATTTCCCTACATTTGAACGCCCAACAATAGCAAGCTCAAGAACACTATTTGGAAGTTGATCAAGACGTGAAGCCGATTGAAGAAAGCGAATAGGAAGTGGATTAGGCACATTTCTAGACTAGCCGCCCCCTATTAATACAGTGCTTGTCCTATTTTGATTCCTTAAGGAAACAAAATTTACGAAAATAACCATGTATGTATTTTCCTTTTCAAAAAAATTTCTCAAATGGTGAAGAAAGAGAATCAACAATCATAAGTAGTTAAACGCTTATTCTTCAAGGAATTTGTTGTGTTCTCAGTACAAATGTACTGGAAACAGATAGCTGGAATAGCTATAAAACCAGGTTGATTTCAATCTAGTGAAGATCCCTGTGTTTTTTCAGAATAACTACATGAACAAAAACACAACTCTCATCACCGCCATCACCGCCATACTCCTAGCCTTCCTGATCATCACAACCGGCTGTCTCCCAGCAGGAAATTCAGGCCTACCAAATGCGACAGAGGTAACAAAGATCACCAAGCCCCTTAACTTCAATGATGTCGAAATACAAAAGGACAATATCGAACCAAGCAACGTAGCAATTTCTCTACCTACAAATAAAACAGAGCAAGCTCTCAAAGATAACAGCCATTCCCATGATGAAGGTATAGAAAATCATGAAACAAATGAGACTCAAATCATCGTCGAAGCGGCAGACCAAGATATCGCAGACGTATATGAAGCCGCTGATATACAAGAAGTTTCTGAAGCAGCAGCCAAAGCAGAAATAAAATGGCTCGAAGAACAACTCGAAGCTGTTCTTACCGATACTTCTATTGAATACTCCTGGGGAACCTTCGATCCTGACACTGCTCTCCTACAGGAACTTCTCGGAACAACAGTTGATGGTATTTATGGAAATGCAACCCAACGTCTTCACATAGCAGCGCTCGGAGAAAGAGGACTCAATACCGATAATGTCCCAACTGCACCTAAAGTCGTCGGAAATCCAATTCCAACTGTTGAAGAAAAACAAGAACCGGTAACACTTCCTTCAAGTTGCTCCGGCATAACTTGTTTCGATGGTTACGAAGGACAATACCAAGCGCAGGTTGAGGCGGCAGCTGCAGCTTTACCAGCTGAACTCCGAACAGCGTTCGGGAGAGTAACAGTTGTCAACGGGTGCCACCCCTACGCAAAGGTTACTTTCGGACGATGCGTCTACGGCGTATGGGATAGTGCCGGATGGGATGCCAATGGAAATCATGGTGCCGACTGGTCTTACACTCTATGGGTGTCCAACCGAGGGGTAGAATCCGGACGACTCACTGACATCATGGTTCACGAAGCCGGACATGCCTATTCCTATGTAGTTGCTCGAGGGTGCCTAAACCCTGACACGGGTAACACCTTTCGAGTTGACGCTCGCGAGATCTTCGGCGGAGAAGAACTATTCGCCGATGGAATCACCGCATACTACAACGGAGCCGGCGCTTACCAAAACTATCGAGGAACAGGAACCGCTCTCTCAGCAGCTGAAACAGATATTCTCGAAAGAATGTTTGTCACTTGCTGATTAGTGAATATCCATGGGGATTTACAAAATATCTAGATCTTTCCGACTTTCCCACACAAGGCCAGCGAGAAGAGTGCGAGATTCAACACCTACCTTCTGATAAATCGTTGTTAAATTATTACGTACCGTACTCGAAGCAAGATGAAGGGTTTCAGAAATCTCTGCATCGCTAAGTCCATCTGCGATAAGTTCAGCGATCTCAAGTTCTCTTTTCGTCAGAGAATTTCTATCCAAAGCACCCTGAGAGCCAAGTTCAGCCGCAGCAGCCCGAGCATCAGAATGAGTAAGCATAGAAAAGCCTTTCGCAGTCGCTTCTATCGCTTCAGCTAAAGGCTCAAGATCAGAGTCTTTTTCCAAGTAAGCAGAAACAGATCCGCTTTCAAAAGCTGCAATTAATGATCTCGGGGATTTTACGGAGGTAAACACTACACAGCGAACGGATAGATCGCTCTCAGTGATATACCGGGCGATATCGAGTCCAGACCCCTCTCCAAGACGAAGGTCTAAAACTGCTATATCAAATAACCCTCCAGCTAGCGCATCAATAGCTTCCTCCACTGATTCAGCCTCTACGATTTCAACGCCTTCCCCAAATGTCGACTCCAGACCAGCCCGAATACCCATTCGAACCATTGGGTGGTCATCAACGAGAAGTACTTTCATTAGTTTTCATCTCCTGAGCCGGCATTATTATCATGCACGCTTTCAGCGTAGATCCAGTAGCGAAATTTTTCTAGTCGGTCTTCTATGGAAATTGAACATACATTGATATAAGTTATTGGTGATCTCGGAGCTTAGATGTACATTGTTCACTTCACCGATGCGGGAGATATACCCAAAGAGGAACGGCGAATTCTGCTTGGAGGTAAAGGAGCGAGCTTAGTAGAGATGTCTTCGGACTTAGGACTTTCTGTTCCTGCAGGATTCGTCATAACCACGGAGGCTTTCCACAGGTTTCAAGATGATAAATCTCTTTTATTTTTGAAAGATGAACTAGTTCAGGCTATGTCTGAAATCGAAGCTTCTACAGGACGATTCTTCGGTCAAATTGATAATCCTTTACTTGTAAGCGTCCGGTCAGGAGCCCCAGTATCAATGCCAGGCATGATGGACACGATTCTTAACCTCGGATTGAATGACCAAACTATATTAGGGCTTGAAAAAAATAGTAATTCTAGATTTGCTTCTGAATGTAGGAGCCGATTCGAATCAATGTTTTATGAGATTGTCATTCAAAGGAATACGGCTCATTTGACTCATATCCCTTCAGACGTTTGGGAGCAGCTTCATTTGGCTATCGAAGCGGTCTTTCACTCATGGAATAGCCCAAGGGCAAAAACATACAGAGAAGTCGAAAAGATTCCAGAGCAATTCGGAACCGCTGTAACTGTACAAGCGATGGTATTTGGGAACACAGGAAAAGAATCAGGAACTGGAGTTCTTTTTACACGTAACCCTTCTACAGGTTCAAATGAATTATTCGGAGATTTTCTCCCCAACGCCCAAGGGGAAGACGTTGTTTCGGGGTCGCATCAAACTCTTGGATTAGAAGAAATGAAAAAAAATAATTCAAGCGCATTCCAAGAGCTTTCAGATGTGGCAAAATCACTTGAAAAAGTCACTACTGATATGTGCGACATAGAGTTTACAGTTGAAGAAAAAAAGTTATGGATACTTCAAAATCGTGTCGGGAAGCGGACTCCTGTAGCTGCGATACGCATAGCTGTTGAGATGGTTGAAGATCTCACATTCCCACTCACCCAAGAACAAGCAATTAATCGCATTACACCAGATCAACTCAAAGCGGCGTTAGAAATGGATCAAGTCTCTTCATCTTCGGAAGTTGTAGCAAAGGGTTTAGGAGCTTCGCCAGGAGTTGCTACCGGCAAGCTAGTTTTTTCTGCGGATGATGCAGTAGAAGAGAGCGACAAGGGGATAGATGTCCTTTTGGTCCGTCCAGAAACTTCCCCAGCTGATGTTCATGGAATGGCGGTATCGCAAGGAATAATTACTGCTACTGGGGGGTTGGCGAGCCACGCTGCAGTAGTTGCAAGAGGGTGGGGGATACCAGCTGTAGTTGGAATTTCAGAACTTACAATCCATGACAATTTAGCTACCTTCGGTGACGTTATTTTCGAAGCAGGGGAAACCGTCACCCTTGATGGAACGACAGGAGAAATTTTCTATGGGAGCGCAGAAATAAAGATTTCACAAGTCAACCGGACAGTAGGCACATTTCTCGCCTGGCTTGATGAAGTATTGAGAAAAATGCAACTAGGAGTAGCGAATGAATCTTCTCCTGAGGAAAAGTTAAGGATTATCCAAGATATTTATAGTATGTCGTGAGTGCCCCTCTTTCTTTCTCCTGTTTCAGCGAAGAACTCCATCGTTCGTTTTGTCTAAAATATAAAATCGCTTTAGCATTTTCTAGATATGACTAGTTTCTTTGGACCTCGAAGGCGTAATAGGCGAATAAGGAATCTTTTAATATCCGCTGCCCTTGTTGTAATTGCTATTTTTGCGTATCAATTCCTTAAAGACGATAATTCCTCAGACGTGGGTTCTTCGACAGCTATGACGGAAAACACTTCGGCCATGGTTCCATCCGCAGGAACTGAAACCCCGGTAACGACACCAACTCCAAATGACCCCAATTATGTGATCCTGACAAGAGACTATGAATGGCTGGTTTTCAGCATAGAAGTGGTGGAGTTACAAGAACTTCTCGATATAGAAGTCGATGGGTTGTATGGACCAGGAACTCGAGAACTGCACATAGCAGCTCTCGAACTAAATGGTCTGCCGCTCACGGGAGTTCCTAGTGAACCAACAGGGTGCAACATTGTTATTGGTGAAGATATCTGCGGTGTGCAAATAGGAAGCCTTATGGATGCTGCTATTCCGGCGATTACTGAAGGACTAGGATCTCCCACTCAGGAAGAGGGATGGTACACAGAATGCGGAACTCAGTATCGAACCATCTACTGGGGTGCTCTCTACGTAGATTTCACACGCTCAGAATTGGTGGAGCCCAAAGTTGTCCGGTGGGGTATTCGTAACTCTTTTCACGTTATTAACGGATGGGATAAGATCTTTCCCAGTATTGTACGATTTCCAGAAAGCTTGCTTGTTGATTGGGACCCGAACGAACCCGATGCCCCAATATCGATTACTGATATTACAACGCCTGGAGGGCCGCTTATAGTCCCAGAACCAAACCTCTTTGAGCAAGAAATTGGAGCACCACTCTTATACAACTTTTCAACAGGGCAGTTCTCTTTACGAACGGCCGATTTTGTTGTGGTTTTCTCTGAATATTCAGGAGATCCACCCGGATCAGATGAGACTGAGTTTCGCTGGGAATTTACTGACACTATAAGATTGTGTGAGACTCCACCGACACAAGACTAAGAAGGGGAAAAAGCATGAGCCTCCTATCCCCACTCTCGTTAGCCATGTTAGAAGGACAAGGTCCAACACTTATCGTTAAGTACGAAACCTTAGACATTCCAACAGAGACCAATACAGCTACAGCAGTTGTTATGAACAAAGCCTTTGTCGATGTAATGATTAAAGGCCCAATGATGGATCTGCCAATGATAGCCAACTACGAAGAACTAGCTGGTCAAGTAAACGTACTTGAGATGGTGACGAAAGCAGCTTCCTACTTCCCTGAAGAAGACAGAGTCAGCTTCTTACGAGCAGTTATGCACTGTGTCGATAACATCAACGAAACCGCGCAATTCCAATCGCTAGGTATTCTCTATACAACGAGAGTTAACATCGTAGAAGAAAACGGAACTATCTTCGGTGTTTGGACTTTTGAAGCAGAAACACTGGACAGCTTGAAGACAGTTATGACTGACCTTCTCTCCGCACAAGCCCCAACTTTACTTCTCAGGTTTCCTGATGGTATAGCCGGATCTATTGACGGAAAGGTAGTTCTTATTAATGAAGGTTTCGGTCAATTATTCCTAAATGGAGTAACAGATGGACTACCTACTCCTAAAGACTATGAAGAAGTAGGAGAAATTGAGATTGTAACTATACGACAATCCTCCAAGTTCCTATATCCCAACGAAGACTGGGCTTCTTTCGCAAGTCAAACGAGAGAAATGTACAAGGAGGTCAAACCATCTTCAGACATTTGGAAATTCAGAGGCGAAGTATGGAAGCGGTCACTAACGTACTTCAACGATATCAACGGTGACCTTCTCGGCATGTGGGTGTACACAGTCGCAGACAAAGAAGCATTAGCGACTGACCCTAAGTACATTCAAGCACGATCCGAAATCCTCAGAGAGCGAGCCGTCACTGATAAACCATTCTCACTTTACCTCCCAATCAAAGACGAACAAGGAAACGTAGTTGATCTTGAATGCATGTGGCAGAACCAAGCATGGGGAATAGCAGCTCCTAACCAAAAGTACGCATCTAAAGAAAGACTCTCCCTCGTAGCAACTGAACGACTACCACTGTTCTTAAAACTCTCTAACGAGGTCGAGCAAAAAGGTAAAGCATCGATGACCATTGAACGTAGAGACGCTGAAGGTTTCGTAACAATAGAAGCCTCACTCTCAGGTGATGGCATATTTCACCTTGTTTCGCTCTCTCAACCTGGATTGTTCAACCAACTACTGGACCAATCCAACCCTACGTTCATCATCAAGATCAACCCAGCGGAACTAGGCAAAGAACGAGTGGTCCTTGTGAACAAAACGTATGAAGAAAACTTCTTCCCTCTCGGAATGCCTAAGCACTTCCCTCGAACCACATCATTTGGAACCACAGACGTCTCAATGGAAGAATTCATGGCCGAGCTGGAATCAGAAGATAGTGGTGGAGACAAGTTCAAAGACGCCAATCAAGCATTCAATGAGCAGGTACTTAACCACATTCTCGAAAATGGGCACGAAGGAAAAATTTCCGGTTACGTATCCAACCATCTCGGAGCGTTCGAACGTACCGCAACGTTCACAACAATGGACAATGGAACAGTATTCCTTACTATTGCTTTCGAACCAGTAACAGACGATATCATCATGTCCGCCCCAGAGTTCGCACGGAAACGTATTGAGCTTCTTGGAGAACAAGTAATGGATCTCACGAAAGCTGTCGCAGCTCACAAACCAGTTTTTGATGAAGAAGGGAACCTTGTGGATATGGAATTCCTTTGGGCTAACCGAGAATTCAATAGATGGCGCCGAGAAGATATTGAATCGGGAATGATGAATTCACAAGAACGTATCCGATTCGATGAACTTCTTCCTTATTTCCAAAGAGCTATTGAAGATGGTCAATCGTCTCAGTTCTTCACACTCAACCCAGAAGAATCATCAAACAATATCTACGACTATCCGGGCTTATTCGAAGGCCAAGAAGGTCAGCTAACCCAAATTGAAGTAGAGACACTCTTCTCCCGCACTCCCGAGGGCTACATCATTGAATGGGGAGATGATATTAACGCTAAAATACAACACGGATCAGAAATGGAACTCCAACGAAAACGAGTAGAAGACCTCGAAAAAGAAAAAGTTCAACAACGAGAACGAGACCATTTCATCTCAGAAATTCATGACAACACGCTTCAAGAGCTCTTTGTAATCGGCATGGGACTACAGCCATACCTCAAAGAAGATGGGCCTACTCCAACTGAAGAAAACATTCATGATTTTTCCCGAGCTATCGACCGGATAGCAAAAGATCTCCGAGCGCTTATAACCAATGAAATGGAACTACGAGACTCTTTTGACAGACAACTCCAAGAACTCGCTGAACGCTACAGCCGTATTTCCTCCTTCAGTGTGGTTTTTCTAAATACATCCGCAGCTGATGTAAATCTCGAACGTGTTCCTCATAACCTATGCGATGATCTATTCAAAGCAACACAAGAAGCAGTCAGCAATGCTGTCAAACACTCCGGTGGTGACGAAATAAAAATCCAACTCACTATGGATGCGAACAACATCCTTTTGATAATTGAAGACAATGGCATCGGAATAGAAGACACGAAAATTCGAAAATCAGGAACACGTAATATGGCGCAACGAATCGAAAAGCATGGTGGAAATTTCTCTATACAAAAATTACCAAAGCAGGGGACGAGCGTATCTTTTCAGATTGATAGTATTCCACTTGTGAAAATCTGATTCCTTTTGTTTC
>CACFFD010000014.1 GCA_902565595.1 Actinomycetota bacterium
CCTCACCTAGCTGATACATGTATGCATTGATTTGTCGGGCACGTTTGGCCCCTAAAGTAACAAGTCGAAACTTTGATCCTTCTTTCCCTTCTTCGGCAGAGCGTTCAAGAAGTCCTTCTATTTCTGGCGAAATCATTGATTCGTTTTCGGTAGTCATTTTTCTCTCCATATTGATTTCTGAGCAGCAGGATTATCAGTCTATCTTGTCTTTGAGCGCCTTTGGTCAGTTACGACAACCTTTCCAACTAGACGCCTTATTCTCCGGAGCGATTCGACATAATTATTGAAGAAATTTCAGAAACCGCCCTATCAAGATCATCATTTACTACGACAATGGCACCTAGATCTCTAGCGTCATTTCGCTCTCGCTCTCCTTCTCGAATACGGCGCTCGATTTCTTTTTCGCTGTCACCTCTTCCACGAAGACGCTCTGCTTGATCTTCAAGCGTCGGAGCGTCAACAAATATCATTAAGAAATCGAGGCCTCTTTCAGTTACTGCTTTTGCCCCTTGTACATCTATCTCGAGAAGAACATCGAAATCTTCAGGTGGGTTTGGCCATGGGGTTCCATAGAAGTTGTTGTGAAACTCTGCCCATTCAAGAAAAACATCTTCGTCGATTGCTTTTTTGAATTCTTCATGCGTAACGAACACATAGGATTCTTCTTCCTCCCCTTCTCTTTGAGGACGAGTCGTCCAACTTTTTGAAAGCCAGAGGTTCGCGTGTTTCTCAACAAGTATCTCGGCGATCGTCCCCTTGCCGACCCCTCCGGGACCGGAAACAACAATCAACATAGTGAAGTATCAGTCGAACTCAGCTAAAAGTGCCGCTCGTTGCTGGTCTCCTAGGCCACGCAGACGTCTACTTTCTGCGATTCCTATACTTTCCATGAGTCTCCTTGCTTTTACTTTGCCAATTTTTGGCATTGACTCGAGGATTGCGAGGACTTTTGTTCTGCTGACAATTTCATTCTGGTCTGAAATGTCTAGAACTTGCCTCAAAGTAAGAGATCCCATCTTGATTCGCGATTTCAATTCTGCGCGTACTCGACGGGCCTCAGCAGCTTTCTCAAGAGCGGCTTTACGCTGTGCGTCTGTGAGTTTTGGTGGGGATGCCATAGCTAAAGAATAGTTCTGAGTAGGCACTTAGTGGTGTATTTCGCCTAAAGAGCTGATCAAGAATCAGCGATTTCCCCGTGAATTGCTTCAGCAGCCTCAGTTGGATTTTCTGCCAAAGTAACAGCTCTACCTATAACTAGAAGGCCGGCACCTTCATCGAGGGCTTTCGATGGAGTGGACACTTTTTTTTGATCATGCGCCCGCACTCCTGATGGGCGAATCCCAGGAACAACTGCTAATAAGTCAGGCGCTTGTCTCGAAACAACTGGTAAATCGTGTGCTGAACATACCAATCCAAGACAGCCGGAATTTTTGGCGATATCAATCCGGTGTTTCATCAGCTCTTCTTCAGTAGTCGGGTCGCTAGTGAGAATTGTCACACCCAACGCAGTTGGAGACCCAATCCCGGCATTTCGTGCCCCCTCAAGAAGCCCCTCAACACCAGCTGTCATCATTTCATGTCCTCCGGCTGTGTGCATCGTCAGATAATTAACCCCGAGAGAACCTAATACCTTTGATGCTCTATGGACTGTATTTGGGATGTCATGCAATTTTAAGTCGAGAAAGATCTTATAACCCATCTGTTGGAAGGTTCCGATGACTTCTGGCCCTGCAGCACTATAAAGTTCAAGTCCGATTTTTAGAACTGCGAAATATGGCTGCAGCTCTCTTGCTAGACGAACTCCTACTACTAGATCATCGACATCCAGTGCAAGTGCGAGCTTGGTTCTGACTTCATCATTTACAGTTCTTTCCATATTCTTTTATTCCCTTTCTCATTTCGTCGAGTCGTCGCGTATTTGGCTTTTCCCAACTATCGATCCGATTTCTTTAACAGCATTCCGCTCGCACCAACGGTGGAGACCCTTGATGACTTTTTTCGATACCCGTGGATTGGCAAAATTTGCTGTTCCAATCTGAATTGCGTCAGCTCCTGCCATCATAAATTCTAATGCGTGCTTGTAGGTAGCTATGCCGCCGACGCCGATAATCGGAATCTGAGGAAGCGCAGACCGCACATCGAAAACTGAACGAACCGCTACAGGCCTGATCGCTGGACCGCTAAGGCCTCCTCCCCCCGCCCCTAGAATCGGTCTTCCCGTTTCAATATCTATGGCCATACCTAAAAGTGTGTTCGCAATAGTAAGGGCATCTGCTCCCCCGTCTACCGCCGCCTTAGCGATGCTTACCAAGTCTGAGGTATTTGGGCTTAATTTTGCCCATCTCGGACGACCCACGTTGTTCGTCGCTTCCATAACACCCTTTGTCATGCTTGACGAATGAGAAAAGATTTCTCCACGGTCTTCAACGTTAGGGCATGAAACATTGACTTCAACTGCAATAACTTCATCCGGTAGGCCCCTACAGAATTCTGCTGCTTCTTTGTAGTCTTGAGTAGTTCTACCCCAGATGCTAACTATTATGGCTGCTCCTGATTCAATCAAAGAGGGAAGCTCATTCGCTGCCCAATTTTCCAAACCTGGCCCTTGCAACCCAACACTATTTATCATTCCTGCAGGAGTCTGATGAACACGCGGAGCAGCATTACCTTCCCATGGGAAAGTAGCAAGACTTTTAACAACCACCGCACCCAGCTCGCTCACATCGAAAAATGAATTGAATTCAGACCCATACCCCGCTGTTCCCGAAGCGAGCATCACGGGATTTTTCAGACACAAGTCACCGACTCTTGTTTCTAGTGGTGGGCCATGGGAGCGAGAAAGCATATTTAGATTTCCAATTGCTGCTGCGCTGCAGCATTTTTATGAAAATATTGAAGAGGTCGTACTCCTAGCGCATAACTTCGCCAATCGACAAGGCCCTTTGCTAACGCCAGACCTGCAGATGCTGTAGTCAGGAGAGGAATTCCTTGTTCTGCAGCAGCTTTGCGAATATGATCTCCATCTGCGCGAGGACCCCTACCGCGCGGGGAATTTATTACTAGACGAATCTTTCCTGACTCGATCAACTCTACGGCTGTTGTCCCTTCCTTCTCACCAATTTTGGCAATAACATCGACTACTTCAATACTCGCTGCGCTTAATGCAGCTGCTGTGCCACGAGTAGCCGCGATACTGAAACCGAGCTTGCTGAGGATCGAAGCAGTTTCAATACCTATGTCTTTATCTCTATCAGCTAAGGATAGAAAGACTGTTCCCGTCTCAGGAAGAGCCATGCCGGCAGCTATCTGACTTTTTGCAAATGCTAAACCGGGAGTTATGTCTATCCCCATTACTTCTCCTGTTGAACGCATCTCAGGCCCAAGAATTGCATCAGTTTCTGGGAACCTGTTGAACGGCAAAACCGCTTCCTTCACCGATATGTGATCACCTATAGCTTTAGCTTCTAATCCACCATTTTCTCTAAGATCCGCAAGTGATTCTCCCAGCATTACTCTTGAAGCAACTTTAACTAAAGGCACTCCGATGGCCTTAGAAACGAAGGGGACAGTTCTCGATGCCCTCGGATTCGCCTCAATGACAAAAACCGTTTCCGATTCTCCTACTTTTTTCACAACGTATTGGATATTTATTAGACCAATGACATCTAACCTTTCCGCAATTCGATTCGTGTACTCTTCTAAAGTCGCAAGTGTCGTAACACTGAGATTTTGGGGAGGGAGCATGCAAGCGCTGTCACCAGAGTGGACACCGGCTTCTTCGACATGCTCCATTATTCCACCGATGAATATCTGCCCTTCTTTATCTCGAATCGCATCTACATCAACTTCTGTAGCATCTTCCAAGAATCGATCTATGAGTACGGGGCGCTCCGCAGACAATCCGCCTTCACGCCCTAAGCTCCCCTGTTGAGTTAGTTCTTTCATAGCCTCATTGAGTTGTTCATCGTCATACACAATGCTCATAGCTCGACCTCCAAGGACATATGAAGGGCGAATAAGCACTGGATACCCGACGCGCTCAACTATTGATAGGGCTTCTTCCAAACTTACAGCTGTTCCTCCGGGTGGCTGTGGAATCTCCAGCTGTGAACAGACGGCATTCCAACGTTCACGATCTTCCGCTAAATCAATTGAGTCCGGAGAGGTGCCTGCAATTATGTCCGAAGGTAACGTGTTAGCAAGTTTCAGAGGGGTTTGTCCTCCAAGACCAACGATCACTCCAGCTATTCCGGGGCCATTCGCTCGTCTTGCTGACTCCGTTTCTACTTCGAGAATATTTCTAACGTCCTCTTCGGTTAATGGTTCAAAAAACAATCGGTCGCTAGTATCGTAATCTGTCGAAACTGTTTCAGGATTACAGTTAACCATGATGGTTTCATAGCCTATTTCTCTCAGGGCAAAGCTTGCATGAACACAACAGTAATCAAATTCGATCCCTTGCCCGATTCGATTTGGCCCAGAACCGAGGATAATGACTTTTGGCTTGTCGGAGGCAGCAACCTCATTATCATCATCATAGGTTGAATAGTGATAGGGAGTTTCAGCTTCAAACTCTGCGCTACACGTATCAACTGTTTTGAAGACTGGGAGTACCTCAAGTTCGATACGTTTGTTCCTAACCGCCTCCTCTTCTTCATTCCATAAGTAGGCTAATTGATGATCGCTATATCCCAGACGTTTGGCTCGGCGCATTGATAGACCAGTGATGCTCTCTAAGCTTTGCTCTTCAAGGGACAATCGCTCTTCTATGACAATAAGCATCTGGTCTAGAAACCAAGGATCTATTCCTGTTACTTCATGAATCGTTTCAATTGAAATACCCCTATAGAGCAACTCTCCCACTTCAAATATTCTTGTTGGTGTCCCAACTGCAACTCTTTTGAGTAGCTCCTCGTCGTTCACGTCTTTGAAGTTTTCTTCACCACTATCGGCATTTAGGCCATATCTTCCGAGTTCCAGTGAACGAATTGCTTTCTGAAGCGACTCAGGGAATGTTCTTCCTATGGACATTACTTCACCTACTGATTGCATTTGTGTCCCTAGAACAGCTGGCGTACCAGGAAATTTCTCAAAAGCCCACCTAGGTATTTTTGTTACGACATAGTCAATCGTCGGTTCGAAACTTGCAGGTGTCTTTTTGGTTATGTCGTTAGGTATCTCGTCAAGCGTGTATCCAATAGCCAGCTTTGTTGCGATCTTTGCTATGGGAAATCCAGTAGCCTTAGATGCTAAGGCGGAGGACCTACTGACTCGGGGATTCATTTCAATTATAACGAAATCACCGCTAGCAGGATCGACAGCAAATTGGACATTTGAACCACCCGTTTCGACACCAACCCTTCTCATACACGCAAAGGCGGCGTTTCGGAGAATTTGGTATTCAACATCCGATAATGTTTGGGTTGGGGCGACTGTTATCGAATCTCCAGTGTGAACACCCATTGGATCTAGGTTCTCTATAGAACAGACGACCACACAATTGTCTGCCTTGTCTCTCATTACTTCAAGCTCATACTCTTTCCATCCTTTAATGGACTGCTCTATGAGAATCTCATGAATAGGGCTAGCTGCAAGACCATTGGACGCTAATTTAGTGAACTCTTCGAGAGTTTCGGCGATACCTGTTCCTTTGCCGCCGAGAATATAGGCGGGCCTCACAATCACTGGAAGGCCGATTTCTTCTATGATATTTTCCGCATCATCCATGGAATGCGCTACTCCACTGTGTGGAACTGGAAGGCCGATTTCTATCATGGCATCTTTAAATCTGGCCCTGTCTTCTGCTGTGGCAATAGCTTCAGCATCTGCCCCGATAAGTTCAACTCCATTTTCCTCTAGAACTCCAAGTTCAACTAGTTCCATGGCTAGATTAAGAGCTGTCTGCCCACCAAGAGTCGGCAGGAGGGCATCAGGTTTTTCCTCTTCAATAATCTTTGTCAATACTTCTGCCGTTAAGGGCTCTATATAAGTTGCGTCTGCGAAGTCTGGGTCGGTCATGATCGTTGCAGGGTTCGAATTCGCGAGTACGACTGTGTAGCCTTCTTCGCGAAGGACACGGCACGCTTGGGTTCCCGAATAATCAAACTCGCATGCTTGCCCAATTACGATAGGCCCGGATCCTATAAGAAGGATTTTCTCTATATCAGTTCTCTTAGGCATTTTGACCACCGTTTACCTTGTCCATCAATTGATCGAATTCTGAAAATAAATAAGCGCTGTCATGAGGCCCCGGTCCTGCTTCTGGGTGGTGCTGAACACTAAAGGCATTCGCTTCGTAGATAGATAATCCCTGGCATACACCATCATTGAGATTCACATGGGTTACTGAGGCTTTCCCGTTAAGGGAGTCAGTGTCCACAGCGAAATTGTGATTTTGGCTGGTTATTTCGATTTCTCCAGAGACCATATTTTTTACAGGATGGTTTGCTCCATGGTGTCCAAATGGCATTTTTACTGTGCTCGCACCAATAGCCCTGCCCAAAAGTTGATGCCCAAGGCAAATTCCAAAAATTGGTACCTTCCCTAGTAAATTCGCAATCGTCTCAGGAGCGTTCTTAACAGAAGCAGGATCCCCAGGTCCGTTAGAGAGAAAAACCCCATCCGGCTTATAGGAAAGCACGTCTTCCGCTGAGGTCGATGCTGGAACGACCTGCACATCTCCGATCATTGAGAGATGCTTGATTATTGTTCTCTTTATCCCAAAATCTAATGCAACTATTTTTTTGTTATTTGTTGCGCTTTGCTTCACTGCAGGAACAAAATATGGCTCTGAGCATGTAACTTCGGCAACAAGATCAGTGTTGCTGGTCCCTGGCTCCTTTTGGGCGGCTGCGAGCAAAGTTTTCTCGTCGGCAGTTCCAAAAGCTCCAGGCATAGCCCCAGCTTCGCGGATGTGCCTTGTTAACCGTCTCGTGTCGACTCCACATATTCCTGAGACTTTTGACCTAGTTAGAAACGTATTGAGGCTTGTATCTGATCGCCAGTTACTATATCGCCTTGCTAAATCTTTAATGATTATTCCCCTGCAATAAGGTTTATCACTTTCGAAATCTTCAGCATTTATTCCGTAATTCCCGATATGAGGATATGTGAAAGTAATAATCTGACCTGCGTAAGATGGATCGGTAATTACCTCTTGGTATCCAGTTAAAGCTGTATTAAAGACAACTTCTCCGCTCGCATACCCCAGTTCTGGTTCATATCCAATTAACTCCCCTTCAAAGAGCGTCCCGTCCTGTAGAACGAGTGCCGCTTGTTTTATCTCTGCCATTGATTCCCTTCGCTATATTTGTACTTGACCATTCGAAACAACTACATTTCCATTAACCAAGGTGTCCTTTATCTTTCCAGTCAGTTGACACCCGTCGAAAGGGCTATCCATGTTTTTGATAGCAATTTCAGAAACACTCGGACTCCATTGTTTGTTTTCATCGACCACAATTAGGTTTCCTGGCCGTCCTTCCGAAAGTATTCCTCCATGAGTTGCTTCAAGGCCTGCTATCTCCGCCGGAACCCACGACATAGCAGAGAGGATTTCACTAAGTGGTGCATTTAATTCGGTTGCTGATACAGCAAATGCTGTTTCGAGTCCGATCGTTCCGTAAGGTGCTTCTTCAAAAGGAAGATCAATGAGATGCTGAGGTTGAGGAGAGTGTGATGTGGCTATTGCATCTACCTGACCACTTAATATCAACTCTTTAATTCTCTCTGTTTCTTTCTTTGTTCTCAATGGTGGAGCAACCTTGTATACCGTCCTATAACTTCTTACTTCCTCATCCGTCAATGCGAAGTGGTGTGGGGAAACTTCACATGTAATTAAAGCACCGTCTGCCTTAGCCGCAGAAATTATCTCAATAGCTTTAGGAGATGAAATCTGCTGAAGATGTAATCTTGCGCCGGTAAGTTGAGCCATTCTCACGAATTGGTATGTAAGGATTTCTTCCTCTTCGATGGCAATTCCTTGAATGCCTAGGTCTGACGAAACTATCCCCTCATGCATATGGCCTGTTCCATCAATAAACGGTGTAAGGCCTATGGTGGCATCAAATTTAGTGCCATATTCCATTGCCCGTCGGAGTAGAGAGGCGTTCAAGCTGGAGAAATTAGCATGAACAAAAAAGCGAATACCCAAGCTAACCATTTCGCCGATGGGCGATAATGCCTCACCCAAGCCATCCGCAGTTAGTGAACCTGAGAATTCGATATGACAGAGAGCTTCGCTGCGGAGACTTTGCATCTCTTTTACCGCTGCAGCAGAGTCTATTGTTGGAGAAGTATGCGGCATAAGCATAACGGCTGTATACCCTCCAAGAACTGCGCTTCTCGTTCCGGACGAAATAGTTTCGATCTCTTCATCTCCAGGCTGACAGAAATGTGAATTTAAATCAACCAACCCTGAAGTGACGATGCAACCGGTTGCATCGATTACTTTTCCCCCAGCTAGATCTTCACCGATCTGTGAGATGTTTCCATCGGCGCCTATAGCAATATCTGCTTTTTTAGAACCTGTTTTGTCAAGGACTGTTCCGCCTTTGATAACAACCTCAGTCATTGTCTTCATCCTCGCTATTGAGTCCGGCGAGAGCTATTCCCGAACCAAGAATGTGATAAAGAACTGCCATTCTCACAATTACGCCATTACCCACTTGGTTTGTGATCACCGCGTTTGGAAGATTAGGGACGTTGCCTGAAATTTCAACGCCCCGATTCATCGGCCCAGGGTGCATCACTAATGCGGTTTTCTGCAATTGTTTAGATCGATCGAAGGTTAGTCCATACAGATTTGTATACTCACGAAGCGAAGGAACTAGCGACTCTTCTTGACGTTCAAGCTGCATACGAAGGAGATAAATCACATCAGCTTCCTTGATAGCTACATCCAAATCAGGGATGATATCAACTGGCCAATTTTCAATTGACGGGGGTAAGAGAGTAGGTGGGGCGACAAGAGCAACGCTGGCGCCAAGCGCGCTAAACGCCTTCACATTCGAACGCGCAACTCGGGAGTGCTTTATATCGCCAACAATGACAATTCGCTTTCCAGCTAAACTTCCGAGTTGCTGTGTGATGGTATAACAATCAGCTAGTGACTGCGTAGGGTGTTCATGAGCTCCATCACCAGCATTGATGATCGAAGCATCCGTCCATTGGGTCAACATCCATGGAACCCCTACAGATCTGTGGCGGACCACAATGGCTTCAACACCCATCGCAGAGATTGTTTCGACAGTGTCTCGAAGACTTTCCCCTTTTTTCACAGAAGAAGAGGAAACACTAAAGTTCATGACGTCAGCCGATAGTCGCTTGGCTGCTTTTTCAAAGCTGAGGCGAGTTCGAGTTGAGTCTTCAAAAAATAGGTTTGCGACTGTTTTACCTCTGAGGGCAGGGACTTTTGGTATTCTGCGATTGCTTACCTCGAGAAAGTGGTTACTTAGTTCTAGAATTTCTAGGATCCCATCTTTTCCAAGATCTTCAACGCCTCTGACATGTTTGGCTGGAGTCATTGCTCGGACTCCTTGTATTCTCCAATTTGGACACTATCTTCTCGGACGTCAACAAGTTCATCTCTTCGAGTAGGAATATTTTTTCCCACAAAGTCCGGGCGAATCGGAAGCTCCCGATGCCCTCGGTCAACCATCACCGCAAGTTGCACAGAAGATGGCCGGCCAAAATCTGTGACAGCATCCAAAGCTGCTCGAATAGTTCTTCCAGTAAATAGAACATCATCTACGAGTACAACTGTCTTAGCGCTCAAATCGAAAGGGATTTCTGTTGGTTCCCGAGGAGAGACTGGTCGTAGTCCAATATCGTCTCTATAGAAAGCAACATCAAGGTAGCCGACTGGAATATTTGACCCTTCAATCTCAGCAAGGTTCGCCGCTAATTTTCTCGCTAGTGGGACTCCCCCGGTTTGCAGCCCGATGAGGGCTACGTCCGACACACCCTGGTTATGCTCGAGGATTTCATGTGCCATACGCCATAATGCTCGACGGACATCATCTGCGTCCATGACTTCCGATCGGGAAACAAAAACGCCCCTCGCATGGGGCGTTAATCCGTCTTCGTCTATAGCCATCTCGGCACCTTTCACCGTTCGAGCCTCACGGGACTCGATTTACGGTCTTTGTCACGGTATCACCCCAGTATGGATTTGCGCGCGCTTTCTTTATTTTTTCGTTTCTTCTATGCTTCTATATAGGTTCCTCAGGACGGTGCCTCAGACAGGCTTCCGCTAAAACACCGTTGATAAATGGGCCGGACGAATCTGTAGAATATTTAGCTGCTAGCTCTACTGCTTCACTAACAATAACTGGTGCAGGAATGTTGGGGCTTGAAATAATCTCGCACATAGCCATTCGAAGGATCGATAAATCAACAGCAGCCATCCTCTCTAGCTCCCATTTCTGGCTTATCCCAGATATTTCCGCATCAACTCTTTCGATGTGACTAATTAGCTGGTCAAATATAGACAGTGCATAGCCTTCAAGAGCTAAAGGGCGAGATTCCACAATATTTTGCAGATCTACCTGTTTTAGCTCAGCTTCATATAGCAAATTCAGAATGGTTTCTCTCCCTTCACGGCGCTTTGCGATATATTCGGGAGTTCCTTCAGGTAGCTCGTTTGTAGCTGTTGAACCCATTTGCTCCTCCTTCCTCAGAAGAGAATGCTCATGCTCTACTAATGTAACTTCCTGTTCTGGTATCGACTTTGACGGCTTCTCCTATTTCAAGAAATAAGGGAACCTGTATTGTCAAGCCAGTCTCTAATGTTGCAGGTTTCGTAGCACCTGAGACCCGATCTCCTTGCATCCCTGGTTCAGTTTCCGTAATTACGAGTTCCACCGATGCAGATAGTTCTGTACTTACGATTTCGTCTCCATACATAAGTAGGACAGCCGAGGATCCTTCGACCACATAATTGGCTGTCTCGCCAAGAGTCTCCATATCGACATTGAGTTGTTCGTAAGTTTCATTATCCATAAATACAAACCCTTCACCGTCCCGATAGAGATACTGCATTTCACGTTTGTCGATATTGGCTCTTTCGACTGTTTCGCCAGCTCGGAAAGTTTTCTCAATCACTGCGCCCGTTCGAATATTTTTGAGTTTGCTTCTAACGAACGCTGGCCCCTTGCCGGGTTTGACATGCTGGAATTCAATCACTTGCATGAGATTTCCGTCGAGCACTAACGTCCAGCCATTCTTTAGTTCGTTAGTAGATACAGCTACCATTATGCTCCTAGAGTCTGACAATATTAGGGTTCCACTCTAACCGCATAGAGTTAGGCTTGTGGCGACTTTGCGCTAAGAGTTAACCGCCTTGCCCCTGTTTCTGTGATTTCGTAAAGATCTTCCCACCGGACACCACAAGTATCTGTAAAGTAAATACCTGGTTCAATGGTTACCACCATTCCGGGCATTAATTTTTCCTCACTTCTGCCGTTGATCGCAGGGGATTCGTGGATATCGAGCCCTACACCATGTCCTGTCCCATGGATAAATGATTCTCCCCACCCTGCTTCCTCGATTTTTGAACGACATCGTCGATCTAATTCGGCACATGGCATATCTGGTTCAAGGCTCCTTACTGCCTCTTCTTGTGCTTCAAGAACTGTGGTCAAATATTCTTGTTGAATTTTGCTGGGTTCGCCTATCACAAATGTTCTTGTCATATCCGATCGATATCCATCAACGACTGCTCCTACGTCGACTATAAGCAAGTCGCCTTGAACAATTCGCCTTGTAGTCGGTAGTGCATGGGGTTTGGAACTGTTCACTCCAGATGCAACTATTGTCTTATAAGCATTCCCTGCTGCGCCGTACTCTCGTATTTTGTTATCAAGAAATGCGGCTACGTCCATCTCTGATACATTTTCAGAGAAAAGAGGAACGGTATCAGTGAGAGCTTTATCAGCGACCTTTGCCGCGAATGAAATTCGTTCAACTTCGAATTGATCTTTTTGCGCTCGCAATGTTTTTAAAGGACTGGAGGAAATCAGTTCGGTTCCGGTGCGCTCCCTAAGCTGGTTAACAGTTTCCCAACTTACTGAATTAGCGTCGACGTTAATGATTTCAGTTTTAGCGAGCTTCGAGACGTCCTCGATAAGGTTTTTCGATATAGAAATTTCAGCAGGTGACTGGGCTTCTCGTATTTCTAGAGGTCCCTGTTCTTGGTATCTCTGATCAGTGAGAAGAACGAATCTTTCATGATCTAAATAGACAATTGCGTTGCTTCCAGTAAAGCCTGTGAGCCATTGAACGTTCGAAGGGTCTGTAACAACTAGCGATTGACTCTCGAAAAGCATAGAGCGAACTTTATCTGGCCGTGCAGAAAGGTCTAATGGACTGAAGGAAGGCCCTGTAGACGAGGATTTCATTTCAGGGAGTCAGCTAGAGCATGCACTGCCAGCTCATAGCCATACCCTCCGAAACCCATAATTGATCCTGTAGCCACTGGTGCTACAACTGAAGTGTGGCGCCACGGTTCGCGAGCATTAGGGTTTGAAATGTGGAGCTCAACTATGGGGCCTTCGAAGGCTGCTAGAGCGTCATGCATAGACCACCCATAGTGGGTGAGCGCTCCAGGGTTAATGATGATCCCTTGATATGTGTGTCGAGCTGACTGTATCTCTTCGACGATGCTCCCTTCATCGTTATATTGCCGGTGAGTGAGCTCAAAGTCATATTCTGTAGCTACTGACTCAGCGCGACTGACATAGTCTTCAAGAGTCGATTCGCCATAGACTTCTGGCTCTCGCTGTCCAAGTAAATTAAGATTCGGGCCGGATATTAGTAGGATACGTGTCACTGCAAGGCCTCCATTGCTTGTATAAGAATTTCTTGATCTTCAATTTTTACTACTTCGATTCCTTCTGGGCCATCAAGAACAAAAGAAATACCATCTACTGCCTTCTTGTCTCTTTGAAACAGAGAAACAAGCTGAGCCCAATCATATGAAGATGGAAGCTTATATGAGAGGCCATAGTACTCTAAAACTGTTTCATGCTCGTCGACACGCTTTTGGTCGATTCTCCCAAGTATTTTCGCTATTTCTGCCGCATAGCGGATGCCGATAGCAACTGCTTCACCATGGGCAAGAGAGAAATCTTTTTCCATTTCAAGAGCATGGGCGAGAGTGTGCCCATAATTCAAGATGGCCCTGCGACCTGTTTCTCGTTCGTCTTCTCGAACAATCTCCGCTTTCAACTGAATACATTTCATAATCTTTCCAGCTAAATCCTGTTGGTCAAGATCTTGTGCTCCTAGAAAGTGATACTTTGCAACTTCCCCATATCCGCATCTCCATTCGCGTTCTGGCAAGGACGACAAAGTCGATATATCGCAGACGACTCCTACTGGCTGCCAGAAGGACCCTACTAGATTCTTTCCTTCTGAAAGGTTCACAGCGGTCTTTCCACCAATCGCTGCATCTACCATTCCTAAAAGGGTCGTTGGAGCATGAATAACATCAACCCCGCGATGGTAGACAGCGGCAGCAAATCCCGCTACATCAGTGACAAGGCCTCCCCCGATAGCAACTACGACGTCAGTTCGAGTCAGTCCCCATTGAGCCCATCTGCTACATAAATCTTCAACTGTCTTAAGGGTTTTTGCCCTCTCACCGTTGTCGATGTGAAATATTTCGTGCTCTACATTTATGGACGGAATGATACCTATATTTGACTGGGTCACTAGAGCGACTTTTTGAACACGATCAGGCAAAAGGGAGTTAAGTGCCTCCTCAAGACATTCCGTTCCAATCAGAACTGGATATGTTCTTTCTCCTAAATCGACTTGTATCTGGTTCATCTCCACAACTTGAGAGTAGCCATTACAGAGGGCTTCTGTGCGGAGTTATTTCTAATCCGTAGTAATTATTCAGAAATTTTTTGGATTACTGCACTCTGCATAATCTCCAAAGGTGCGTCTTTCTGCGTCCAAAGCGTATATTGTAAAGCGGCTTGGTGGACGAGCATCCCTATTCCATTAATCGTACGCGCACCAATACTCCTTGCATTTTTTAAAAGCTCTGTTTCAAGGGGGTGATAGATCAGGTCAACTATTATCTGGCGTCTGTGAATACTGTCGATAGGTAAAGGAGTATCTCCTTCATTCCCAGTTCCCTGCATCCCTATCGGCGTTGCATTGATTATCACATCCGCTCGATCACTCTCAGTTATAGATCCGACTCTTCCCACATGGCCTGCTAACGCTGCAGCTCCTTCCGATTTTGAAACGTTGCGGCTTGTAACGATTACTTCTGAAGCGCCAGCTTCTGCCAGAGCTAAAGCGACAGCTTTTGCTGCACCTCCGGCGCCAATAATCAGGTAGGACTTTCCTTCAACTGCCTCCTCTGTTTCTGCTTCTAATGCTCGAAGGAGTCCTTCCCCATCTGTATTGTGACCTACAAGGGTCCCTCCATTTTTCGAAACACAATTAACTGCTCCTAATTTTTCTGCTTGACGAGTCATGCCATCGACCAATTTGGCGACAGTTGCTTTATGAGGCATGGTGACGGAAATCCCACCTACATGTTGTTGTCGCATTTCCTCAAGGAGGTCGCCGACATCTTCTGTTGCTATATTTACGGCAAAGTAACTCCAATTAACTTGATCATGCTTAAATGCAGCATTGTAAATCGTTGGAGAAAGAGAGTGTCGTACTGGATCTCCGATCACAGCTGCAACCGTCGTTCCTTCTGAAGAAATTGGGAATTTAGCCACAGCCGAGGTCTCTTTCTATGCAAATCTGGACAGCTTCCTGAAATTCTTGATTAGTAGTTGCAAATGTGTGAGAGCCGGGTCCAAATTCGTCAGTTCGCACATAATAGAGCCAATCCCCTGGTTCAGGACTTAAGGCTGCATCCAGAGATTGTTTTCCAGGAGCAGCGATTGGACTTGGAGGTAATCCTGTGTAGATTCTTGTGTTGTAAGGAGAGTCAACCTCAAGATCAGTTTGGGAGAGCTCCCTATCACCTTCGAGTGCATAAACTATCGTTGCATCGATACCAAGAGGCATCCCCAATTCGAGCCTGTTATAAATTACGCGCGCTATCTTTCCCCGATCTGTTTCAGTTTTAGCTTCTTCCTCTATCAAAGAAGCAACAATTAGAACCTGGTATGGGGTTAGCCCTAGTGCTGCGGCCCGCTCAGGGAGTGATACTTCAATGGCGACAACATCGAATTGCGCAACCATTCGATTAAGAAAAGACTGCTCGTCTTCCAATGCGTCCTCAGCGATATCATATGTTTCAGGAAAATATATTCCCTCACGGATGAATCCCAACCAGTCATCTCCAAATATGGCAGGGGTTTGAGATGTAGTAATAGCTAAATCAAGTTCAACAGGGTCAAAAGAATCTACTTGTTGCAACAAGACATCTGCCATTTCATCGAGTGTTAGACCTTCTGGGATCGTCACAAAGAATCTTTCCTCAACTACCTCTATTGGCCCTCTTTCAAGGCTTTCTCTCGCGTCCCATACAGCACTATTTACTCGGAAAGTATATTCTCCAGCCTGAAAGTCCGATGCATTCTTAAAACGAAGGTAGTACCGGAATACTGTACTATTAGCGACCACGTCGTTCTCGGCTAGGATCCTGGCGATGTCATCTGTTGTTGCCCCTTGCGGGATTTCAATCACAAGTTCTGCTCCTGGCTCCCCAGGTGGGTCGAGTTGATCGTCAAGCCACCCGCGAACAAAGTTATATGTGAGAAACCCAATAATGATGATAATTGAGGCAAAGATGGCAAACCGAAGAGCCGAATTAAAGCGGGGTGGAAGTCGCTCCCATTCTCGGTCATCATAATATTCATCTTCATACCAGGGAGGAAGATCACGAGGTTGGATATGTCGGTCAGGACCTGTTTGTACCTCTACTGGTAAGGCGGGGTATTCGGCTGCATATGGGTCTTGAAAGCTGGCGCTAGTTGCCTCTTTTCGGGAATTGAAGTCGCCGTAATCTATTTCTCCCTCATCTCCATCTGGAATTGTTGGGTACATTGATAATCCATCGTCTGGATCACTGAAAAGGTCTTTTTCTTCGCTTCCGATTTCTTCAGATTCTTTACCGGTCTCATCCATTAGTCGTTTACCGCTTTTCTGGGGGAGGAGCCCGTACCTATCCTGTGATCAAGCCATGCTTGTAGGATTATTGATGCAGCTACCTGATCAACTATGGCCTTCTGCTCTTTCTCTGAAATTCCTTGATCTCGTAGGATTTGTTTCGCTGTGGTCGTGGTGAACCTTTCGTCATATGTATCAACAGGAATTCCAGTGTTTTCCTCTAAAAGCTTAGTTTCTTCGAGAATATTCTGTGCTGCGGGGCCTAAGCTTCCATCAAGAGATCTAGGCAGGCCAACAACAAGAAGTTCGACTTCCCACTCCTCAGCAATGTCTTTAATGGCTTCGTGATCTTTTCTCATTTGAGTAGTTCGATGAAGTACGGAAAGCGGGGTGGCTACTGTCATTTCCTGATTACTGATTGCTATACCGACCTTCTTTGATCCGATATCAATTCCGAGAACCCTCAAAACAGTCCCTATTTTTTCTCTACGAGGCCACGGATAGTGTCCAGCGCCTTTGGTAGCGCTTTGGATTCTTTCCCGCCGATCATTGCAAATTTCTCTCCTTTGCCTCCTCCGCCCTTGATTATCTTCGCTGCTTCAGAAAGTAAATCCCCTGCTTCGATAGTACTATTTTCTGAAATTGCCGCAGCTACAGAGACTCCCCCATTTTCTGTCGCTGAACCAACAACTGCGATCTCAATTTCTGGTAGAGCCTGCAAACCCATAACAAGTTCTCGCAATTCATCTCTCCTAATCCCATCAAGCTGCTGAACTACGACTCCATTGATGGCTGCCTCTTTCAAATCTTGAATATTCTGACGCGCCGCGAGCGATCTCAAACCCTCAACCTCATTTTGAAGGTCCTCTATTTCGCGGAGCTTTTTCTCTAGGCCTTCAATGAGATTCGCTGGAGGAACCCCAATGAGCGTAGCTGACTCTCCAATTACTAGATCCTGTTCACGAAGTAAATTCACCGAGGCAGCCCCTGTAACAGCTTCTATGCGCCTGATATTTGAGCCTATTGAACCCTCTGACAGAATCTTGATTGGACCGACATCACTTAGGTGATTTACGTGAGTTCCTCCGCAAAGCTCAATGGAGTTATCTCCTGCTTTAAGAACACGAACTTGATCACCATATTTATCTCCGAAAAACGCGATAGCTCCCATTGTTTTTGCTTCCTGCATGCTGGTTTCAATAATTTCCATCTTTCCATCTGAAAATATCTCTGCGTTAGCCATATCTTCGATGCGCTCTATCTGATCCTTCGTTAGCGGTTCGAAATGGCTGAAATCAAAGCGTAGCCTTTCTGGCCCTACCCATGAACCTTGCTGTTTAACGTGCTCCCCTAGAACTTCTCGAAGCGCCCAATGTAGGATATGTGTTCCGGTATGGTGCCTCTGGACAGCTAGTCGATGGGGTATATCTATAGCTCCTACCACCTTGTCTCCGGCTTTAAGCTCCCCTGAAATAGAGCTAAAGATATGTCTATGCTGGCCTGCGGCTCCATAAATTGTACTTTCGATGTAGGCAGAACCGTTTTCTCCTTTTATGGTTCCTCGGTCTCCAACTTGGCCACCTGCTTCAGCGTAGAAGGGTGATCGGTCTAAGATAATTGAGTCTTCGTCGCTATAGAGCACTTCTGCTGTAACTTCACTCGACTCGTAGCCTTCGAAATTAGTGGGCCCATGTTTCTCAAAGATCCTCTGGAAATTAGCGTTTGATGTCTGTGTATCGTCTTTTTGACTGAGGTCCCGACGACCTCTGTCGCGTTGTTCCGCCATGAAAACAGAAAAGCCCTCTAGATCAACTTCGATCCCTCGTTCATTTGTAATCTCTTGAGTTAACTCAATTGGGAATCCGTATGTGTCGTGCAATTGGAAAGCAACTTCGCCGCTAAGGTCCTTTCCCTTCTCCAGTTTGGAAAGGTGTTTCTCAAGAATGGAAATTCCCGTATCTAAGGTCTGGCGGAATCCCATTTCCTCTCGCTCTAGGACTTTTTTAATCTGAGTTCGGTTCTGGCCCAACTCTTGATATGCGTCTTCCATTTGGTCTATCACGGCATCGGCAAGATCTCCCATGATTGGCTCTTGAACGTCCAGTAGGCGTGCATGACGAACAGCTCTTCGGATGATCCTTCGCAACACATACCCTCTATCTTCGTTACTTGGAATCACCCCATCATTAACCAAAAACGTGGTTGATCGGGCATGATCAGCGAGGATCTGAAGAGAAATAATGTTTTCTTCAGAGGTGGTCTTTTTGTTGCAAACTTTTGAAACGGTTGAAAGAAGAGCTTGGAATTCATCCGTTTCCCAAACGGAATCCACTCCTTGGAGGACAGAAAGTACTCTTTCTAAGCCAGCCCCTGTATCAATTGAGGGATTCGGTAATGGAACTTGGGTTCCATCTTTTTGCTGGTCGTATTGCATAAATACGAGATTCCAAATTTCTATATATCTATCCTCAGCA
Organism: Actinomycetota bacterium; assembly: GCA_902565595.1. Taxonomy (GTDB): domain Bacteria; phylum Actinomycetota; class Acidimicrobiia; order Acidimicrobiales; family UBA8592; genus UBA8592. Next base: position 18,561 of record CACFFD010000014.1, read on the forward strand.
TCAGGGTTCGCAGGACCTCCGTCGGGGCCATACTGAGCGCCCATATCCCAAAAGATCTCTGAACAAGGTCCATTTGGCCCTGTATCTGCCATTCTCCACCAGTTGTCGTCATCTAAACGCTGGATCCTCTCAGATGGCACACCCACTTCATTTAGCCAAATCTCTGCAGCCTCATCATCCGTCTCATGAACTGTCACCCAAAGCCGGTCCTTATCCAGGTTCAGTACTTCAGTAAAGAACTCCCAGGCCATTGGTATTGCTTCGTTTTTAAAATAATCCCCAAAGCTAAAGTTTCCCAGCATTTCGAAGAACGTCAGATGTCTGGTAGTTCGCCCCACTTCTTCCAAGTCATTATGCTTACCTCCAGCGCGAACACACTTTTGGACAGTAGTTGCTCGCTTATACGGCGGGGGTTCATTTCCTAGAAAGTAACTCTTGAACGGCACCATTCCAGAATTTGTGAACAGCAAGCTCTCATCATGAGGGATCAAGCTTGAAGATGAAACTAGCGTATGTCCGCTATCTTCAAAGAACTCTGTAAATGTCTTCCGGAGCTGTTGTGCTTTCATTATTACGATTCTACCCTGCGGAAGCTCATCGCTTGTTTCTTATATAAATTCCAATATGGTTCTTATGTTTTTATTTGGCTTCGGAAAAGTCGGAGAGCTAAGACTTTGGCAAGTCGAATACCACCTTTTAACATTGATGCAACTTGTGTTATTGGCTTGGTAAAGATGCTGTATGTAAGGCCAGATACGAAATTCGCTCTTGATGTTATTTTTTCAGCAGTATCGATTAAACCGTCAACTCGGTGGTACTCCCTTTCTATCCCATGTGCTTGTTCTTCTAACCTGCCAGCAGCTAACTCGACGGTATTTTGAATCTTGGTAGTAAGTTCTGTGAGGTCTTCTATCGTCTGGCGTAGCTTAATAACTAGATGCGATAGAGCTATCACAACACCAAGAGCAGCAATAGCCACTAGAACTGTTACGAGCTCCCAAGCAGTCATACTTTCCATCCAATCTGTGGAGAATCGTGGAAATATTGTCTTTTATTTTTCACTCGTGTCTTCTTCCCCATGGGTTGATGGTTCATAATATCTATGAGAATTGAATTTGTCAGGTCGATATTGCTGCTCGACCCAACCTTCAGGAAAGTCATGCGGGTATTTGTATCCGTCTCCATGACCGAGCCCTTTTGCTCCCGAATAATGACTATCTCTTAGGTGTTTAGGAACGTCTCCTCTGTATGCTCTAGCATCTTCAAGAGCTGAAAATATGGCTTTTGTGACACTATTAGATTTAGGTGCTTTTGCAAGATAAATAACTGCGTGGGCAAGGTTTAGTTGCGCTTCTGGGAATCCAACGAACTCAACTGCTCTTGCTGCTGCATCCGCTATTAATAAAGCTCGTGAGTCGGCCATGCCAATATCTTCAGAAGCGAGAATAACCAAACGCCGCGCTATGAACCGAGGGTCTTCTCCAGCATCGATCATTCGTGAAAGCCAATAGAGACCTGCGTCCACATCCGAGCCGCGAATACTCTTAATAAACGCTGAAATCGTGTCGTAATGTTCGTCTCGGCCATATTGTAATGCTTGAACTCCGATTGCCGCTTCGGCATCTTCAAGCCCAACCACTTGACTGGCTTCATCATTTCGTGCACGCGCTAAGGCAATGGCGACTTCTAGACTTGTCAGACATTGCCGCCCATCGCCTTCTGATGAATTTGCTATATGTTCGAGAGCTTCACTGGTCGCTTCAGTATCTTCATGAGTGAGGGCTTTAGAGAGCAAATTCAATAGATTTGCATGACTTAAGGGATTCAGGCGGAAAAGTGTACTTCTGCTCAATAAGGGAGCATTTACTTCAAAATATGGGTTTTCGGTCGTTGCGCCGATCAATACTATTAGTCCTGTTTCGACTGCTGATAACAATGTGTCTTGCTGTGCTTTGTTAAATCGATGAACCTCATCCAAAAAAAGAATGGTTCCCTTTCCATACTCACCGAGCATTTTTTCAGCCTGAGATATGACTTCCCTTACATCCTTAACTGTTGCTGAAACTGCTGAGAGCTGCACAAACGCCTTTTCAGTGAACTGCGCAATTAATCGCGCAATCGATGTCTTACCTGTTCCCGGCGGCCCCCAAAAGACTACCGACGAAACCTTATCTGCTTCTATCAACGCCCTCAGAGGACTGTTGGTCCCCAAAAGATGTTCTTGCCCTACAACATCCTCAAGCCGAACTGGGCGCAACCTATTCGCTAGAGGTGTTTGGCTGCTTAGACGCTCTTTCATGGAAGAAGTAAATAAGTTCTCTTGATCGCCCACGTCTAGAAACTACTTGAAAATTTTCTTGTAGGTGGGAAAACGAAGATTTCATCTATCTAATGATCATTTGCAGAAGGAGAAGCATTTGAGACTAGAATCTGAATATGAGCTCAAGCGAACCCAGTCGACATGAGGTTTCGAGTTTCGAAGACGTAATGGGACCTGCGTCGAGTTACAAATCCGGTACGGCGACGATTATTCATCTCAATCCGGAGGACAAAGATACGGGTAGGAGAATTGTTGATTTCTTTTCCGGCTTAGCATACGGAACAGATGGGAGTTTCGAGAAAGTAGCTGAGGGCATTTATCTTTTAACCCCTGCAGGAATGGCTGGCCCCTCCTCTTTCAGCCCTGAAGAATAACCGTCTTCTTTTTTGTATCTAAGTACTTGGAGGGATCAGGCGAAGTCCTAGCTCCTCTAAGTGGTTATTTTCCAATTGGGTAGGTGCGTTTGTCAGAGGATCAGCCCCAGATTGGGTCTTTGGAAAAGCAATGATTTCTCGTATATTTTCCTCGCCGGAAAGAATCGCCGCCAACCGGTCTATACCAAAAGCGAAACCTGCATGTGGCGGAGCCCCATAGCGGAATGCATCTAGCAAAAACCCAAATTTCTCATTAGCTTCAACTTCCCCGATACCTAAGATTTCAAAGATCTTAGATTGAATTTCAGGAGTATGAATCCTTACACTTCCTGATCCTAATTCCCACCCGTTTAACACAAGGTCATAGGCCTGAGATCGTATCTCCAAGTATTCCTCACCCTGAGCTGAATTAAGCTTCTCTAAATCTTCTAGGTGCGGCATGGTAAATGGGTGGTGGGCTGGAATAGGACGTCCATGGTCTCCAACTGACTCGAAGAGTGGGAACTCAGTGATCCATAGGTATTTCAGCTCACCAGAATTAACTGGTGGCCTGCCTATTTCTAAGCGGAGAAGACCAAGCACATGGTTAACGGTCCTTCGTTTATCAGCAATAATGAGAATCATGTCTCCGGGTTGTGCCGAAAGGCTGGCATGAATTCCTTCTATCTCATCATCAGACATAAATTTTGTTAGCGCCCCATCAAGATTTCCTTCATCACCTACCCTGAACCAGGCAAGGCCCCTCGCCCCCCAGCTTTGACATTTCTCTGTTAAGGCATCAATAGCATTTCGAGCTAAAGCGTCAGATCCACCCTCGTATAAGATCCCTTTGACACAGTCAACTTTAAATACGTTTGCATCTGTCCCTTCAAATATTTCAGTTAGGTCGACCAATTCCATTCCAAATCGTGTATCGGGTTTATCAGACCCGAATCTTTCCATGGCTTCATTCCACGTCATGTGGGGTATCTCATCAGGCCGAAGCCCTGTAATCGCTTCGGTCGAGTCCTTAATAGCTTCAGAAACAAAGTTAATAATGTCTTCTTGATTTGCGAAGCTTGCTTCCATATCTAATTGCATGAATTCGAACTGCCTATCAGCCCTTAGATCCTCATCTCGTAGGCATCTTGCTATTTGGTAGTACCGGTCAATTCCGCCGACCATGCAGAGTTGTTTAAAGATTTGGGGGCTTTGCGGAAGAGCGTAAAAATTTGTTGGGTGCAGTCGAGAGGGTACGACAAAATCCCTTGCTCCTTCAGGGGTCGAAGCGATAAGCATTGGAGTTTCAATCTCAACGAACCCTTGCTTTTCCATTGCAGAGCGAATTGCACTATTAACTTTTGCCCGAATTCGAAGATTTTTCTGCATTCGAGGCTTTCGCAGATCTACATAGCGATGACGAAGTCGAATATTCTCATCAACATCTGTCCTCTCGTGCATTGGAAATGGTGGGGGTTCAGCTACGGATAGCACCTGTACTTCACAGTCCCCTATTTCAATTTCTCCAGTTTGAAGCTTTTCGTTGCTTTTACCTTCAAATCTTGTCCGGACCGTCCCAGTAATAGCGACTACGTATTCAGATCTCAGATCGAGTTTCTCATCGACAACACATTGAACTATTCCTGTGTGATCACGTAAGTCGATGAAAGCCAAATGCTCACTATGAACTCGGCGCGTGTCCACCCATCCACAAACTGTTACTTCTGAGCCAACATCACCTGAACGCAGTTCGCCACAGTAATGAGTTCGCATTGTCATTGGGAGTACCTCTCTTTAAGACTCGCATCGAGAGCATTTACCAAGTTACTTCTTGATACACGCTCTTGGGAGCCATCTCCTCGTAAGTCTCGAAGGGTAACTTCATTTTTCTCAAGTTCATCATCTCCAACAATAATTGCAAACAAAGCTCCTGATCTGTCAGCAACTTTCATCTGCGCTTTGATCGATCGGTCACCAAAGCTACGATCTGCGCCGAATCCATGAGCTCTAATTTCGTTAGTGATTTGAGTGGCTTGAGAGCCACCGGTTAGATCTACGACGAATACATCGAGGGGTTTGCTATCTCCTAGCTGCAGCCCCTCAGCTTCGCAGGCAAGCAGGATTCGATCTACACCAAGTGCGAAGCCAATCCCCTGTGTGGGAGGGCCCCCAAGCTCCTCTATAAGGCCGTCGTATCGCCCGCCGCCGCCTACTGCATTTTGAGCTGTTTGCAATTTGTCCGCTGCGAACTCAAAGGTCGTTCGTGTGTAATAGTCAAGTCCGCGAACCAGCCGCGGCGATATAACGAACGGTATACCTACAGAAGTAAGCCCATCGCATACAGATTCAAAATGGTTTCCATCTTCAGGCGAAAGAAAATCTTGTATTGTTGGTGCAGCACTTATTACTTCAAGGTCTTCCTCCCTTTTAGAGTCCAAAACTCGGAGAGGGTTTTTCGCCAATGTCTCTCTGGATTGTGCGCTGAGGCTTTCGGATGCTGCTGAGAGGTAGGCGGAAAGTTCTCGATTATACGTCCCTCTCGTCTCCCTATTTCCAAGCGAATTGATTAGAAGGGTAATATGTTCAAGCCCAAGCGACTCATAGAATCTCCAAGCTAGTGTGATTATTTCTATATCAGCTGCAGGGTCTTCCTCCCCTATAATTTCAGCACCAACTTGGACAAATTGCCTAAATCGTCCCGCTTGAGGTTTTTCATATCGGAATTGCGGGCCTTCGTACCATACTTTCCATGGGGTTGTTGGACGATGCTGTGCGAACGCCCTACAGATACTCGCCGTTAACTCAGGGCGCAGAGCTAGGTCTTGTGGCGCCTTAGGATCTTTGTCATGAAAAGTAAACATCTCTTTGGAGACGACTTCAGTATCCTCGCCAAGTCTCAAGAAAACACCGAGATCTTCAAACATTGGAGAAATTACCTGTCCATAACCGAACCTCTGAGCAAGTTCGGCAAAAGAGTTAAGGGTCCACCTCCATTTTTCAGCTTCTTCAGGAAGTATGTCTCGTGTTCCTCGAGGGGATTGATAATGAGATTTGCTCATGCGAAAAGAATACAGGAGCTATCTAGGGTCGAATGTGATATTGGCAAACGTCTGCTCTTCTCGAAGGGGTTTTGGGACTCTCAAGACGTTCTGCTCCAATGATAATCAAGCGCTTCGGCCAGACGATTTACTGCAGCATCTACACCCAACATGTCGTATCCGCCATTTTCGGAAACACTAAAGAGAGCATATCTAACCTGATCTCCAGCTAAGAGGGGCTTCTGTTCTGGATGAACAATGTATTGATCTGACCGAAGCGCGTCTAGCTCTTTTCCTTGAACATTTTCGAAACGTTCTAGCGAGTCTGCGACTGTAGCCAGGAAGTGGTCTACTTCATCCTGGGCATATCCAACTCCATCTGCAATCGGCGGTGTTAAAGTTCTTAATTTCTTGCTATCAATAACAAGACCAGTTTGTTGTTCCTTCTGGGGTTCGTTATCCCGACGAGAGAAAGATGAACGCTGAGAAGACTGCCCGGAGGTTTGCGATATTGGTGAGGCTAATCCATATCTTTGAACCAGAGAGTCGAGATGGTCATCTACTTCCTTGGGATCGTATCCGGCTCTCTTTGTTATTGTAAATTGGGCAGAATCTAGTTCATTAGAAAGACGATCTTTTTCTCCTTTATCAATTCGTGCAGCCGCCGTCTTCAAGAACCTATCCACTTCGGCGATTCTGTATCCCCCTGAAGCAACTTTTCTAAACTTTTCGCTCTGAGTTCTACTTAATTTCATCCACAAACCTTCAAGGAAACAATTGGGAAATCACAATCATTTTCCATTTTTTCTCAATTCTATGACCCTACATTTGGCCATGGTGGCCAGACATAATCCTATATGCATCATAAACTCCATCAATTTGACGAATGAGGTTTAAAAGCCAGTCAAGATGCCGGCTATCCCCAATCTCAAATTCGAAATTCATAACGCTAATGCGGTCAGCTCCTGTTCGGGTCGTACATCGCAGAATGTTCACTCTCGCTTCGGAAAGAATATTAGAGACATCCCCCAATAATCTCGTCCGATCGAAGGCTTTCACTTCTATAGAAGCAACAAAAGTTCCGTCACTATCGTCATCCCATTCTACATCTATCAGGCGATTGGCGTGCCCCATAGATAATGAGACAGCGTTGGCGCAATCACTTCGGTGAATAGAGACGCCCCTTCCTCGAGTTACGAAGCCCATTATCTCATCTGGAGGAACAGGCGTGCAGCATTTCGCCAATCGAACCATTATGTCGTCTACTCCTTCGACGATGACTCCCACTTTGTTCTCTTTGCGACGTTTAGCCCTTCCGACTTGTCTTTCTCGGTGAGTTGGTAACGTTGCAGCTAAATCTTCGGTCTCGTCTGACTCTTCAAAATGATTTAGCAATCTACCGACAACACTTTTTGCGCTTACATGCTGTTCTCCTATTGCTGCGAACAATGAATCGACATCCTGATAATTGAGTAATTCACATATGTCGTTAACTGACGTGCTATTGAGGAGTTTATTTGCCGGTAGTCCTTCTTTTCGGAGTGCTTTAACGAGCGCTTCTCGTCCATTATCGATAGCGTCTTCCCTACGCTCTCTCGAGAACCATTGCTTGATCTTTGCAGCTGCTCGATGTGTTTTAACGAACCTTATCCAGTCTTGCGATGGGCCCGCCCCTTCAGCTTTGCTTGTAAGGATTTCAACTGTATCTCCGGATTCGAGAACTGTATCCAAGGGCACAAGGCGGTTGTTCACTCGGGCCCCACGGCAAGAGTGCCCTACTTCCGTATGAATCGTATAGGCAAAGTCTACGGGAGTTGCTTGGGCTTCAAGGGTTACTACCTCACCGTTCGGGGTAAAAACGAATACCTCATCATGGTCTAAGTCAAGTTTGAGATTAGACATGAATTCGCTTGGATCTTCCGTTTCCTGCTGCCAATCGACTATCCGGGTAAACCACGCCATTTCATTATGCTGGTCGCCTTTATAATTGAAGTGCGCTGCGACGCCGTGCTCAGCCCGGTGATGCATTTCTTTAGTTCGGATTTGAACTTCAAGAGGTTTACCTTGAGGGCCGATAACGGTCGTATGCAATGACTGGTACAGATTAAATTTCGGCATCGCAATATAGTCTTTGAATCTACCTTGCACAGGATGCCATGTAGCGTGGATTGATCCTAAAGCTCCATAGCAGTCCTTAACCGAATCAACAATTACGCGGATTCCGACAAGGTCATAAATCTCATCGAATTCTCTCCCCTTCAGAACCATCTTTTCATAAATACTCCAAAAATGCTTTGGCCGCCCACGAACTTCGGCGCCAATATGAAGTTCATCAAGTCTAGATTGCACATCAGATAGCACTTGAGAGAGGTATATATCGCGCTCAGGGGCTCTAGCTGCAACCATCTGATCTATCTCCGCATACCTTTTCGGGTGGATTGTAGCGAACGCTAGATCCTCTAGTTCATTTTTTAGTTCTTGCATACCCAATCGGTGAGCGAGTGGTGCATAAATATCTAAAGTTTCGGTTGCTATTCGGTGCTGTTTCCATTGTGGAAGAGAAGCAACGGTTCTCATATTATGTAAGCGGTCTCCAAGCTTTATGATCAAAACCCGCAGATCTTTAGCAACGGCAACAAGCATTTTTCTCATGGACGCTGCTTGTTGAGCTTCCTTAGTGTCGAACTTAATACGATCTAGTTTCGTTACTCCATCCACAATTGATGCGATTTCTTCGCCGAATTTTTTCTTGATATCATCCAGCCCGGCACCCGTGTCTTCAACTGTGTCATGGAGTAAAGCTGAGGCGACTGTAGCCTCATCAAGGCCAAGAGAAGCTATTATCTCAGCAACAGCAACAGGATGAGTGATGTAAGCATCTCCCGATTTTCGCATCTGGCCATCATGGGCCGCACAGGCAGATTCATAAGCATCTCGAATGAGTTTGTTTCCATGGCCCGGATGGTGAGATTCAAAGACAGCAAGAACCTGACCCAATTCAGAAGCTTGCCCTGTCTCAACTCGGTCCCAAAGACTAATCTTGCTTACGACGATGCTCATTTCCTCAACTAACCTTATTCTTTCTTATTCGTACTTAACAAGGGTAACAGTTCTGTATCCATGAAGTTTCCGTTCGCCTTCTAGAAACAGGAGGGAAGCAAGAAATGCAAACCCAATTATCTCCGCACCGGCCCCACCAAGAAGATTTGCTGCACATATAGCAGTACCTCCTGTAGCCAAAACATCATCAACGATCAATACGCGTGCACCAGCTGGTAAGGTGTCTTTTCGGATTTCGAGCTTAGCCTTCCCGTACTCGAGTTCATACTCTTCAGTAAGAACATCTCCTGGAAGTTTCCCTGCTTTTCGAATAGGTATTAGCCCGCAGTTCAATCGATCGGCTAAAGCAGAAGCGAATAGAAAGCCACGGGCTTCAATACCAGCAATATATTGAACATCATCATCAATAAACTGTTTCTCGAATTCGGCTAATGCGAAACGAAACGCATCCCGGTTAATGAGTAAAGGAGTTATGTCTTTAAACGAAACGCCGTTCTGTGGAAAATTTGGAATCGTAGCAATGTACTTCGCAAGTTCCATTTCACTCCTTTGAAGGCAGTTATCAGTTACCGTCGTTTGTTCTTCCTTGGCCGAGGTGGGATAGAAGGGTTTGTAGGCTGGTAAGAACTAACAGAAGAAGCGGAGGTTTTTCTCTTAACTGCCTCGCTCAAGCGATAAGAACGACCCTTATCATCCCCCTCATTGCCAAACCTTTCTCGTAGCCATGTAGCGATAGGGGCGGCAACAAACAATGAAGAAAACGTTCCAATGAGTAGACCGATAAGTAGAGCAAGAGCGAACTCACGAAGTGTAACGGCCCCCATAACACCAGAACCAATAATCAAAACGGAAACAACCGGCAGAACCGATGTAATGCTCGTGTTAACTGATCGCATCAATACTTGGTTGAGAGCTTGATCAACGACCTCTCGATAAGACAGTTTCGAATTAACTAAACGGTGCTCATTGTCCCTAACTTTATCGAATACTACGAGCGTATCATAAAGCGAATACCCCATAATCGTAAGAAACGCTATGACCGTTGCAGGAGTAACTTCAAGCTGGAAAAGGGCGTATATACCAACCGTTATGACAATGTCGTGCGCAACAGCGATCAGCGCCCCCACCGCCATTTCCCATCGAAGCCGGACCGTAATGTAAAGAGCAATTATTACAAAGAAGACTATTAGGGCTTTCACAGCCTTATCAGTAATTTCATCTCCCCAAGATGGGCCCGCAGTCGAAACACTCACGGATTCCGTATCGGGGTTTTTAGGGTTTGCAAGTTCAGCTAGAACCTCAGTGATACTCTGCACCACATCTTTATCACCATCATCTATTTGATCTTGTACGGCTTCTGTAAGTTCTGTTCGAACACGAAGAACCCCTCCGCCAGTTTGTATTCGTGCATCAGCGAGTCCTAGAGGACGCAGAGCATCCCTAACTTCATCTGCCTGCAGATCATTATCTTCGGGGACGGGGACTTCCCAAGCCCCTCCACCTTCAAATTCAAGCCCTAAATTCAAATTTCTCACGAAAAGCCCAATAACGGATACAAGGATCAACGCTGATGAAACCAGCAATACCTTGACCCATATAGCTGAAAAGGGGACAGACGTTTCATTCCTGTACATTCGACGAAGGCGGCTCATGGTGTTTCCACCTCCTGCGTTGGCAGCCCATAAAGCCACGGCCTACTAGTCAAGGCGTCAGAGAGACTTATCCATTTAACGAAAGGCCGAAGGAAGAAATACGTGGCAATGAGATCCAATATGGAAGCGAGCCCCAGCATAAGAGCAAACCCCCGAACAGAACCAACAGTTAGAAAATAGAGGATGCCAGCTCCAATGAGAGAAGCTAAATTAGCATAAAAGATAGTTTTAAAAGCTATAGGAAACGACCGGTCAACTGCTGAGCGCAAGGTTCTTCCATTCCCAATGTCTTCTTTGAGATGCTCAAAATAAACGACATTTGAATCTAAAGAGGTACCTATCGAGACTATAAGGCCAACAACTCCAGCGAGAGTCAAAGCCAAACTACGAGAAGTCGACAGCCAGGCAAGGATAATCCAAAGCATTGTCCCCGAAAGCGCTAATGAGAGAATGGCCGCTACTCCGAGGAGGCGGTAATAACTGAACATAAATAAAGCAACAAGCGCTATACCAACTATGCCCGCCACCACTCCGGCATCGAAAGAGTCTTTACCTAGGGTCGCTGAAACTATCCGGCTTGAAGGCGTCTCAAACTCAAGCGGTAATGAACCATAACGCAATACCAGAGCTGTTTCTTCTGCGCGTTCTTGATCGAAGTTACCGCTAATTGTTATTGACTCTCTTTCAAAATAAGATGCCTGTATATTGGGAGCAGATTCAATAACCCCATCAAGCACGATTGCTAATTGTTTAGTAGGGCAAACAGCTGTTTGGTTATAGCATTCATTAGCAGCGATATTAAATAGGTCTATTCCATCTTCCCCTGATCGAAAAACTGGCCGAACAAACCACTCCGGAGGCTGAAACGTTGAATCAGCAGTTTCAAGTGCCGCTCCGGTTAGCATCGTTCGCCCGAGTACGAGCCGACACTCGGGAATACCACCACAATTCGGACCCTCGCTTAGCAGAATCACAGGGAGTTCCGCATCATCATCTTCCGGAAGCGTTGTAGGCATAGAAAAAGCATCAGTATAAGTAAATCCTAGATCTTCGCATCCAACCCCCTTGGGCGTAGATTCTGCATTGATTTCTTTTGTCTCGACCCCATCCATTGAAGGCATCTCTTCACTTGAAGCTTCATCTCGGTCTGATGGTTGAATACCAACAGGACCATCATTATCGGAATCTGTGGCGGAGCTTTCGCCGCTCACGTCAATTTGTTCAGCAGAAATTGGTGGAAAACACACTGGGCGGAAACGCAACTCAGCTGTTTGTCCTACTACATCCAAAGCCCGATCTTGGTCTTGGACTCCCGCGAGCTGGACAACTATCCGATTCGATTGTCGAGTAATATCTGGCTCTGCGACTCCTAGTCCATCAACGCGATTTCGAATAATCTCTACGGACTGGTCAAGTGCTTCACGAAGTTCTTCATCCTCGAGTTCAGTGTCCTCTGATGGCTCCAAAACAACCTCTGCTCCACCTTTCAAATCGAGGCCTAAAAGTACAGAATTTCCTTCCACTAGCGACCAAACAAGTAGGCCAACTACTACTAGGACTATTGTGAAGAGTGGAGTAAGGAAACGTTGTTTCATAGTAGGTTAGAAACTCGTCATTCCTCGTCGTCGTATCGGATCATTTCAGCAATAGACGCTTTGGAAATTTTTATCTCAACACCGTCAGCGACCATAAGGAAGACCGTGTCGCCATCAAGGTCACTTATCGTCCCATAAATTCCTGAGTCGGTTCGGACATCGTCACCAACGTCTAGAACACTCAGCATTGCCCGTTGCTCTTTCATCCTCTTTTGTTGCGGTCGCAGTATTAGGAAATACATAATTACAAGCAAAATCGGAATCATTAAAACACCTGACGACATATCCACATCCTATCTTTGGGAAAAAATTCTTTCAGTTCGCTATGGTACTGTGTTCCGACGATTATTCCCGTATCAAAGCGGATTAGGGAAAGAAATCCGTAGTTCTAACCCCAAATATCAAGGATTTCTTTTCGAAACTCTTGAAAGGTTCCAGTAGATATAGACTCTCTCATCCGGCGCATCATATCGAATAACCATGCAAGATTATGAAGAGTCAGCAGTCGAGCAGCTGCTGGTTCCCCTACTGCTAACAGGTGACGCAGGTATCCTCGAGACCAATGTGAAGCCGGACTTTGAGGAAAACTCAAATCTATAGGGTCGTCGCTTCTCGCATAGCGGGCTGCTCCAAGATTAATTCTTCCCGTATTCGTTAACGCTGTTCCATGGCGGGCAAGTCGCGTGGGCCAGACGCAATCAAACATGTCTACCCCAAGGTTAACTGCTTCGACAAGGCCAGCTGGGTCACCCAAACCCATAAAGTAGCGAGGCCGATCGGCCGGTAAAGTTCGTATGCTCGCGTCCATCGGCTCTATCATCTCTGATCTGCTTTCACCCACGGAGAGCCCACCAATAGCGTAACCATCAAACCCTATTTCAACTATTTGCTCCCCTGAGATGCGTCTCAATGTGAGATCTAGTCCTCCTTGGACGATACCGAACTGGGCATTACTGAAGCCCTCTTTGTCTCTCTTGAATAGAAAATGCTTTCTTGCATCCTCGGCCCAAAGTTTAGTTCTGACTACAGCAGTTTCTATTACTGACTTCTCTGACGGCAAAGGAGGGCATACATCCAGTGCCATTTGTATGTCAGCGCCAAGGCCACACTGAATATCGACAGCGTCTTGTGGGGTTAACCGATGAAGACTGCCATCATAAGTTGATTTAAAAGTTGCACCTTTATCATCCACATCTGGTTCTAAAGAAAAAATTTGATACCCACCTGAGTCAGTTAGGATTAGTCGGTTCCAGCCAGTGAATTGATGAAGCCCACCTTTTTCTTGGATAACTTCAACTCCTGGCCTGAGCATCAAGTGATAGGTATTCCCCAATATGATATCCGCCTCTAATTCTTCCAAATCAAGTGCCGTAAGGGTGCGCACAGCCCCTCGGGTCCCAACTGGCATAAAAGTTGGTGTATCTAATGCGTGCCGATCCATCGAAAGTTTTCCAAGACGTGCCAAGCCATCTTTTGCAAGAACACTAAAATCTGGTGTTTCTTCTGCATTCATAATCACCAGTGTATGTAACTAACACCTTAAACAACTTGCCTATCGAGAAACATCGCATCCCCGAAAGAAAGGAACCGGTATCCCTCCGCAAGAGCAACTGAATACAGTTCTCTCCATCCGTCTCCTATAAAGGCTTCAATCATCACTAGTAACGTCGACCGCGGCTGGTGGAAGTTGGTGAGCAAAGCGTCAACAACTTTAAATTCGAATCCTGGCGTTATGAATAAATCACTTTTACCTTCAAGGACCTTTGTCACGGCCGCTGTCTCAAGCGCACGAACAACAGTTGTGCCGATAGCAACAACTCTCTCTGCTTCTTGGCATGCGGCCCAGACCGTAGGAGAAATATGATACTCCTCCTCATGCATAGAGTGGTGCGAGATGTCATTTGCTTCTATCGGTCGAAAAGTGCCTAGGCCGACGCTAAGTTCAATAAAGGCAATATCTGCACCAACCTGTTTTATTTCATCAAGAACTGATTGGGTTAAATGGAGTCCCGCCGTGGGTGCAGCTACGGAACTCTCCTCATCAGCAAATATTGTTTGGTACCGCTCGTTGTCTTCCAAGTGGGCTGTGATGTAAGGCGGGAGGGGAACTTTCCCATAATCTTCCATCAATTCTCTTAGAGGAGCTTCGGTCGCTTCAATTATCCTTATTCCAGCCCCTCTATCTCCTAGGACTCTGAGAATAGGCTGATTTTCTGAGCTGTAAAGCAGAGTCCCTGAAGGCACTTTCCGGCTTGGTTTGACAAGGGCCTCCCATTGCTCATTAGGTAGCTCAGTGAGAGCAAGGACCTCAACAGCTCCTCCGGATTCCTTGAATAAATTGAGTCTTGCGTGCATAACTCTGGTGTTATTTAGTACGACAAGATCACCTTTACGCAGGAAATCGGGAAGGTCCCTCACATGTTTATGGAGAATAGTTTTTTCATTAACTAACAACCGCGACGAATCACGAGGAGTTAGAGGCGTTTGCGCTATTGCGTCTGCTGGCAAAGAATAATCAAATTTCGATGACTCCATTCAAAACAGCATAAGCGCGAATTCAGTCATTAGGTTAAGAGAACAAATTAGGAGGACGGCCATCACTGGTATCTGGCGGGTCAAGTCCGAGGTGATTCCATGCTGACTCCATTGCTACCCTCCCACGGGGTGTGCGCATAATGAATCCCTGCTGTATGAGGAAAGGTTCATATACGTCTTCGACCGTTTCCGATGGCTCGGAAACACTGATAGCAAGTGTAGATAGCCCAACGGGACCACCGTTGAAACGTTCACATATTGCTTTTAAGATTGCTCGATCAACTTTGTCTAACCCTTTCTCATCAACGCCGAAGAGCTTTAGCCCCTCTATAGATGTTTGCTTGTCAACGGCTCCTTCAGCTTTTATTTCTGCGTAGTCTCTTACTCTGCGAAGAAGCCGATTTGCTATCCGAGGAGTACCCCTAGATCGCACTGCTATCTGCTTGCTTCCCTCTTCATCAATTTCTACTTCGAATATGTTCGCAGAGCGAAGAATGATTGCATTTAAATCATCAGCATCGTAGTAATCCATCCGAGCTACTAAGCCAAATCGATCTCTTAAAGGGCCGGTTATTAAACCTGTTCGCGTGGTAGCTCCCACTAAAGTGAACGGTGATATTGATAGTCGAACAGAACGTGCCGCAGGGCCTTTACCGAGCACAATATCCAATTGAAAGTCTTCCATAGCGGGGTAGAGGACTTCTTCCACAGCGCGATTCAGTCTATGAATTTCATCTATAAAGAGAACATCTCCGGGTTCTAGTTTCGTTAGGATAGCGGCAAGATCACCAGCACGCTCAAGGGCAGGTCCAGATGTTGTATGTATAGAGACCCCCATCTCCTTTGCAACGATGTTCGCTAACGTAGTTTTTCCTAGGCCGGGCGGGCCTGCAAAAAGCAAGTGATCAGAAGGCTGCTCCCTCTTTTTCGCAGCTCCGAGAATTATAGAAAGATGCTCTTTCAATTCAGGTTGACCGATAAAGTCTTCAAGGGATCGTGGCCTCAGACCCAAAGCGTCTAATTCAAAATCAATTTCTTGATCTTCAATTAAATTTTCCGGGGAAAGAAGTTCTTCTCTCATATATCTTCCAAAAGTTTAGTGTTTCCTTATGTCACTGCTGCTAATTCTTGCAGCGCGAGTTTAAGTAAAAGCGAAGGTTCAGTATTGGGTGGCAAGTCCCTCATCGCTATTTGTATTTCTTCTTTACCGTAGCCAAGACCACTTAAAGCATCTCGTACATCTCTCAAACCTGAATCTTGAGAAGAGATGCCTTCACCGTTCAGTTCATTGTTTTTGAGAGGAATAGAGGCTGAATCTATCTTCGACTGCAGCTCGACGATAAGTCTCGCAGCTGTTTTCTTTCCGATTCCAGGAACTACACACAATGCGTCAGAATCTTGATCAGCTAAAATTTGTGCTAATTCATTTGGGGAGTGAGTCGACAATATAGCTAGCCCTAATGATGGCCCTACACCATGTGTTGATATGAGTGCTTCGAAAAATAGGCACTCTTCCCGAGTCGGAAACCCATATAAAGACTGAGCGTCTTCGCGGAAATGGTGATGTGTGTAGATAAGCGTTTCAGAACCAGCTTGACCGAATTGCTTCTGAGTTGACGGAGGAATCAAGATCCGATACCCCACACCCCCAACTTCAATAATTATCTCCTGATCATCAACAAGCGTTAATTCACCACGAAGGCTCCCGATTGTCATGATGCCTCTACTCTCTGGCGGGCTATATAACAGAGTGCTAAAGCCAACGCATCAGCTGCGTCAACTGGTTCAAGTGGCGTTTCAATTCCCAGTAGAATTTGTACCATTTTCTCCATCTCTTTTTTGTCAGCCCCACCATGACCAGCAACGGACTGTTTAACTTCATTTGGTGAGAACTCAACTACTTCACATCCAGCAGAAATACCTTCAGTCATAACTATTCCAATTGCTTGTCCTACAGAAATAGCTGTTGCTGCATTATGTTGAAACAGCACTCGTTCGATAGCTATAACGTCCGGCTTATAGTCTACAATTAGTTCCCGAACCTCATCTCTAAGCAGAGTTAAACGGTGCGGAGTACCCATTTCAGAGGGTGTTACGATAACTCCGGCTGCCAATGCGATTTCTTCTCCATCTTTTCGATGAACAACGCCGTAACCGCAACGCGATAACCCGGGATCTATTCCTAATACGAACATATGTACGATCTTAGCCGCTGCGTGTCAATGCAGGTGGACTATCTGTACATAAAAACAGGGCATCTGAATTAGGGCCCTACCTTTGCTTCATGAATGCAGCTGAGGAGTTCTATCCCGCTATCTCTTGCATCACAGAGTCCGGAATATCAAAGTTTGCGTGCACTGCATCGACATCATCTAGATCGTCTAAAAGATCAATGAGATTCAGGACTTGCTTTGCTGCCCCTGATTCAGTGAGTGGCACTACTTGAGTAGGAAGAAACGTAAGATCAGCCGAAAGAAAGGTAATGCTGTTCTGCTCTAATGCATCTCGCAAACTATTGAGGTCGGTCGGATCACTTGTCAATCTCCAAGTATCCCCTTCGTCCGCAAGGTCTTCCGCTCCATTCTCTAAGGCAACCATCATTAGATCATCTTCATCGACCTTTCGGTCCAAAATAATCACACCCTTTCGTTCAAATTGCCATGCAACCGCACCAGGTTCAGCCAAAGAACCTCCATGCTTGGAAAGCATTGACCTAACTTCTGAACCGGTTCTGTTCCTATTGTCAGTCAGAGTCTCAATAAATAACGCAACACCATTTGGAGCGTAACCCTCGTAGGTAACATCTTCGTAGTCCACGCCTTCGAGTTCGCCAGTTCCTCTTTTTATAGCTCTTTCGATTGTGTCGAGAGGAACTGAATTATCTCTTGCTTTTTGGTACATCGTCCGAAGGGTCGGGTTAGAGTCTAGATCTCCCCCTCCTTGCCTAGCGGCAACTTCTACTTGCTTGATTAGCTTTGCAAAAAGCTTGCCACGCTTCTTATCAGCGGCTCCCTTTTTGTGCTTAATCGTCGCCCATTTTGAATGCCCAGACATCTTAGAACTCTACCTCTGTGCTCCTGATGGTTCCATAGATAAGAACATTTCATGAATCCTTCCATCATTAGATAACTCTGGATGGAACGAAGCAACCAGAATAGAATCTGTTCCGCATAATACAATCTTCTCGTCAACCTTGGCATACACCTCTACTCCTTCACCGATCGACTCGACAACTGGTGCACGGATAAAAACGGAAGGAAATGGATGCTCAAAACCAACAATCTCTATGTCGCTTTCAAAAGAATCCACTTGTCTGCCAAATGCATTTCGGCGGACTGTTATATCAATCGCTCCAAGGGGGGCCTGGTCTTCACGCCCGTCTAGGACTTCTCGAGCTAGAACTATCATCCCCGCGCATGTCCCAAAGATTGGCATCCCCTCCGAAATGGATTTTTGTATAGGGGACCTCATTCCGTTCCAGTCTAAAAGCATAGAAATCGTAGTGGATTCCCCTCCAGGAATGACCAAGCGGTCGATTTTTTCTACATCCTCGGGAATTCGAACTTCTAAGACTTCAACACCAAGAGAGGAAAATGCCTCCATGTGGCTTACATAGGCGCCTTGAAGTGCTAGAACGCCAACCTTCAAAACTCACCAACCGCGGTCTTCTAACCTAATTTGAATTTCGTCCATCCCAATACCAGTCATTGGACCTCCTAGCCCTCGACTAACCTTGGCTACGATCTCTGGACGAGTAAAATTCGTCGTTGCCTCAACGATAGCCTTTGCACGTGGCTCAGGATTTTCTGATTTAAATATACCTGAGCCAACAAAAACCGCTTCAGCC
>CACFFD010000015.1 GCA_902565595.1 Actinomycetota bacterium
ATCGTTTACCCACTGCCACTTTTTTATCTAATTTTGAAGTTCTTTGAATTAAGCGCCCTTTGTGAAAAAAACTGTCCCCCTTTTGCTAAGGGGACTGCCGGCGTTTGAGCGATAGCCCTTTGATAAATTCTTATATAGCGATCAGCTAGCTCCACCATAGAGAATTCACACACTCGCGAGAAGGCCGAATCAACAATGGTTTCCGTTGTAGAGGAATCATAAAGCCCCTTCTCGAGAGCTTTCACAAGGGCAGCAGAATCACCAGCCTTGAAGAGCAAAGCATCTTTCCCATCCCTAGTTAGTTTAGAGTACCCAGGAATGTCACTTGCCACCACAAGAGTTCCTGAAGCCATCGCCTCCAACAAGACAATGCCAAATGACTCACCACCTAATGATGGGGCGCAGAACAAAGAAGACTGCTGTAATCGCTCTATCTTCTCTTCTTCCGATATTCTCCCAAGCCACTCGATTCTAGTGTCATCTTCAGTTGCTTTCTGCAGACGCTTTGTATCTGGTCCATCAGATGCGATCCACAGTTTAACTTCGTCAGGAAGGCTTTGCATCGACCTGATGAGCACCTCAAGGCCTTTTCTAGGTTCATGCCTACCAACAAAAAAGATAGTTCGGTCGCTCTGTATTGGAACTTTGGAGGAATACCGATCTAGCTCGATTCCGTTAAAAAGAATTTCGTAGCTCCCCCCTAGAGCATTTCTTGCCGTTAGGGCAGCTTCCTCAGAAACGGCACAGTTCACTTCCACTCGGCTAGCCACCCATCGAGCAGGCTTATTAAAGAATTCGTAGGATTTTGATGGTCCAGATCGATGAAAAGTAGCGACGATCGGACTTTGCTTCAGGACTATTGCTGTGATCGTCGGTCCAGGAGCTAATGGTTCATGCACATGAAGCAAGTCGAATCTCTCGTCTCTAAGGGCCCTAATCACACGAAGTTGTGCGGAAGGATCTGGAGCAAGTGGGGCTATAGAACCATTTGCCGCTGTTGGCAGACTATTCCCTAAGGGCGTTATCCCTGTGTCAGGGGGAGGTCCATCGCATGGGCCGAGGACACGAACGTCTATTCCTTTATTCCGTAACGCGCGAGCTAAACCAAGGATCTGATTTTGAACACCTCCGGGAATTGTGAGGCTATATGGGCTAATCATTCCGATTCGCATATCTTCATTGGTAGCCGATAACAGAGGCATGTGGGGCTTTTTCGAACTTCTAGGCAGTTTTTCTCCGAACTTTGAAACTCCGAAGCGCTGCGTAATCACTTTCCCAGTTCGGCTGCATCAGGTGCCACTGCTCAGGTGCCGCTCGTATCAAATCTTCAAAAACATGAATTAGCTCCTGAGTTGCCTTTGAGACGTCACCACGGAGTTTCCCTTTCGTTCTTTGAGGTTTGATCGGCGGACAGACAACCGCATGGTGAGAACACTCTCGCTGATACACCGCTACGGGAATTATATGAGCTCCTGTTCGAAGTGCCAGTGTCGCTGGTCCAGCAGGAACGGTTGTTCGTTCTCCAAAGAAATCAACTTCAATGCCGTTTCCTTCTATATCTCGATCACTAAGAAGGCAAACAATGTGGTTTGCCTTTAACGCCTTAATGACTTGCCGTCCAGCATTCGGTCCAAGTGGAATAACGTTCATTCCAAAGCTCTGTCGGTATTCCATCAGAAATTGGAAAAGCTCAGGAGGGCTTTGTTCTTCTACAACTACTGTGACCTGGTATTTGGGTGAACAGATTAGCCATCTTCCAGCCCACTCCCATCCTCCAAGGTGGGGAAGTGCGAGAATTGGACCCACTCCAGTCGCCCACCCATTTTCAATATGTTCGAAACCTTCAACAGTGAAACCAGCATCTATTTCAAAGTCTTTGAGGTCCTGTATTCTCGCTGAGTCAATCCAGTATCTGGCGTATGTTTCAAAGGTCTGACGTGTTTTTTTCTTTAGTTGATCTTTCGAAAGGGTCTCACCATATACCCGAGACAGATGTCGACCAACGAGCATCTTTTTTTCCTTTGCGATCGTTGTTGCGACGAGAGCTGAAAATCTCTGAATAGGGTTCAACCAAATCCGAGGCATTCTCCTTAGAAAGAAGCTTCCAACTCGATATGCAGTTACAGCAATTGGAATCTTCCTCATTTTTAGCTTTAGCCCCCTACTGGTGGGCCCATATGTTTTGTGGCTTGCTTCCAGATTTTTACAAACCTTTGTATAGCGGTGATCCCAGTTAGGACGAGCATGACCCAAAGAACAGGGATTAATATTTCATCTATAAGAAGCCCTATGGCAAGGACTATAAAGCGTTCAGCTCGCTCCATGATTCCACCTTTGGCATCAAAACCCAGAGACTCAGCTTTGGCCCTTTGATATGACACGAGCATTGCTGTGGCCATAAGCGCTACTGGAAGCATCATGATTTGACCAGGCTCTTCTGTGGCTAGATGCCAGGCTATGCCACTAAAGAGTAGGGCGTCAGTTACTCGGTCACTTACTGAGTCAAAGAACGCGCCACGGACAGACGCCGTTCCAGCTGCCTTCGCAACCGCCCCATCTAGTGCATCTGGTATTCCTGTTAAGAGCAGACAAATGAAACCAATGAACAGATGACCGCGCCCTATGACTATCGCTCCTGCTACTGCGATCAGAATTCCTGTAACCGTTAACGCGTCCGCAGTAATTTTTAGGCGGTATAGGAATGCTCCGATGGGGTCTAGAACCTTGTCAACTGCTGATCGTAAATTTCCGTCGAACACATTGTCTCCCTTGAATTACGAACTCGAATCCAACTGGCGCAACCATAGCACTGTTCATTGTAGATATTTGTTCTTGTAGCAGAGTTTGTTGAGACTTTTAACTCCAGTCTTCGGGATTTTCTTCTACCAATTTTTCAAGAACTTGCCCATTCATAGCGTCAACGATGACAACAGCCCGATACTCTGGTTGCGGTTCTTGAGAGTACAGGAGAAGCCTCCAAACTGGTTTACTCCCCCAACCTCGCCACATCATTTGAGCTGACGATGGGCCAGCAGTAAAACCCAAATCTCTTTCGGCTAGCTTTAGTGCTTGACCCTCGTCAATGTTCGTACTTGCCGAGGCAAAGAAACAATAAAGGGCAGCACAAAGGACGCCTATGCCCGCATATGTGAATCCCTGATTTGCAAGAGGTGAGCCTGAGGCAAAGATACCAAGTCCTAAGGTGACGACTCCGACGGCAAGGTATAGGAATCCAGCAACTCGTCTTCGGTCATTATTTGGAATTTGATAATCTTCACTACTGAAAGATGCTTCTAGATCTTCAGGTAAGGAGTCGATTGTTTCTTCTTCATCTGCCATGGCTTCATGCACCTTTGATTAATCCAGTACGATAGCCGGTTTCAATATTCACTACCTATTCATCTGAGGTCACAAGGGATCATCTGGCCAACACCCTCGAAGCTTGTTCCATGACGAAGATAACGTTTCAGGGATCATTCTGGCCTCTGCCACTGAGGTGAGAAATGTTGTATCACCCTTCCACCTTGGCAAACAATGAACATGAACGTGTTCAGGTATACTCGCCCCCGCAGCTTCGCCGATGTTAACCCCGATATTTATTCCATCAGGCGAATAAGCGCTTTGAATCGCTTGTGTTGCGAGACGGACACCTTCCCATAATTCGATGTACTCCTTGTCGTTCAGGCTCGCAAGGTCACTTACCTTTCGCTTTGGAAGAACTAGCACGTGGCCGCTTACGTAAGGGTAGAGATTAAGTACTGCGGCACAGTGGACACCTTGCCAAAGGATATAATTTTCATTATTTGGCTCTGGGTTAGTTTCGAAGATTTTTTCAAAAACCCTACTGCTATCAATAGTTTCTTTAGATGCATCCGGTCCTCGTGATACATATTCGCGTCTCCAACCAGCCCATATCTGACCTAATCCCTTATTCCGGTAGTTTCTGGTCATTGGCGGTTGTCGACCTCACTTTGCAAGCGCTCTATAAACTCGCTCAGAGGAACATCTCGTTCGACTTCGCTACCTCTTGGGTTAACTCCAACAGTTGCGTTAGACACATCGTCACTTCCAGCTACAAGAACGTATGGTATTTTTTGAGTCTTTACATCTCGAATTCGTTTCCCGAGGGGATTATCGGCACGGTGGAATTCACACCGGAAACCACACTCTTCTAGTCGGGTCACGATACTTTCTGCATAGTCTGCATGCTCGTTGGCTACTGGAAGTACGGCTACTTGGATTGGCGACAGCCATGCTGGGAAAGCCCCAGCGTAATGTTCTAGAAGAACACCGAAGAATCTCTCTATTGAGCCCATTAAGGCTCGGTGGATCATTACAGGTCTTTTACGTTCACCGGAAGAGTTTATGTATCTTAGGTTAAACCGCTCGGGAAGATTAAAATCGAGCTGGATAGTTGAGAGTTGCCATGATCGGCCGATTGCATCGGAAACGTCAATGTCTATCTTTGGTCCGTAAAAAGCAGCGTCTCCCTCTTTCCTCTCGAATGGGAGTCCGTGTTTATTAAGCGCTTCTTCGAGGGCCGAAGTAGCAAGGTCCCATATTTGGTCGTCTCCGACAGATTTTTGAATATCCCTTGTCGATAAATTGAACGAGAACTCCTTGAACCCAAATGCTTCAAGGACAGAGATCACAAACTCTAGTAAGTGGGCTATTTCATCTGCCAGGGTTTCTTCTGTGGTGAAGATGTGCGCATCATCTTGGGTGAAGCCGCGAATCCTCATGAGGCCATGGAGCGTTCCCGCACGCTCATATCGGTAGACGGTTCCGAGCTCGAAAAGTCGGATTGGTAGATCTCTGTACGACTTAGTTCCAGCTCGATAAATAAGACAGTGCATCGGACAATTCATAGGCTTGGGGTAGTACTCGCCATTATCCATTTCCATTGGGGGGTACATTCCTTCAGCGTAAAAATCTAGATGCCCACTTGTCCGAAATAATTCGGCGTTGGCTATATGGGGCGAGTAAACAAATTTGTAGCCTCCTTCTTCATGGCGCTTCCTGCTGTAATCCTCCATCAGTTTTCGCACCTGAGAACCTTTGGGATGCCAGACTGCTAGGCCTCCGCCCAGCTCAGCGGGGAAGCTGAGAAGGTCCAATTCGTTTGCTAATTTTCGGTGGTCTCTTTTCGCCGCCTCTTCAAGGCGGTACAGGTGCTCTTTCAACTGTTTTTTGGTTGCCCATGCGGTTCCATAAATCCGCTGGAGCATAGGGTTTTTTTCATCCCCTCTCCAATATGCCCCAGCAACATTCATGAGTTTAAAATGCTGTAGTTTTCCTGTCGAAGGCACATGTGGACCTCTACACAAGTCGACAAATCCTTCTCCGTTTCGGTAATAGCTGATTGCATCTGGAGCGCTCACTTCTGTCGTGTCTGCTGCATCGATGATTTCACATTTGTACGGATGGTCGGAAAAAATTTCAAGGGCCTCATCTGCGGATACCTCACCGCGGATGAAGTCTTGGTCAGCAGCAATTATTTCTCTCATCTTGTCTTCTATGCTTTGAAGGCTCTCATCACTAAGTTTTTCCCCTTCAGGCATGGCGAAGTCATAGTAGAACCCATGTTCGATAGGAGGCCCTATAGCAAAAGTAGCGCCAGGGTAGAGCTCCAGAACAGCTTGAGCTAGAACATGGGCTGTTGAGTGCCGGAGAGTCTCCAGCCCTTTGTCGGAGTCCGCAGTTATGATGTTGACAACTGCACCATCTGGCAAAACTTTACTCAGATCTGTTTCTTCTCCGTTTACTTCAGCTATAAGTGCTGCCTTGGATAGTCCTTTGCCGATTTCAGAAGCTAGGTCAGCTGCCGTCGCCCCATCCTGGATTTCCCGTTGAGAACCATCGGGCAACGAAACTGAAATGTTTGCCATAGGGCAATGGTACCTCTCGTGGTTGCCTACTTCTTAGGATTTCTTTCGGAAATTTGACTTGGCGTTGCCTTTAGTAGATTTCTCATGGGCGTTTTGTATCAACCCCTAACAGGAGAGCTGCTTTTGAGACTCCTTGGCCTTTACCTGCGGCGGCATCAATGGCTTCTATAGCAGCGGGGGTATTGAGGTCATTACTTAAGTGCTCTCGAACAGTTTCCAACGCACCTTCTCCTTCGCCGCTTCTCGTCCATGTTTCGAGTCGTTCTGAAGCAGTTGGCATGATTTCGTTATTCCACTCCCATGAATCCCGATAATGAAAGTTGAGCAGCCCGAGCCTAATCGCTGTTGGGTCAAATTCCTTCCGAAGGTCAGATACGAACACTAGGTTTCCTAACGATTTTGACATTTTCTCTCCGTCCATTCTGACCATGGCTTGATGCATCCAATGTTTGGAGAATGGTCTTCCTGTCGCAGCTTCGGACTGGGCGCTTTCACACTCATGGTGGGGGAAGATCAGATCAGCTCCCCCTCCATGGAGGTCTATAGTTGGCGTATCGAGATCCCTCATCGCCAGTACAGAGCATTCGATATGCCAACCCGGACGCCCATACCCCCATCTACTCTCCCATGATGGTTCATCTTCTGCCGAGGGCTGCCATAGTACGAAGTCTAATGGATCACGTTTTTTGGGATCATCTGGATTACCTCCACGCTCGGCCGCTAGTTCAAGCATGGTTGTTCGGTCGAGCCCACTTAAGGTTCCGAAATTTTTGAATGTGGCAACTTCAAAATAGACAGATCCATCTACTTCGTATGCATGTCCGCTTGCTAGAACTTGACCTATGAATTTTCTTATTTCAGCGATCGCTGAGGTAGCGCGGGGCTCAGACCATGATGGGAGCATTCCAAGCGCCCTCATGTCATCGTCGAATCGCGCTGTTTCCTTAGCGGCTAAATCAAGATAGTGGACTCCTAGTTCTCGAGCTTTCCTTAAGATATCATCATCGACGTCAGTGACATTTCTCACACACCTCGTTTCATGACCTAGGTCTCGTAAGCGCCTCTGTAAGACATCATAAGTTAGATAGGTGGCTGCATGTCCGATATGTGTTGCATCATATGGGGTAATCCCGCAGGTATATATTTTTACAATTCGGTCAGGCTCAAACGGAACGACTTCCTTTTTGGCAGTGTCATAAAGTCGAATCAATTCTCTCTCCAGTGAGCTTAGGGACTTCTGATCAACTTTAACCTCAGGTTGAAGCAGAACTGAAGATTAGAGCCTTGTAAAGATCACTCTAAACCAGTTATACGGACTGAGGATCTCGTTTTATAAAGTCGGTTGAGCTGCAATAGAACTGCTGTAAAGGCTTCAACTGGGGCAGCATTTGCCAAGCTCCCACAGTCGAGCCCTCTTAGATTTGGCATTTTTTCGACAATTTCGATTGTCTCAGCTATGGAATCCTGTTCGTCAGCGCAAACGAGCACATCGCCTTCCATGTTATGTTCGATTTCACCAAGCTCTTTAGCGGGAAGATGTTGAAAGGCCATGGAGACTCTTGAGAGAGGAATTGCCGCTTGAACATCAGCGGCTATAGAACCTCTGGGCGGGTATAGTGCGTGGAACTCGTTTCCTACTCGTGCGAGAGCGTTGGCCATACAGATAACGAGTTTGCCTTTCAGTAACTCACGAAATGCTTTTGCTGTGGGTGCGCAGGAATCCCAAGGGGTAGCCAAAACTACCGTTCCGGCTCGAGCAGCTTCCTCATTGCTCACACCGGAGAGCTTATAATTACAATCTCTCCATGGTTCGAGTGTGTCCTCAACGACTTCTGCCGCTCGCCCGGAAGACCGAGATCCGATTTCTACTTCGTAACCCACTGAAGAAAGCCGAAGTGCTAAGCCTTTTCCAGCTGGTCCAGTACCGCCAATGATGCCAATTTTCATGCATTGAACTTACCGCAAACACGGAGAGAAACATCAATTTTTCGAATAGTTTCTTTATTTCGCCCATCTTGATTCCAACCGTTCACACCTGCGGGTCAGAACCCTAGTAACCTCATGACATCAGTTCTACTAAGGGGACCCTATGGGAATGCTGGAAAACAAGCGCTTGTTAATAACTGGTATTCTCACTGACTCAAGTCTTGCTTTTGGTGTAGCGCAATTAGCTTTATCGGAAGGTGCTGAAGTAGTTGTAACTGGAGCAGGTAGAGGACTAAGACTGACCGAAAGAACTGCGAGGAAACTTGATGGCGATGTAGAAGTAATGGAATTCGATGTGACAGACCCCAATCATGTCTCGCAAATACAAAATTCTTTATCGGACAAGTGGGGAAACGTTGACGGAGCACTTCATGCGATAGGCTTCATGCCTGAAATTGGCCTCGGAGAGGACTTCCTTGCAGGCCAATGGGAGGATCTTTCCTTAGGTTTCGAAATTTCCGCTTATTCCCTAAAAACCGTTGCCGAGACTGTATGCCCGCTTATGCCAGATGGAGGATCGATAGTTGGACTTGATTTTGATGCTAGCTTCGCATGGCCAGCGTACAACTGGATGGGGGTGGCAAAAGCTGCTCTCGAGTCAGCTTCCAGATATTTAGCTCGTACTTTGGGCCCAGACAACGTTCGTGTCAATCTCGTTGCTGCAGGGCCGATACGAACTATGGCTGCAAAGTCCATACCGGGGTTTAAAGAATTTGAGGATGCGTGGGGTTCCCGCGCCCCGCTAGGTTGGGATGTGAATGACAGATCTGGGGTTGCCAAAGCATGCGTTGCTCTTCTCTCAGACTGGTTTCCTCAGACCACTGGGGAAATCATCCATGTCGATGGCGGGTACCACGCTATCGGGGCTTAATATCGGTCATCAATTTTGAAATAGGCCGCCAACGGCATTGTCAAGTTTGTCGGTTTCGTCGATGATGTCCCCAACAATCGATTCCAGAACATCTTCCAATGTCACTATCCCTATATATTCAGACTTTTTGCCGACAACGGCAAAGTGGATCTGCCGCTCTCGCATCAATCGTAGAAGTTCATCCAAATACAGATCTGATGAGATAAATAGCAGCTCACGAACAATATTATCCTTCCCCGTTTCCATCCTGTTCACTTTTTCCGAGTACAAAAGATCTTTAACATGCAAGAACCCAACTACTTGCCCATCGTCGATTACTGGGAACCTGCTGTGTCCGCTCGCTGCTGCAAGTAGGGCCATTTGTTCATATCCTTGCCCTTGTTCCACATAATCGACCAGCTTCCATGGAACCATGACAGAAGAAACAGGCTGGTCGTGGAATTGTAGAACGCTTGTCAGTAGGTTGTGACGATCTTGGTCCATCTGCCCACTTCGTTTTGCCTGTTCAAACAGGTTCTGCATACCCTGCGAAGTGTAAGCCACTCCAATCTCAGCGACTTGCTTGATCCCAAAGGGCCTAAGCAATAACGCTGCTGTTTGATTTAGGAACCAAATAACTGGCTTAAATGTAAAAACGAAAGCACGGTGTGTTGCTGCTAGTTGGCAAACAATTTTTTCCGGATCAGTAAGAGCGAAATTTTTCGGAACCATTTCTCCTAATACCATGTGAAGAAACACAACAAAGAATATTGCTATCCCAAAAGCAATCCAATGCGCAACTGCAGAGGGAATCTCAAAGACACCATCAAACATTTTTTCCAAGATTGATGCAAAAGCTGGTTCAGCGACCAAACCAAGCCCAAGTGATGTGACGGTGATACCAAGTTGAGCTCCGGAGATAGCTAGAGGTAAATCTTTCATAAGGCCTATGCCAAATTTTGCTGACTTGTTGTTTTCTTTCGCTAACTGCTCCATTCTCGTATGTCGAGCTCCAATAAGAGCGAATTCAATAGCTACGAAAAACCCGTTCAAAAAAATTAGGAGTAACGTCAGCAGGATTGCTAGAGCCACCGTCATAACTTCACTGCTTTCTCCGCGATGGCTTCTCGCCGAACAACATATTAGCGATAGGTTCCGTTAACCTGAGTCGAGCTATCCGAAGGTTATCCATCTCTAGAATTTCGATTTTCCACCGTCGATAACGGAACATCTCGCCTGGTGAAGGTATCCGCTGAAGTTTTTCTAACGCAAATCCAGCTATCGTCTCATATCGGCCATCTTGAATTTCAAAACCGCACAGATCGGCTACTTCATGGGGATGAAGGCTTCCACTTACAGTAAACACTCCTGCGCGTTCTTCTAACCCGTTTTCAACAACATCATCATATTCATCCTCTATTTCACCGACGATTTCTTCCAAAAGGTCCTCGATTGAAACTATCCCTTCTGTCCCCCCGTATTCGTCGACTACCACAGCTAAGGGAATCCTTTGCCTCCGCATATCAGTCATGACCGAAAGTAAATCCCTAGTTTCTGGGATCGCCAAGATATCTCCCATGACTGTTTCGACGGGCTGCCTATTTCTCTTTTCTGGTTCTATAAGCAGGGCTGATTTTACATGCGCTATTCCAATAACACTGTCTAGGTCAGTATCTACAACTGGAAATCTTGACAAGCCAGTTGATTCACTAAGTTGAACCAAATCAGTGATAGTCGCCCCACGTGACAAAGAATGAATAGCGAGCCTGGGAACCATCACCTCATTTGCGCTTTTTCGAGCAAAACGCAGAGATTTTGTTAGTAAATCGACTTCGTGGAAAGCAAGAGTGCCCTCCTCTCCTGACGTTCGAATCAAAGAACTGAGATCTTCTAGATTGGGAACCCGCTCGAGTTCCTGAGCAGGCTCTACACCTAGTCGGCGGGTTAACCAGTTAGAGGTTGCGTCAGAGAGCGCGATTACCGGCTTTGCGGCAAAACTATACATTTGGAAAGGTCCCGCTAAGGTCTTTGCAGTGAGATTGGTTTTTGCAATAGCTATGTTCTTTGGAACTAGCTCCCCCAAAATCATTGCTGCGAAAGTTGCCAAAACAATCGCTAAGGCAAGCGACACGCTCTCTTTTGCACCTTCACCAACAATCTTTTGAACCGGGCTATAAAGCATTGAGGCTATTGTTGGCTTTGCTATAAAACCAATAAGTACTGCAGTTATAGTTATTCCAAGTTGCGCACCTGTTAGTTGAAAGGACAACTCTTTCAGAACTTTCAATAAGGTTTTAGAGCGACGATTACCCTCCCGAGCTTCTGATTCTACGCGAGCACGGTCTGCTGCGAGAAAAGCAAACTCTGCAGCAACAAAGAAGGCCGTGGCAAGTATCAAAATCCCTACGGCGATGAGCCCCCATGTAGTATCTATAACTTCGCTCCCTTGATGATGATACCCATCAATACTGGTGGAGAAGTAACAGGTTTAACTCTTCTGTATGACATTAGTAATTCCATAGTAATTGAAGTAGACCCTACTCACACTTCGAGAGAAGAGTTCTTGTAAAGCCCTGAGGGATATAGTGGGCTGTGTTCATCTTCGAATATAGATTGCGGGAAAACTTTGAAGCATTCCTTCTCTAAAGAGAAACAACCGGTTGACCCAGATCTCCACCACGATACTTTCCAGAAGGCTGGAGTGGCTTTGCGATATCAACCTCCGAAAAATGGTGTCCACCCGAACAAAGAACTGGGATGGATGCGAAGATTGCTTCCGATAGCAAAATCGCACAAAAAGTCTCTATACATAGGCTTGATCACTGGCGTTATAGCTCTGGTTCTCAACGTAGCTGTGCCTGCAATGGCTCGAAACGCAATTGATGCTGCACTGGAAGCAGATCGTGAGAGCTTAACGACTTGGGCGATTGTTCTCATTTCAGTAGGGGTAGGAAGATTTATTTTCGGTTCCTTATACCGGTATTCTCTTTTTCAACTGGCGTGGGGAGTGGAAACAGATCTTCGGACCTTACTGTACTCTCACCTAACGAAATTAAGCTTCTCCTATTTTGATAGAACCCAGTCTGGAGAAGTTATCTCGAGAGCGAATAGCGACATACGTTCAATCCAAGTCCTACTTGCCTTTGGGCCTCTAATTGGAATGACGATCATCTCTTTTGTTCTTGCCTTTGGATACATGATGACTTTGCATGTACCACTGACACTTGTTTCCCTTATCACTCTCCCAGGAGTTTATTTCTTTGGGCAGAAACTTCGAAGAGTTGTTTTCCCTTTGACATGGGTTAGCCAGGCAAGGCTAGCGGAATTAGCTACTATCGTTGACGAAAACGTCAATGGGATTCGAGTTGTGAAATCATTTGCGGCGGAGAAACATCAAGTCGGCCTTCTTCAACGTGCTGCAGAACACATCAAGTGGGTCAACGTAGAAGCTATCCGTGCTCGCGCTAAATATAATCCGGTCATTGAGTCCCTTCCTAGAGTTGGTATGGCATTAGTGCTTCTTTATGGTGGCCACCTAGCTATCGAAGGAAGTGTCTCCATAGGAACCTTGTTCGCCTTTAATGCCTACGTGATCATGCTCCAAGCGCCATTTAGAATGTTCGGTTTTCTCTTACTTCAGACACAACGCGCATCTGCTTCCGCTCAACGTATTTTTGAAGTAATCGACGAAGAACCGACTGTCGTCAACTCGGAAAATGCCACTCACTTAGTTGACGTTCAAGGTTCAATTGTTTTCGAGGACGTCTATTTCACTTACCCAAGCAAAAGGGAACCGTGTGAAGATACAGAATCTAGAGAAACTGACGAAGTCCTTTCTGGTTTCAATCTAACTATTTCACCGGGTGAAACAGTGGCGATAGTTGGAAGGACTGGATCAGGGAAATCGACCATAGGTCGCCTTTTAAACCGCTTCTACGATCCGACCTCTGGGAAGATACTTGTAGATGGCAAGGACATCAGAGATGTAACTTTAGATTCTCTCCGCCACCAAATAGGAATCGTCTTTGACGAACCTTTTCTTTTCTCTTCGTCAATAGCCGAAAATATAGCCTACAGCGATCCGGATGCCTCTTTGGAGGAGATCTCATCGGCAGCAGAAGCCTCTGAAGCTTCGGATTTCATCCAAGAGCTTTCTGAAGGGTATGGCACTGTGGTCGGCGAACGAGGGTACACGCTTTCTGGAGGTCAACGGCAGCGCATCTCCTTGGCGAGAACATTACTAGAGAAAACGCCGATCCTTGTTCTGGATGATGCTACAAGCGCTATCGATGTGGAGATAGAAGCAAAGATCCATGATGCTCTAACCAGACATCTCTCTGGCAGGACAACAATTTTAATCGCTCAGCGAGTATCGACCATATCATTGGCAGATCGTGTAGTTCTTGTAGAAGATGGGGTTGTCGTTGCAGACGGTACCCATAGTGACCTCATGGCAAATGATCATAGGTATGTTTCTATTCTTGCTGAAGCAGAGAAAAAGCAGAAGGAATGAGGGGTGCAAGTATGAATAGTAACCGCCGTTCTTTCACTAACGCCTCTATAGATTCGAGTCTGGTATGAGTTTCGGACCTCCGATAGGCTTTGGTGGAGCTAACTCTGTAACTTCTTCTCGTGATGCAGGCTTACCGTACGCAGGAGTTCCGGGACATCTCCAAGAAAGCGTGAATAAAGTTCTAGAATCTGAGCCCGACCACCCAGACCCCGAAGTGACATTTAAGCACCAAATAAAGGACCAAGGCCTCTTTACACTTAGAAATTTTCTTGCGCCTCATAAATGGAAGCTCATTGGCGCCCTGCTTCTGGTAATCGTTGAAAGCATTCTCTTGCAAGCAGGGCCCCTGCTAACGAAATTTGGGATCGATGAAGGTGTTGTAGATGGAAACAAGGGTGTTCTTGTAGCGGTCGCATGCGCATACCTTGGAAGTATCTCTCTTCACGCATTAAGCGCCTGGTACCGAATACGGTACACAGGAGCCTTGGGAGAAGCGTTAATGAAAAAATTGCGCATTCGGGTTTTCAGTCACCTTCAACGTCAATCCCTTGATTTCTATACAAATGAGAAGGCCGGCGTTTTAATGACAAGGATGACAAGTGACATCGAAGCATTGTCCCAATTGTTTCAAGAGGGACTGGTGAACTTTGCCGTACAGGCTTTAACAGTTGTTGTTATCACAATTGTGTTAATTATTATCAACCCAGGGCTCGCCCTCATCACTCTCCTTCTCGTTATCCCAATAACGCTTGTGCTTAGTGAATGGTTCCGACGTAAATCTGAATACGCCTATAGAAGAGTCAGGAATCGGATTGCGGACGTACTCGCAGACCTGCAGGAAAGTCTCGCAGGTATAAGAGTAATCACCGCCCATAATCGTCGCCGACACAACGTTATTAGGCACACAAACATTGTTGGCGAACATAAAGATGCGAATCTTGAAGCTGTAAAAGCAGCGTGCGTATACACTCCAGGAACCGAAGCCATCGCCATCATCGGTAGGGCACTAGTTTTGCTTATTGGTGGCCGGATGGTCCTTAACGGAAGTCTCAAAATTGGGGAACTTACTGCATTTCTTCTGTATTTAGGAGCTTTTTTCGCTCCGATTCAAACACTAACCCAGCTATACAACGGCTATCAGCAAGGCCAAGCCGCTACTGCAAAATTAAGGGAATTACTAGCTACAAAACCAAGCGTTACTGAGCGTCAGGGCGCTAGCCCGATTCCTCTCATAAGTGGGAAAATCCAGTTGAACAATGTTTCTTTCAGCTATATTTCTGGAACACAAGTCTTATATGACGTGAACTTGGATGTATGCGCAGGAGAAACATTAGCCATCGTTGGGCCAACTGGCGGGGGAAAGTCAACTGTTGCCAAGCTCGTGAGCCGTTTTTATGACCCTGATCAGGGAAAGATAACCATTGATGGCCACGACATACGAGATGTGACCTTGAGCTCCTTACGCTCCCAACTTGGAGTTGTCCCTCAAGAGCCATTTCTTTTTGCCGGAACTATTCGGGACAATATTGCTTTCGCTAAGCCAGAAGCATCAGATGAAGACGTCTGGGATGCGATAGATTCCACTGGCCTAACTCCTCTCGTGTCTTCTATGAAAGATGGCATAGATACCATAATCCATGAACGAGGCTCATCACTGAGCGCTGGAGAACGTCAACTTGTTGCCTTAGCCCGCGCCTTTCTCTCCCAACCTAGAGTTCTGATACTCGATGAAGCTACATCAAATCTTGATTTGCAATCTGAACACACTGTCGAGGCAGCCCTCGATTCGCTTCTAGATGGACGCACCGCCATTATCGTCGCTCACCGTCTCGCTACGGTCATGCGCGCAGATCGAATTGCCGTCATTGATGGAGGGAGAATTACCGAATTAGGAAGCCACAGTGAACTTATAGAAAAGGAAGGGAAATACGCTGCCATGTACGAGGCTTGGAAGACAGCGGTGGACCAATAGAAATATGAAAAAAGTAGCTTTTTCACTCGATAACGTCTCTCTTGAACGTGATGGGAAATACATCCTGCAGGATCTTACTTTTACGGTCCATGACGAAGAAAGGTGGGTTATCTTTGGGCCGAATGGCTCAGGAAAAACTTCCTTGCTACGAATAGCTAGTTTTTATTTACATCCAAGCAGTGGGAACGTGGAAGTCCTAGGGCACCAACTAGGTAAAACCGATATTCGGAAGATGCGTCATCTTGTCGGTTTTACGAGTCAGGGTTTTGCTGATCTTCTCCGTCCGAATCTTACCGCCCAGGAAGTTGTAATGACGGCAAAACATGGTGCCCTTGAGCCATGGTGGCATGATTACACCGAGAAAGACAGAGCAAAAGCACAGTTAGAGTTGGAACGGATTGGGATAGGAGCACTCTCTCTTCAGGCTTTTGGGACTCTGTCCTCTGGGGAGCGTCAACGCGTTTTAATTGCTCGAAGTATGATGGGTGATCCTGGTTTGGTTCTCCTTGATGAACCTGCTGCTGGCCTAGATTTGCCGGCTCGTGAGAATCTACTCGAAGGCTTAGCGTTGGTTTCTCAAGATCCCTCAGCCCCTCCCATCGTCCTTGTCACTCACCATGTTGAGGAGATCCCTGTTGGTTTCACCCATGTCCTTTTTCTTCGCGAAGGGTCTATTGTCGCCGCTGGGGAAATTCAAGAGATCTTAAATGATCAAAATCTTTCGAATACTTTTGAAATGCAGTTGAAACTTCATAAATCCGGTAGGCGATGGAGCGCTACAGCTACTTAATGGCCCTAAATTGAATCCGGCTGGATCGCTACCAAAATCCCACTCTTGACAGATATTTTTCCAACATCTTCACTGAGTTCGTTGCTCAATCCGCGCGTGGATCCTGGAGGAAGAGTAGCTTCTGCTAGCTCCCACCGAAACCCTTGCAAAGAAACGCTATCTGCTATTCCGCCCATTGCGAAAACCGATACCGTAGCTCCGTTCTTACGGTAGATGTTTGCCTCGCCGCTGGTAAAGGTGAAGTATGCTCTCCCAATTAGGGCATGGCAAGAATCTAGAAAAGGAGCTGCGGAAGCTAAGGAAGCGATAATACCGTAGAGTTGGTCCACTCTTCCAGAGTTAGATCCTATTACAAACAACCGGCTCGACACTCCCCTTGCATAATCAAGCGCTAGCTCAAAATCTGACTTGTCTTTATCACTAGGAAATTCTCTAACTTCGATCTCCTGCTTATATGCCCACTCGAGACCGCTGGTTGATATTGAGTCAAGATCCCCAATGAGTAAATCTGGTTTGAGTTGCATGCTACGGGCATGATCCAAGCCTGAATCTACCGCTATCAGAGTCGAAGAGGTTGGGATATATTCGATAGCTTTTACATCAGGGGCAGGACCTCCGCATATCAGAACAACGGGATGTTGAAGGTCTTCTGTCATGACGCCCTTTCACAACAGTTTAGAGTTGCATGTGGGTACTGTATCGTCTTTATCTGCGACCGCCCTTCCCCCGATTGAAGATTTTTCCTGCGAACAGGACCGCGACGAGACCTCCTATACAACCAGCGGTTGTCGAAATAGAGGCTGAGAAGCCAATGGCAGCAAAAAGTAAAGCACCAACAATGAATCCTCCTATAGCTGACAATGGGACGATTAAGCACCCTATTCTTTTGGGCTCTTCGAAAAAGTCATCCATCGTACTTTTTGCTCTTTGTAACGACCTTGTGTTGAACAGTTATGCTTGTTCGTGATCTCACCCCTTCGACTCTAAGGACTTTGGATACCTCGCTGTAGTGCAATTGGCCTTCTTCCAACTCTCCACGAATCGTTAAATCTTGGTTGCTGTTGCGGCTAGGTGCCCATAAACAGAATCCAGCAGCACCTATGGCAGCGGTAATACATGCAGCCCATAGTCCATTGTCCCATCCGTCAATAACCGATTGCGATACCGTGTCCAACAGGACAAGCCCGTCTTCTCCAAGTGATGGTGCGATAAGCTCCGCAGCTGCAGGAGTTTCCTTGACCCCATCTATAACTTCCTGAGGTAAACCTACGATACCGACGAGTGACGACCGGTACCCGGCGTTGAAGATTGATCCGGAAAGGGCGATCCCCACGACGGCGCCGAGTTCGCGCAACACATCGTTCAATGCGGAAGCGACACCCTGCTTTTCTAATGGAAGCGCTTCAACAATAATTTCTGTTGCTGGCGGAGAAGCAAACCCGATTCCCGCCCCGTAGATAACCATTACAGCAGCAAAAAGCAGAAAGCTACTGTCCGTCTCTATAGAAGTTCCAAGGTAAAAAGCTCCAGCAAGTAGGACGAGTCCGAGGGTTCCAACAGTCCGGAATCCGATTCTTCTCGTGAGCGGTATGGCTATTGCTGAAGCTGGGAATAGCCCTATAGCCGCAGGCATGAGGCTCAACCCCATATCAAGCGGGCCATACCCGAAGACAAATGCGAGCAACGGAACCGTAAGAAAGAAAAAGCCGAATGCTACCGTGAACTGGACAAGCAGAGAGAACGAACCGGACCGCACTCCCCGATCTGCAAACATGCGAACATCAAGTAGAGGTCGAGGTGTATGGCGCTCCCACAGGACAAAGATCACTAAGGCTAATACGCCGATGATAAAACTGGTCAGGATAAGGGTCGATGACCAGCCTTTTATTGGTCCTTCCATAACGCCGAAGACAATACCGCCGACGGCGACGAAGGATAACAAGGCCCCTAATGGGTCCATATTGGCTTCGTCAGGATTGGAAGAGTCAGGCAGGTAGGCCCAGCACAGAAGGAAGATTGCCCCAGCGAGGATCGACATTGCGAGGAAGACGCTCCCCCACCAGTAGTTCTCCATGAGCGCCCCTGAGATGAGCACTCCAGATAGGCCGCCAAAAAACACAGACGCTGTCCAGATAGCGACACCTTTGACTCGCTTTCCTTCTGGAAGTGTCGTCGTGATCGTGGATAGTGTTGCAGGGAATATTAAAGCAGCTCCTACTCCGCTGACTGCCCGACTTGTGATTACCAACGAGACATCTGAGGTTAGAAGCGTTGCTGCATTCGCCACGCCTAAGATAAAGATCCCCATGAGCAGCATTCTGCGGCGACCATATCTATCCCCTAACGCTCCGGCAGGCAGTAAAAGGGTAGCGAGAAAGAAAGCATAAATATCGACCATCCATTGGACATCAGACTGGCTTGCACCTAACTCTCTGGAAAGTTCTGGGAGGGCGACATTAAGTGATGAGATATTTGCGACGACAAGGACCGCTGATGCTACAGCTGCCGACAATATAAGTGTAGGGCGGGGTGGCGCTTCTCGTCGCATCTTCAAAGTGTTGCACTCTCGTCTG
Source organism: Actinomycetota bacterium (assembly GCA_902565595.1). Classification (GTDB taxonomy): domain Bacteria; phylum Actinomycetota; class Acidimicrobiia; order Acidimicrobiales; family UBA8592; genus UBA8592. The sequence goes on from CACFFD010000015.1 coordinate 18,573, forward strand.
TTACGGGGGAAATCCTCAGTGGAAAGTTCTATAGCTTAGGATCTGCCAGCAACAACCTTTGGGAACTAATCGAAGGTAAGCGTTATGGAAAAACCGATGTACAGTTTCTTTTAATGGTCAATAACGAATTTCAGCTTCTTCAATTAACTATCGGAGGGGAAGCAGTCGCATGGTCTTCTGCAGGTTTTGACGTCATGGAATTACCAAGCGGCGAATCAGTATGCCAGCTCGGTAGCGTCCAGCTTCTCTTTGACCCCGCCTCCGATCCAGGTATTGCAAGTGCTGCTGTTAACGGGACCAGTGGGATATTCGATTCTCTAGAATTTGGAGAGATCACCAATTTTGCGTCCAGTAGTGTTAATACTTGCCCTCCTTCTGTTCACTCAAATGGCATTACTCGGATTGACCACCTTGTCGTTACTACAGGAGATTGTGATAGGACCACGCTTGCTTTTGAAGCAAGGGGAATTCATTCCCGTAAGGTAAGGACTTTTGGGGATGATGCAGCCAAGATGCGCCAAACTTTTTTCTGGCTCGGTGATGTGATCCTTGAACTAGTAGGGCCTGATCAATCGGAAACTTCGGGCCAAGCGATGTTTTGGGGGCTCGCGCTAATCTCAGATAATCTGCAGGAAACCGCAGATTATTTAGGGGGAAGATGCACCCCAGTTAAGCCAGCTGTGCAGGCTGGTCGGAAAATCACGACAATCAAAACCCGTGAGATTGGTATCGCAACTTCTCTCGCAGTGATGAGCCCGCATTCGAAAACCAGCTGAGTATTCTCTCCTTATGAAAGATGTATGGTAGGAAAGGGATACCTAGTGGAGGCGTTAATGAACACACTGGAATTGTTTGATTTAAGTGGAAAGGCTGCAGTCGTGACTGGCAGCGGGAAAGGAATTGGTGAGGGTATAGCGATGGCCCTTGCAGAAGCTGGGGCCAGTGTCGTAATTTCTGCTCGAACAATATCTGACATTGAACGCGTTCGTGATCAGATTATTGATAATGGTGGTCTGGCAATATGCCATCCATGTGATGCCACGCAAGATGCCCAGGTCGAGATCCTTGCTCAGAAAGCGTTGGCTGAATTTGGCAAGATCGATATCTGGGTAAATAACGTTGGCGCAAGCACAGGTCGAAGCCCGTTAAAGGATCTACCTCGGTCTGAGTGGGACCAAACGGTAGCGCAAACACTGACGTCTACTTTTATTGGCTGTCAAACAGCTGCCAGAAATATGACTTCGGGAGCGATAATTAACATTTCTTCCCGTTCATCATCAGGGGCTGTTCCGAACAATTCCCATTACGCCGCTTCAAAAGCTGGTGTGAACGTTCTTACAGCATCATTAGCCTATGAGCTTGCGCCACATATTCGTGTCAATTCTGTTAGCCCAGGCGCCGTACCTACTGAAATTTTTTATGAAGTTATGAAACTCACTCCCGAGGACTTACCTGCGTATGCTAAGGAAACTGGCATTCCTCTCCAGCGTCTTGGAACCCCTCAAGATATCGCCTCAGCTGTTTTGTACCTAGCGTCGGATGCTTCATCATGGGTAACTGGTGAAGATATTACCGTAAGTGGTGGCTGATAAGGTTACGCTGGCCTCGGCTTATTTAGTTCAAGCACGTTTTCAAGAAGGATCAATTTCCGGTCATGTTCATTAAAGGTATTTAATTCATCGACGTAATCAAGAGGAGTCGGCATCCCTTCAATATGGGGCCAGTCAGATCCGAAAATAACCCGATCGCTTCCCATATAGTCAGCGACTTCAGACGGGTCATCTTCCCAAAACGGATTAATCCAAACATGTTCCTTGAATTGCTCCAGAGGATCTTCTTTAAACCAGCCCATCAATTTATTTTTCTGCTGGGGTAATTTCCTAAAAAGGTCAGGGAGAAACGTTGACCCATTTTCGACCGATGCTATGCGCAAATTTGGGAATCTCTCATACATTTTTTCCAATGACATTGTCATAAGCCAGTCAAGGGCTGCTCGTTCGATATTAAATGCTTTGATCGATGGAACATAGGAGCTAGACCCTCCGAAACTAGCTCCGAATCCATCTTCCGCGTATCCCTGGCTCGAATATCCGCTATCTCCAGCATGGATAACAAGAGGTATTCCTGCTTCGTTTAGTTGAGCCCAAAATGGGTCAAACATCTTATTACCGGGAGATTTTGGCCCTTCATCAGTCCAGACGGCAGCTGGCCTCATGCAGACAACTCTAGCGTCTTGGTCTAGCGCCCACTGAAGCTCTTCAACAGCAAAATCAACATCACAAAGTGAGATATATGGAGCAGCAAAAATAGTGTCCTGATAATTACAGCCCCAGTCCTCATCTAGCCATCGATTAAAGGCCCTGAAAAGGACTTTGACTGCTTCAATATCATTCTTTAGCAATTCCTCATATAGGACCCCTAGCGTCGGGAAAAGCCAAACACCTTGGAGTCCTTGCTCTTTAATTTTCTCGATCCGTAAATCCCGATCCATATATTCACCTGGTAGAGGTTCGCGATCTTTCAACATTTCAAGAGGAGATCTCCCCGTTGGGTTCCCCCGAAAATAGTCGCGGAGGGCACCGGGTTTTGCTATGGGGTCCCATGTTGGGTTGGAAACAGCCTTGCTAACTTCGCCACCAACTATGTGGTATTTTCTCCCATCGATCTCACACCATTGGACGCAGCGTTTTTGCCATTCTCGAGGCACGTGCCGAGTGAAGGCGTCGAGGGCCTCGTAGTAATGGTTGTCGCAATCGAACGGGGTATATCCCAGTGTTTTCATCTATCCTCCAAGATGCCTTCAGCCTATCAATTCTGAAGGCATGGGGTTATTTTCATGGGCGATGTTTAAATCTCAGTATTGACCATGTGAGTGGCAGCCATGTCAAAATACTCGAGCATTGCTTCCATGATCTCACTGGGCGGATGCATCGTTTCTAGCGCACTCTTCATGCTTTCCATCCATGCATTTCGCTCTTCTTGACCTATCTGAAATGGTGCGTGCCGCATACGTAAGCGCGGGTGTCCTCGCCTGTCTGAATAGGTTGAGGGGCCTCCCCAGTACTGGATTAGAAAATCTGCAGTGTTTTTTTTCGGGAGGGTTAGATCGTCGGGGTATAGGTGGCGGATTCGTTGGTCTTTTTCAACATTCTGATAGAACAATTCAACAAGTTCCTCGAACCAACTACTTCCGCCGAGAGCATCGTAGACAGTTTTTTTTGCCCCTACCCATTTGATATTCATATGGAAAGTGTAGAACTCAAAGTCTAGAACTTCCGAATTATTGCTCTAACTCGTTATGGGTACTGAACAGTGTAAGGAGTCGATCTACAGCGTCTTTTGGATTTTTTTGGTAGGAGACTATTTCCCTATCACTAGCTTTCATAAGTTCTTCTTCGACAAGCATGTCTAGAAAGGATGTTAACGGTGACCAAAAAGAGCTGCTTCCAACCAGTATGACGGGCTTGTTTTTTCTTCCTTTGTGAAATCCCAGCTTTGTCCATGTAGCGGATTCAAACACTTCTTCCAGAGTTCCCATTCCTCCAGGAAGGGCGAGGAAAGCATCCGAGCGTTCGTACATGATTCTTTTGCGTTCGTGCATATCTTCGGTGATGATAAGTTCAGTTAAGCCTTTGTGGTTCAGTTCGCGACTTCGGAGACCATCAGGGATTACGCCGGTTACTTGTCCCCCATTTTCTAATGCTGCATCAGCTACCTTTCCCATGAGGCCTATGGATGCCCCTCCGTAGACCAATCCCAAACCAGATTCGGCGATTGCTGCTCCTACCTCCGTCGCTAATCTTGAGTACGAAGGGTCTCCACCCAAGCTTGACGCACAAAATACACAAATATTATGTTGAGGCATTGCTGAAACTTACCTGATTTTCGCTGTTGCTGTGGCCATATATTGTTGATTTAGCAGTAAATACCCTAAGCCTCGTAGATCTGGCAAAGTAGAAGGGTGCCTAAGCTTGTAGCCCTTGATATTCCCGGCGGTGAACTATTTGTTTCCTCCCTTCAGAAAATTTGGGATCAAGGTAATGCAGCTTTTCCGGTAGATCAACGACTCCCACTCGAAGAGCGTCGCAAACTTATAGAGCGCATGGGTGCATCAAAGGTAATTTCACCAGACTCGGAACAGGAACGGAAAGGCTATCCTGTTGAGGATGGCGATGCGCTAGTTGTTGCAACCAGCGGAACAGGTGGATCCCCTAAAGGTGTTGTACTTACTCACGATGCTGTTGCAGCTTCAGCGAAAATGACGACTGATAGTTTACTTGTTGACCCATCGAGCGACCGGTGGCTTTGTTGTATTCCAGTGTCTCACATCGGTGGACTATCGGTGGTGACTAGAGCTTTGCTAACTGGAACCGAAGTTGAAGTTCATAGCGAGTTCTCAGCTAGTGCATGTGAAAAGTCTGCCCGTTCAGGATCTACCCTTGTTTCGCTCGTCGTCACCGCAATGCGGCGAATCGATGTTTCACTTTTCCGAAAAGTTCTCGTTGGTGGTTCTAGTATCCCTGTAGACCTGCCACCTAATGCCATAGCTACGTATGGAATGACTGAGACAGCCAGTGGTGTGGTTTACGATGGTTTCCCGCTGGAGGGAGTTGAGATAAAGATTAGCGATGGGCAAATTCTCATAAAATCGCCGAGTTTATTCCGCTGTTATCGAAATGAGGTTTCTCCTTTTACGGATGAGGGGTGGTTTCCAACTGGAGACAGCGGTGAGTTTGAAAAGGATGGGAAGCTGAAAGTGTTTGGGAGGCTCGGTCATGTAATTGTGTCAGGGGGAGAAATGATTTGGCCAGCTACTGTGGAGCGGGCGCTGACAGGGCTTTCATGGGTTCGTGAAGCTGCAGTTGTAGGGAACCCAGACAAGGAATGGGGAGAGGTGGTCACAGCGTACGTTGTCCCGACGGATACACAATCTTCTATGTCTTTAGCGCAAACTCGAGAGGCATTGAGTGAGATCCTTCCCAGATTCGCTTTACCGAGGGTCTTAAATGTCGTGAATGCCTTACCGAAGACTACTTCTGGAAAAGTTGCCAAGAAAAATCTTTTCTCAGGAGCTGAGTTTGATTACCCCATTTCTGGGGATTAAAGGCTTCATCCGCTTATCGTCTATTAGGGCTGCTGTCCCTAATCCGTGAGTGGTGTTTGGCCCTATGGCAGAAGCCAAATGACACCAAGACGTTAATCCTACTGGCCCGTCAAATGTAGATGAAATGACTGGAGTGATTCCCGCATCCCGAGCGGTCTTTGAAAGGGCGAGTACAGCGTCGATTCCTCCAAGTAAGAGAGGTTTAAGAATTACATTATCGGCTACCCCCATACTGATTACCTGCTCGATAGCGTTCATGTCGGGGGTAAGAGCATCCGTGGCTACTGGGACAGGTAGATCCGCTCGTACTTGATGAAGTTGATCAATAGTCGTAACGGGGTCTTCGACATACTCAAGTTGGTGACGAAAGAGTTTTACAGCCTGTCTGGTTATCTCCACTGCCTCTCGAAGAGTCCACGAGCAGTTCGCGTCGAGGCGGACCTTAGTTTTAGATGTAACGTGCTCGGAAACTATCTTCAGCCTTCTCTCATCCCCAGGAAAGCCCATCTTTACTTTGATAGTCCCATACCCATCGTTCAGCGCTTTTTCTAACGAGTTTCTAAACTCTGCTTCAGTACCTCCTCCGATAAGAGCATTTACAAGTACCTGATCCGAAGTCCCACCAAGAACAGACCATAAAGGCTCACCAAGCAAGGCAGCTTTTTGTGCCCAAATAGCGGATGCCATTCCAGCTTGGACTTCAAGCGAGAGACTTTGCGCCTTCATCAAAAACTCTTCTGGGTTCGATTGGATTCCCTGAAGTTCCTCTTTTGTTTCTAAATCACTAACCTTCGACCACAAAGGCAAAGGAAGTACCTCTCCTTTCCCTGTATGACCTTCATGAGTAAGGTGAATTTCTTGCCCCGACCTTCGAGATATGCTCTGCTTCGCTGTGACAAGAGCCTCCCGCATTGGTAGGTCAATGTCGAAGATTTCTAAGATCATGCCGTTCATAGTTTCCTTAGGAATTCCTCTATACATCTTCTCACAACTACCGGATTTTCTATATGAGCAGCGTGCCCAGCATTTGGGATAGGGACGTGATGGGCAGATGGAATAGCTCTCTCCATCTGCTCCGCTAGTACGGTAAATTTTTTATCATAAGCTCCAGTGATAAGAAGAGTGGGGGTCTCTAAATTCTCGAGATCTTTCCACATGGACGTCATTATTCCAGTGCTCGCCATGCGAAGACTATTTGCTATTCCGTGGGAACGTTGGGCAAGTCGTATGCGTCGAATAGATCTTTTCACCCCATCGGGTAGATGGCTCTGGGTTGCGAAAAGGGGAAGGCGCTCCCAATAATGCACAAATTCTGCCAATCCTTTGCTTTCTATACAATGTGCGAGTCGAGCATCGTTAGCAGCTCGGTCAGCAGCTTCTTCCTGGTCCTCGATTCCAGGAGTCCCACCGATCAGAATTAATCCCGACATCTCTCGTGTATGTTTCAGAGAATACGATAAGGCAAGCCGTGCACCCATTGAATAGCCGCACAGTACTCTAGGTTCGTCAAGTTTCTCCTGAATTAGCTGGTGAAGCTGCTCAACCATTGACTCCATCCTATAAACGCATAGTTCGTCTGGAGCTGGGCTTAATCCGTGACCTATGAGATCTGGAATAATCACCCTGTTCGTAGTAGGTGAAACTAATCCTGACATAGAGTCCCCATTGCCGGTAAACCCATGCAACAGTATTACTGGAAGTCCATCACCTTCATCTCGAACCCGAAGGTCCACCGCTTCTCCACTACCGGATCGACGCATCATTTCTCACGAAATGACGCATGAAAGCCGGCACGCATCTCTTCATATGCCTTGACCGTCTCTTCGACACTAGTGTTGCATAAAAATAAGCTGGGCCCTTTTGATTCAAAGGCGCGCCCAAGAAGTCCCTCAACGTCTAGGGAAGATTCAATAACCTGAGATTGAACACCTGCTGATGATGCAATATCTATGAGATTTGTATGATGAGGAGTGGTAAATAGATACTCGAAACTATCATTATCAATTTCTTTAGCTATCGGAAGAAATGAAAATATCGCTCCACCTCCATTATCAATGACCACAATTACAACGTCACTTTGAAGCCTCCCTGCGGCTACTAAGCCCGCTATGTCGTGAACTGCAGCAACATCTCCTACAAGGATAAGGCATCGTCCTTCGCTGGAAGAAGAAACGCCGATTCCGGTAGATATGACGCCATCGATACCATTTGCCCCTCGATTACTGATTACTTTTACATCAGACTTCATATTCTGCAGAACCAATTCTGCGTCTCTAACAATCATTGAATTCGACAGCATTAGGGAAGTTCCAGATGGAATAGATGAAAGAATTCGCGATGCCAAAGATAGTTCACTTTGATTTTCTGAAACGTGTCGCTTCACCGTCTCTAAAGCAATGCCGTTGTGTTTCGTCCAGAGCTCGCACCACCTGCTATTTGACCCTCTCCCTGATGACGGCTCAGAGAATGCAGCAGTGATGGAGCCTTGGATAATATCTGTTAGTTCATGTGATGGGTCCGGCCAATCTACCCCAGGGGAAACAATTACATACCTCGTTGGAGGGGTTTCTTGTTTCCATAAACGATACGCCTTTGAAGTAGCCGGTAACCCTACATGGACAATTACGTCTACTTGATCGAGAAGCGACGTAAATCGTTCCTCCGCTAATAAAAGCTCCCCTGATGTGATGATGGGAGCACCACTTAGGCTCCCTCTATCTCGAAGCTGTGAACACGGGTCAGCCAATATTGGCCAACCACTATCTGAACTAAACGCTACAAGGGCATCTAGTTCTTTGTCTTGAAGACTATTTGGTCCAACGGTGATAAGACCTCGTTCACACTCTTTCGCAAGACTGACAAGAGAAGAACTTCTAGGCATCTCTTCCTGATACGACGACTCAGGGGAAAGTGATGCCTCAGGCGTTTCTAGTTTTTGGGTGGGTTCAAGGGGCTTCCGAAATGGCCAATTTAGGTGCACGGGGCCTTGAAGCCTACTTGTAGACATCGACCAAGCTCGAAAAGCTGTAGATCGAGCGTGACTCTCGCTTATTTCGGAGGTAACCGGAAGGTCATAGTGCCATCGGACATTGTTTCCATAAAGTCCGACTTGATTGATTGTTTGACCTTCTCCCCATTGTCGAAGTTCTGGAGGTCGGTCCGCTGTACAAATAATCATCGGAGTTGCAGCATGGTTTGCTTCGACAACTGCGGGAAGATAGTTCGCTGCAGCAGTACCTGAGCTGCAGATGAGGATAGAAGGAATACCAGTCGCTTTTGCTGCCCCTAAAGCGTGGAAAGCTGCAACTCTTTCGTCAAGGTGAACTACTACGTCTAGGCCAACCTGTTTAGCTGACAGAACTAAAGGAGTACTTCTAGAACCAGGTGAAACTATGGCATTGGTGACACCCAATGCTTTAAGTTCCGAAAAGAATCGAAGGCAATAGGCATACATTGCGTTGACACCATCGTCTCGAGTTTTTTGCGCTTTAGAAGTCATTACCTAAAAGCATAGAAGCAAATAATGCGAAGTCGTGATTTGAAAAAACACTCAATGCATCATTTCTCTAGAATTCCAAATTACTGTTACGATTTCTGAAAATGGAATTAGAAAGCTTGAGAACTATTCTAGGCGTCAAGGGTATCGTGACAGACCCTTCACTTCATAGCGCATACACGGTTGACTGGACGAGAAGATACTCAGGAGTTACTCCCGCCGTCCTATTACCGGAAACCACGGAACAGGTATCTCGGGTAGTGACGTGGTGCTATGAAAATTCTGTAGCGCTTGTCCCCCAAGGAGGTAACACAGGGATGGTCGGAGGCGCCACACCAGTAAACGGAGAACTGGTTCTATCGCTGAAGAGAATGACAGAGATTGAGGAGGTAGACGACTCCACAGGACAAATAGTGGCTCAAGCCGGAGCAACACTTGGTGATATCCAGCAGGCAGCCTCTCTCCTTGGATGGAAATATGGCGTTGATTTAAGCGCAAGAGATTCTGCTTCCATAGGTGGGACAATAGCCACTAATGCTGGAGGGTCGCAGGTACTTCGGCATGGAAACACTCGCGAGCAGATTCTGGGCTTAGAAGCTGTTTCAGGAACTGGGGATGTCATAGGAGACCTTCGTGGACTTTCGAAAGATAATACGGGCTACCATCTTCCAGGGTTGCTCTGTGGCAGTGAAGGAACTCTTGCGGTCGTGACAAGATCTCGACTTCGTCTGGTAAGGCCTCCTGAAGAGGAGCTGTCTATTCTGCTTGGGTTTAAATCACTCAACGAAGCTTTAGGTATCGTCGAAGAGATACGGAAGTCCCTTGAGGATGTTCAAGCTTGTGAAGTTTTTTTTCAAAATGGGCTAAATCTTGTTTGCGAAAAATTCGGAATACCTCCACCTTGGGATACGCAATTAGTTGCCTATTTGTTAATTGATGCTGGTGGGCAATTAGGTTTGGAGGAAAGAATCAGCAAGGGTCCGTTATCGAATTCCCTTAACGCATCAAATTTTGTCGCATACGGTAACGACAGCCAGAGTAGAAAAAGACTATGGCAGTATAGGGACCTACATACCGAGGCTATTTCAGCAGCCGGAATCCCGCACAAGCTCGATGTTTCACTCCCCCACGGGAAGCTGAACGAATTCTGTAATGGCGTTCGAGAAGTCATCAGCGAAATCGATAATGAAACTCAATTGTTTCTATTCGGCCATGCAGGAGATGGAAATATTCATGTAAACATTCTGGGACCTGACCCTGACAACTTGGCGGTCGATATAGCTGTGTTGAAGTATGTTGCGTCACTGGGAGGGAGCATATCTGCAGAGCATGGTGTAGGCCGAGCTAAGGCACACCATCTCTATCTCAATAGGACAGCGACAGAGCTCGATATCTTTCGAAAAATAAAAGCTGTATTCGATCCTGCTGGCATACTAAATCCTGGAGCAATTTTCCCTCGATAGGTGATAAGTTCTTAATCTCTTGAAATAAATCTCTCGCTATCCATTGAGGAACCGTAGATAATAGGAATAATGGAGATATTCCAGATTTATTTATTGGAAAACCAGATCAGAATTATATTGAGACGAAACGGGGGAAAGCGACATGGGTAGTCAAATCGAGATTTGCCCTTCTATCCTTCCTGCTGATTTCAGCCGGTTAGGCGAAGAACTAAAGATGCTAGAAGAGGCTGGGGCGGACAGAATCCACTGGGATGTAATGGATGGAAATTTTGTTCCGAACCTAACTATCGGTCCGGACGTTGTCGCCTCTTGTAGAAAATCCGTTGATATACCCTTTGAAGCCCACCTAATGGTAGAGGACCCTGACCTCCTAGCTCCTATGTATATAGAAGCAGGATGTGACTTGGTTATGCTTCATGCGGAATCGACCAGACATCTTGACCGATCACTAAATAGAATTCTTGAACTTGGCGCAAAAGCAGGGGTCACCATAAATCCAGCTACACCAGTAGAAAATGTCAAACATGTTCTACATCTCGTTGATCAAGTTCTAATCATGTCGGTGAATCCAGGATTTGGAGGCCAAAAGTATCTCCCTTCCCAAGAAACAAAAATAGAAAGAGTCAGGTCATGGATTTTAGAGCAAGATTCTGAAATCGACATTGAGGTTGATGGAGGAATTTCCGCCGCTACTATCGCTCAAGCTACTGTTGCCGGAGCGAATGTATTTGTAGCTGGGAGCGCTATTTTCTCCCACCCTGATGGCCCTCAGAGCGCTATTTCTGAACTGCGAGAAACAGCTTCTGTAGCGCAGTGATTTCAAAATGGCTCCCTGTATTTCTGATTTCTGCCCTTGTGCTCTTTCCAGTAACTTCGTGCTCTGAGGATCCAACTGAGGGAGCATCATCTGATTTCTGCTTTAAACTTGAAGCCTTAGCTAGTCCTGATTCTGCTTTGACAAATCTCACTTTTGATAATCCACAGCTGGTCGAACAGACTACTGCTGACCTTAACGAATTAGCTTCCCAAGCTCCCTCTAGTATCTCTGAAGAAACCCAGGCAGTAGCTTCTTTGTATGGAAACATCCTTTCAACATTAGTTTCTGTTTCCCCCAGTCAAAGAACGACTGAATTAAGAAAGTTTCAGGATGAACTCGATGGGGTTACGACAGCGGCACGCGCTCTCGAACTATATGGAAAAACAGAATGCGGTATTGTTTTTCTCTCCCCATTTGAAACAAATAGCAGCCCAGGTCCTGAAAAAACTGAAGACTAGCACCAGATCCACCAGTATCTAGTTAACTTCACCTCTACTCGTAATGACGTGGTCGACGATTCCGTACTCTTTAGCTTGTTCAGCAGTGAACCATCGATCTCTGTCAGAGTCTCTTTGCACTTGTTCCACATCTTGACCTGTATGGTCGGCGATTAATTCGGCCATTAGTCGTTTGATGTAGTTCAGTTGCTCTGCCTGTATTGCAATGTCCGAAGCTTGCCCTTGGATTCCGCCGGAGGGCTGATGCATCATGATTCGAGCGTGTTTAAGGGAGTAGCGCTTACCGGGAGCCCCAGCTCCAAGAAGAAATTGCCCCATAGAAGCGCCTAGACCTAGACAAATTGTTGCCACATCGGGCTTAATAAATTGCATTGTGTCATAGATAGCCATTCCTGCCGTTACAGATCCACCCGGTGAATTAATGTAAAGCCAAATATCCTGATCGGGATTTTCCCCTTCCAAATAGAGCAATTGGGCAGTGATCGATTTTGCTATGTCATCATCCACCGTGTCCCACAGCATTACGATACGATTTTTCAATAGTTGTGAATACACGTCAAATTGGCCCGGTATCTGCGATCCTCTATCCGAGGCGAGGGGTTTTGTTGGAAGGGACATATGTTTCTGAGCTCCTCAGGTCTTATTTTCAACTTGGTCTCGGTCAGGCCGATGACAACGCTTCTAGCGTAGCCGCCTACAAAGAAAATTCTTCATTGAAAATGTCTGAATCGCATTCTTTTGTGCGCCGGGTGGGACTTGAACCCACACATCCTAATGGACACAGGGACCTAAACCCTGCGCGTCTGCCAATTCCGCCACCGGCGCAGCATGGGTTAGGGTATCCGGCCTTTTAGCGCGTCCTACGTTTATGCGGCGAAATAACTTCTTCTCTTCTATCTATTCCATAGAAGGGCGAAAAAATGGAGGCGAGATGATCTCTGCTTTTCCTTTAATGTATAGACCCGCTGGGGCTCTCCCAGTCGCCCTTTTTCCTCCAGTCGGCTCAATAAAGCCTGGTGTCGCCTTTACCTTTCTAGCGAAGTTAGCTGGATCAATTTGACTCCTCCAGACTGCTTCATAGACATGACGCAAGTCGGAAATCGTAAATTGTTCATCCACAAAAGCGGTTGCGAGCGTCGTGTACTCAAGTTTTGCTGCTGCTCTCTCAAGTCCATCTGAAAGCATTTCAGAATGGTCAAATGCGAGAATCGGCCCCTCACCACTTTCTAAAGATGAGTTGAACTCCGGAAGATCATTCACCGCCCAGAAACGCGCCGAGCGTGCACCAGCGCCTGCGCGTGGCGTACCGGGATCAGGCATAAAGGCTAAATACGCAACGGAAGTAACCCTCATTTTCTTATCTCTAGCGTCTCTCCCAGGAGTTGAGTATGTATGTAATTGTTCAAGGTGTGCTGGTTCAGCAGTAAGTCCGGTTTTTTCCGATAACTCCCTTAACGCTGTTTGCGTGATTGATTCTTGCGGATCAAGGTGTCCGCTCGGTAAAGTCCAACTTCCCTGTTGTGGAGGCTTGTCTCTTTCGACCAGTAAGACGGCAAGCCTTCCTGATCTAATAGTTAGCAGAATGACGTCAGCCGTAACTGCATTGGGAGGGAAAAGGCTGGGATCATAGCTCTTAACAAAATCTGTATCGGCATCAGATATAGGCACTACTGCTCTCTTTCTCGCAAAATCTGCACTCCTGCGGCTTGAAGCTCATCTTCTGCCAGTTCTGCTGTTTCAAGTGAAACTGGAGCTGTGAGAGACTTCAAAACAACTACCTCGTATCCAAGTTTTACCCCATCCAATGCAGTTTCCTTGACGCAATGGTCAAAGGCTAACCCAACGGTTTCAATTCGTTCGATACTCGCTGCAGAAAGTATTTCGTTAAGCGATGAACCATTCTCATCCACTCCTTCGAAGCCTGAGTACGCTGCAGCGTACTTCCCTTTTTTGATCTGGACTGTTACCTGATCCAACAAAGGTATGAGAGATGGATGAAGTTCTGCTTCGGTCGTTCCTGCTATTCCATGATGGGGCCAAGTGTTGACAAAGTCAGGGTCATCATCAAAGTGGCCTTCAGGGTCAATGTGCCAGTCTTGCGTAGTGACCACCATGTCATATTCATGACCCCCTCCTATGAGCTCTCCTATTTTTGCCGCTACCTGATTTCCTCCCTCTACTTGCAGTGAACCACCTTCACAAAATGTTGGTTGTACATCCACAATTAGTAGGGCCGTTTTTTTCTTTTTGCTCACAGAACCTCGTTTCAGTTAAGAATTACTGTAGGAATAGCTGGTGGGCCATCTCGTCTGAGACGAATGTCTTTGGGGATTTCAGCAATTGATCTTTGCAAATGAGCTCTCGCTCTGTTGAGTTCCCAGTCGTCTAGAAATTGGCCATTGATACATAAGGGTGCTTGCAAGTATCTTTCGTTCTTTCCATGAGGAACACTGAAAGCATTTGGGTCTATTGTGATGACCTCTTCTACCGCAATAGAATCCCCAGAGAGTAGGCGTTTCGCGTGCTTCTTTCCCCCTAGTGATTTTTTACCATGTGATGTTTTTGCTACAGGCCGCATTGAGCTTTCAGGAGTGTGCGTATCTTCAATTTCTACAAGTTTGTATACAAAGCCTGCTGAAGGCACTCCCGATCCCGTGACTAGCCTATGACCTGACTCAAATGCATCTATCGGCGCCTCACAAAGCTGCTCTATCTGATGCTCATCAAGGTCCCCGGAAACCATTATTTGCGCGTCCTTAGCTCCAAGAGTGTCTAGCAAAGTTCGAGCTGTCAGAGCTCCTTTTTTTAGATCACCGGAATCTAGGCGGATACCTTTCAGATTTCCATCTGATGCTTCAACTGCATTATTTATGCCCTGAATAACGTCATAGGTATCAACGAGAAAAATTGAATCTCCTCCCAAGAATTCCATTTGGGAATTAAAAGCTTCTAATTCCGATGGATAAGCGAGCGTAAAGGCGTGTGAAGCTGTTCCGGCAGTTGGTATCCCCCACCGAAGCCCAGCTTCAAGGTTCGAAGTTACATGGATTCCCCCGATATAGGCAGCCCTCGCAGCATGGACGGCTGCTTCGGGATGAATTCGCCTGGATCCTGCCTCCATGACGAATTTTCCATTTGCGGCATGTGTTATACGAGCTGCGGCAGTAGCAATTGAAGAGGCATGATTTAGCGTTGAAAGAATTAAGGTCTCCAGTATTAATGCTTCGCCAAGTCCAGCTTCAATAATGGCAACCGGACTGTTGGGGAAATATAGTTCTCCCTCGCGATAAGCAAGAATGTCGCCGCTGAAAGTGTAATCTGAGAGCCACTTTATAGTTTCGTCAGATACTAGATTTGATGACCTCAGAAAGCTTATCTGGTTTTCAGTGAACGAAAATCTAGCGATACTTTCTGCGAGGGTTCCGCTCCCTGCGAAGACGCCGAAAGGCATACCTGAAGGGAGATCTCTTACAAAGACCTCGAAGATCGCTCGGTTGTCCAACTTCCCAGATTGGATGAGAGCATCGAGCATCGTGAGTTCATAGTGGTCAGTTAGAAATGCTGTCGAGGTGGGTTTAGCCGATTTGTCCATATTGAATATCAATTGTTAATACCTTTAATAATTATGAATATACAACTATTAATGGTCAATATGACTATTAATATTCTTGACTTCGCTGAATCTCTTTTAGACAAGTAGGTTCTTAAGGTGTCCGAGAATAAAGATTCGACCCACCTCCCATTCTGGCGCCCAACTAGTGCGGCAGCAGCAGCAATCACAATTGTTGCTCTACCCGGGTTTCTAGTAGGTTCCTTTGCCCCCCAGATAAAGGAAGATCTGAATTTCGGTGATACTGAACTCGGCGCATTACTTACTTTCGGATACTTGGTTTCCAGCATCATCATGCAAACAGGTGGAGGCATAGCTGACCGCAGAGGCCCGCAGCTGATCATCAGAACGGGTATTTTCATAGCTGCAATATCAGCTCTCCTGATAGGAACTGCTGCACAGACTTACGTCGTTCTTCTATTGTGCATTGGTTTAAATCGCGTAGGGGAAGGTTTAATCCAGCCTGCTACCAACACACTGATCTCTAATGGCGTGGATCAACCTCGCCAAGGGATTGCCATGGCCACTAAACAGTCAGCGGTGCCATTTTCTACTGCCCTTGCAGGATTAGCGGTTCCAATTCTTGGCTCAACTGTCGGATGGAAGGGAACCTTTCTTATACTTGCAGCGCTTGCTTTTCCTGCTTGGTTATTAATACCCAACATCGCCGTCTCAAAATCTGGAGCGTTCCCCTCTAGACGAGATATGTGGCGTTCTCGTCATCTTCGGATCGCATCAATTGCAGGAGCTTTCTCGGCTGCAGCTGTTGTAACAATGGCAGGGTTTCTTACCACAGCAGCTGAAGAAGCCGGATACAGCGAAAGCTCAGCCGGTTTGATCCTCGGGATAGGAGGACTAATCATGATCGGGGCACGCCTCAGCTGGGGACTACTAGCCGATAAATTTGAATTTGATAGATTTAAGGCGGTCTCCCTGCTGCTGACTGTTGGGTCTTCGGCCTTTATCCTGCTGTCGATAGGAACTAAAACGAGCGTACTCCTAGGGTCGCTAATTTCTTTCGGTATCGGCTGGGCATGGCCCGGACTGCTGCTTCTTGGCGTGATAGAGCAGCATCCGGATGACCCTGGTGCTGCTACAGCAACACTACAAACTAGCATTCGCGTTGGGGCTATGGTCGCACCGCTCGGTTTCGGAATTGTCGTAGACAACTCTGGATTTGAACTTGCTTGGGTTCTTGCATTCTCCTCGACAATAGTTGGAGCAATACTGATGGCAAGTGCAAGTCGAGCTCTTAAGAGTGACTAATAATCAGCTTATCGTATTGTTTAGATGCTCCTTGAGAGATCGGAATGCAGCGCCTCTATGACTTACGGCATTTTTTTCTTCGTCATCCATTTCGGCAAATGTTTTCCCCCCTCCAGCAATAGGAATAAACACTGAATCATAGCCAAAACCTCCTGCCCCTGATGGCCTATCAGATATAGCCCCTTCAACAACGCCTTCAGCAATGGTTTCTGTCCCATCTTGCCAAGCAACCAGCGCAACTGTTCGAAACCTTGCGGTTCTTTCTTCTCCAGTGGCTTCCCTCAACGCTTCCAACAATTTGGAAACATTATCTTCATATGATGCATTCTCACCTGCATAACGGGCAGAGAAGATTCCCGGTGCTCCCCCTAGTGCATCTACTTCAAGACCTGTATCATCTGCTACCGCAGCACAACCTGTAGCCATTCGCACTGCTACAGCTTTTAGCCTTGCATTGCCCTCGAGAGTATCTGCATCTTCTATGACTTCAGGAATCTCTGCTGGGCGAGGGATTAGATTGACTGCTCCTGAAAGAATTTGGGAGATCTCGCTGTACTTATTTGGATTCGCGGAGGCGCAAACAAGGTCCATAGTCTAGGCAGTAGGTTGCGTGCTCGTCAGCTCATTTTGGAGATCGATAATTTGCTGAATTCCCTTTTCAGCTAGGGAAAGTAAAGTATCGAGCTCATTTCGATTGAAAGAGGCCTGTTCAGCGGTTCCCTGAATTTCAATGAAACCCCCTGATTCTGTCATGACCACGTTCATATCTGTGTCTGCTATTGAGTCCTCACTATATGGCAGGTCTAATCGTGGCTGCCCGTGAATAATTCCAACTGATACAGCGGCACAAGCTTCAGAGATAGGATGATCTACTAATTCGCCTCGAAGCATCAGC
>CACFFD010000016.1 GCA_902565595.1 Actinomycetota bacterium
GTTCGTTTCCACGCTGGAAGTAAACCTAATGCTTCGGAAGCTGCGGGACTTCGATTACTGGTATCAGCGGGCGGAATGACACAGGAGAGCGGTGAATCTGCGCCATCTTCTATCTCAACGGGGTGATCTACGAGTACGGGCCCTGATGATTCGTTGAGTAAAGCAAAAGCGTGCTCTAACACGTTTCGTTGGAAGTCGGGATCGTTGGGTTTCCCTAAAGGTCTTCCTAGTGGAAATTCGCAGTGAAGTGCTCGAGGCGGAGAGGTCGTTTCAATTTGTCCCCGGATACTTGAAAGAGCAACCGTGACAAAACCGGACTGTTCCAGCACTGACGCTAACGTACCCACGGTACGCGTACATAGCGGTCAGACCGGTGTAAGGAGGACGATGTCGACATTATCCTCATTCAGGAGTGTTGCTGCAGCTGGTCCAGAATCTAAACGGATCGTTTCAAGCGTATGATCTGGTTGCGCTCCCATAAAAGATAGATGTGTTTCTGCTACAGAACCAATGATCCCCTCGTCAGCCATTTCATTCAGACGATCAATTGGAAACACCACATTTTTATCCATGATCCAACCAGTACGATCAAAGTTGGGGCTGTAGTGGGCGAGCGTCAATTCATCAGCATCATGTGCAATACGGTTGAACCCCTGATCACCCGGGTTCCAGTCTGCGTTCCCATCCTCGGTTAAACCTGCGGTCGTAACAATAGCGACACGACTTTCCGATAACGGTTTTGGTGTCGTCCATGGAACTTCATCAAAGACAAATCCATCTAATTTTTCCAGCTTTGAACGAACTTGCTTGTCAGACATAGAGAAATCCTACGCCATGAAATAAATCAGCACAAAGCTAGAACTTGCAGCTACAAGATCCTTTCATGGATCGACCTGATCTTCTCTGGCTGTACTTTATATTCCCGATCGTAGGTAAGTAGACCATTTATCTCAGACTCAACGTCAGTCGTTTGGGTGTAAATAGCGCCTGCTAACCCTTCGGGAATCAGGGAACCAATTGCAGCTAGTAGCTCTTCATACGACGTAAGAAAATCTTCGACCGATTCGGTTTTCGTATACCCCCAACCTTTTTCAAACATCGAATGACCGTCAATGTACAAACTAATCCCGCCGAACTCCCCGTATACCGTGGCACGTCCAGACTCTGCCTCTGGTAACTGTTCAGCATCTTGATACAGATGATGGTCACGCATATGCCCTAACCCCATATCAGTCCACCCGCTCGGACCGTCAACAAGGCGTGTCGGATCTGAACCCATCACATGGGTCAGTGTTTCATTTGTATCGTGTTGTCCCCACGCTTCATTAAATGGAACCCAAACCACAATCGACGGAAAGAGCTGTAATGCATGAAGCATCGCATCAAGCTCGGAACGGAATCCTTCCGGGTCTTTTCCGGGGCTTATCGACTCCCATTCCATTTCCTCTGGTTTGACTCCTTCTTTAAGTTGTTTTCCAAACTCAACCATGTTAAAAACAGTGCTCGGCATATCCTGCCAAACAAGTACACCAAGACGATCAGCGTGCCAATACCATCGTGCCGGCTCAACCTTCACATGCTTCCGTATAGTGTTAAAACCCATCTTCAATGTTGCTTCAATATCAAACTTCAAAGCCTCATCAGTTGGTGCAGTGAGCAAACCGTCCGGCCACCATCCCTGATCAAGAAGCCCCAAGTGAAATATAGGCGAGCCATTGAGGTGAAGTCGCATGTGGCCAGAATCATCGGGTTCACATGAAACTTCCCTAGCGCCACAATAGCTATCAGCCCGATCTAGAACATCACCGTTGGCATCGATTATTTCAATTACAAGATCGTACAGAAACGGGTCGGTTGGACACCACAAATGGAGATCATCAAAATATAGAGTCACTGATACGGAGCCATCCACGACCACTTCGTTGCCTTGACTCACTAACGTCTCACCATCGAATGCTCGAACATTCACTTGCGTTCCAAATTTTGCATCGGACAAGTCACAATTAACCGTTACGGTGCCCGCTGCAATTGCTGTTTCGGTGTAGACGCGCTCAATGCAGAAGTGTGGGATAGGTTCTAGCCACACAGTTTGCCAAATTCCTGCCACTGCAGTGTATTGAATAGCGAACGGCGTAAGCGTTTGTTTTCCCAACGGCTGGGTACCTGTATCTGTTGGATCGGTAATCGCAATAACAAGTTTCTGAGAAGAGTCAGAAGTTAAGGCATCAGTTATGTCTATATAGAACGGATCGAAACCTCCAGTATGAGACCCTACGGCTACATCGTTAATCCACACCTCGCACGCCCAATCAACAGCTCCGAAATGGAGCCGTAAACGCTCCGACCCAGCAGAGAGAGGATTTTCAAAATAGGTCCGCATCGTCAGAATCTCTTCTGGTTGGAGTATGTGATCAAATCCGCTCAAAGTTGACCCCAGAGGAAATGGAACAAGAATCGAAGCAGAAAAATCTGGTTCAACTGCAGGAGAATGCACGCACGCATCCCATTTCCCATTCAAGTTCACCCATTGTTCACGAACCAGCTGTGGCCGGGGATACTCAGGAAGCGGAAGTTCCTCATCAACATCATCAGCCCATTGAGAACGTAAATTCACGAGCACAACTTACTACAACAGATATCTATCTTGCATTTACCATCTGCTTACTCTGGCTACTTCAAAGGGAAAAGTTACGTTCTCGTTATACTTGCAATGTGTTTATTCGTAGGTTCTTTGGTGCCCTCATCTCTATTTGCCTTCTATCAGGAGGATTTTCCTGTTCTTCATCTGATAGCGAAAAAGAAGATCAGGCCAGTGCAGAAACTGAGACAAATAGCAGCGAAACAGAACAGCAAGCCGAACCCACTCCGGAACCAGAACCGGAACCATCAACTGAAGAAACTTCAGAACCTGACGATAAAGAATCTGAAGAACAAGAAGAGTTTGACTATACGACGGGGGACTCTTCATATATTTTTGATCAAAATAAACTCCACACATTCGAACTAACCATTTCAGAAGAAGATCTAGCTTTTTTAGATAAAGAACCCGGCAAAGAAGAATATGTCGAAGGTTATCTGACATTTGAAGGCCAAGAAATCGGACCTGTTGGTATTCGATATAAAGGCTCTGTTGGTGCATGGGTTGGCTGTGTCTCTGGTGATTTCTTTCAAGCTGAAGGTGAGAAGACATGCACCAAGCTCTCAATGAAGGTAAAGATTAATTGGGAAGACACCGACGACACATTCTATGGGGTAAAAAAACTCCAATTTCATTCACAAAATCTTGACCCGACGAAAATGCATGAACGTCTTGGATATTGGCTCTTTCGAGAAATGGGTGTTCCAGCACCCAGATCTGTCCACGCCCGACTTTACATTAACGGACAGTACAACGGTATCTTTGCTCTCACTGAACAGATCGATGGAAGATTCACAAGAGAGAACTTTGAAGATGGAACAGGAAACCTCTATAAGGAGATCTGGCCTATCCGCTCTAATGGCGAACCTAGAAGTGATGGTGAGTACGCATACGCATTAAAAACAAATGAACACAACAATCCCTCATTTGAAATAATCCGATCCTTTGGTGATGAAATGGGAAGCGCAACTGCTGACGAACGGATAGAGATAGTTCAGGAATGGATGGACATGGACGAGGTGCTTGCGTACGCCGTCGTAGATAGAACCATCAGAAACGATGACGGGGTCTTTCACTGGTACTGTTTCGGCGGTGGAAGCGGAGTATTGGGGCGTGGCGGTGAAGGCGAGATTCCTGATGAAGCATGTAATTCGCATAATTATTACTGGTATGAAGACCCGACGGAAAAAACAATGCATCTTATTCCATGGGACCTTGATAACGCATTTGAAGTCATCAAGAACGAAGGAAATCCAGTTATCCCGATAAAAGATGGTTGGGGAGAAAAAACCAATGACTGCAAACCGTTCGTGTACGGAGGATGGGGGCTATCCCAACTCTCTGCAGCGTGCGACAAAATCATCGGCACATGGGCAGAGTTTGATGACGAATATCAGCAAATGTTGAATATATTTATTGACGGCCCATTTTCCCAAGAGACCGTGGAAGAGCTTATAGATACATGGGCAGATCAAATTGAAAGCTCCGTTGCTCAAGCACATGAATCACATGATGACCAACCATCAGTAGAAGAATGGAGAAGAGCAGTAGAGCAATTCAAAGATGACCTCGAATATGCTCGAACGAAAAACGAATAACCTTTAAAACATCTACCAAGTACACTTAGCTAGAGGCGAATGGAGAAAAATGTCGGACGGACTGTTAGTACTCTTTAACGGGATCGCGATCCTCATTATGGTCTTCTGCCTGTAT
This sequence comes from Actinomycetota bacterium, assembly GCA_902565595.1. Taxonomy (GTDB): domain Bacteria; phylum Actinomycetota; class Acidimicrobiia; order Acidimicrobiales; family UBA8592; genus UBA8592. Next base: position 4,352 of record CACFFD010000016.1, read on the forward strand.
TTCCCCCGCCATGGCCGTAAGGATATGGTCGTTGCTCTCTTCGGTATCAACGTAGGAGTCCTCGGTGTTTCATTCACTCTTGCCGATGCGGCAGTAAGCGCCGGTCTTGGCCTTGGCCTTTTCGGAGTGCTTTCCATTATTCGACTTAGGTCGAACGAATTAGGTCAGCAAGAAATAGCGTATTATTTCTGCGCTTTAGCTCTTGGACTTATCGGAGGCGTTAATGTTGACTCGTGGATATCTCCGGCTCTCATGGGAGCAATCCTCGCAATACTCTTTATTGGAGACCATCCCCAACTTTTCTCCCGAAGCAGGAACCAAATCATGCGGCTCGATACCGCATACACCGATGAAGCCGTGCTTCGGACAGATCTTGAAACAATGTTGGGCGGAAAGATCCGACGACTACAAATTCAAAGAGTTGATCTTGTGAACAACAGCACCGTTGTAGATGTGCGATACACAAGCGATTCAGGTACGTCATCTAATGACTGAAATGGGATCTACGCCCATACAACCATCAGAATTATCATCGCAACGATTCTCATCGATCACGCTAGAAGAAATGAACGCAATTGCGGCCCTTCAAACTCGCGTCGACAGAAAATACATTGTCACGAGCGAACTATGTAATACATTATTCGAGACAATAAATATCAGCGGCCAAATTCTCACCGTGAATAAAAAAAGAAGTATGGGGTATCAATCTGTTTATTTCGACACTTCAGGTCTTGACCTCTATAAAGACGCCGCTTACAAAAGAAGGCCACGCTTCAAAGCGAGAACCCGTTTCTACCGGTCCACAGGAATCGCAATGCTTGAGGTCAAGACGAAAGACGGCAGGGGAAAAACAGTAAAGATACGAACCCCTTATGATGCTGACAGTCTTTATGAGTTGACCGAATCCGGCAAAACGTTTATTGAAGAGGTGACAAAGACTCCTGGAAGCTCCGAAAATCTGCGTCCGACCCTCACATCTCGATACCAGCGAACAACGATTGTTGATCTCGATACCTCTACCCGAATGACGTGTGACGAGTATTTAGTCTGCACGGATTGGAAGAGTCAAAGTGTTGCCTTTCCGTATTGTATTTTAGAAACGAAATCTTCGGTCCAGCCAAGCCCGTTCGATGTATGGCTATGGGAGCATGGATTTCGACCGCAACGGATAAGTAAATACTGCACAATGCTTGCCATCCTTCACCCCGACTTGCCAGCGAATAAATGGCATAGGGTTATCAAAAACTATATGTAGAAGGGTTTCCCTTCTTCGGATAGGACAATTCGTAGATCGTGCGCTACATTTCTACAATTCCCATAGAGAGGATATGAAATGGATTTAGGACTTGCAGGAAAAAAAGCTCTTGTCACTGGAGCAACAAAGGGGCTCGGTCGGGCGATAGCAGAAACCCTATTAGCAGAAGGCGCGTCGGTCGCTATATGCGCCAGAGACGCTGAAGGAGTCGAAGCAGCAGTTTCAGAGCTAAGCAGCCAAGGTGAAGTATGTGGATCAGCTGTTGATGCTGGCGACCTTGAATCACTCAGCGGGTGGATTAATTCTTCCTGTGAGCAGCTTGGTGGTATTGATATCTACGTGCACAACACGTCAGGTAAACCACAGCGAAAACTTGAAGGATGGATCAATAACTTCAACATAGACCTCATGTCTCTTGTCGGCGGAGTAGGCGCAGCCCAAGAAGCGCTCGCTGATGGCGGGGGATCATTAATTAGCATCGGTACCACGGCAACAGCTGAACACTTTGCCTCTGGGTCCGGAAGCTACAGTGCCTTTAAAGCCGCAGTAACCAACTGGACGCTAGGCCAGGCTCAAGTACTTGGCGCACAAGGAATCCGATGTAACGTCGTTTCCCCAGGGCCAATCATGGTCGAAGGAGGAGACTGGGACGGCATCAAACAAGGCATGCCAGAGTTCTATGAAGCAACTCAAAAAACGCATCCTCAAGGTGATCTAGGACTACCAGAAGATGTCGCAAATGCGGTAGCTTTCCTCTCCGGAGATGCTGCTAAACACATCAATGGAGTGAACCTTACAGTTGATGGTGGTTTCTTAAAGCGCGTTAATTTCTAGAACTACGGATAAGATAACGGCTTCGGGGCTGTAGCTCAGTTGGCTAGAGCACCTGCTTTGCAAGCAGGGGGTCGCGGGTTCGATTCCCGCCAGCTCCACACTTAAAGTCCCTGTTCAGAGAGTTATTCTTCTTTGATTCTTAGAGTAGGGGTAGTCATAAATACTGTTCGGGTCACTGTGGGGTCAAGTGAGAAAAGAAATAAACCCTACAGGGGTGGGTCTTACAGTGTTTAACACAACCCCTAATCACCCTTTACGGCATTCACCTAACAAGGTTCAATCCAGTACCAGCGGCGACCATTTTCTTCTCGTTTAAGAACACCGTTATTTGCTTCGATGGCTTTAATCGACCCGATATTATCTGAATCGCAAATCACCATAGCTCTGGGGATCTCTAAATCTTTGCATTTGATGAGCGCTGATCTAAGCATTGACGTCGCTACTCCCTGTTGGCGTTGTGATGGTGCGACAGAATAACCTATGTGCCCTCCACTTCTTTCAAGCCCGGGGTTAAGGCAATGACGTACGTTAATTACACCCTGTAAAACTCCACCGTTCTCCCAAAACCAAGTTGAATTTGGAACCCAACCGTCAGGAAGATCATCTCCTCTTTCCCATGCTTCAAGTGTTGAAATAACTTGTTCGATACGGATGGATCGATCGAAGAAATAGCCATGCAATTCATCTTGAGATTCCTCGAACTCTTTTAGGAACACTTTCAAAGCTTCTTCATGGCATGCAGAAAGCGAAACCAGTTGACATTTAACCATCTAGTTACCTTAACCGCGTATCTTCAAACCCTTGTAAACACATGACCTCTGGCACCTTAGATACGTAAATCGCTGGACTGGGTGTAAGAAATGATCACGCTCCACGTCTATTTAACAGATAGATATAAGGAGTAATTATGAAAAACTTGATTAGGTACGTTTTAAATCAACGTGGAAAGAAAAATATGGTGATTGTGATAGCAGTTTTCTTTCTAGTAGTAACTGCGTGCGGTAGTAATGAAATCCAAGATGGCATAGAAGCTCTCCCAGCTACCGAAACAGCTGAAGAAAGCAAATTAGTTACTGTCAGTGAGTCGCATTCCATCAGGACACCATTTTTATTAACTTTCGACAATGCCCCGAGCCAGCTCACATCTGACATAGAAGTACTTTCAGAAGTACGTGAGATCAGACTTAGTAGAGGAGGGTGGGTTATTAGAGATGGCAATTTGATAGAGGCGCCTTGGTGTGGGTTTGATCTGCTGCTTCAGATGACAGAACATGAAATGCCCTTCCAAATCTTCTAAATATTTCACCGAGTAGAAACATGGCTTCTAGTACCTCTAGCACCCCCACATATATAACAAACAGCTAGAAGAAAGTATCAAAGTGGTTCTGTCGTTGATCTTTCGACATCCCAACGGTCTCTTCCACGAATCTATTTCTTTCAACTCTTGTTGAGAAAACCCAGACACAGAAGCTACCCCGACTGTGATAGATAGCTTTTAGTTCATCGTCTATGTCACAAATTTCTTGTGGAATTTCTGCCTTGATACATATCATGAATTAAATCTAACAGTAAGTAAGAGTTATTCTTCTTAGACTTCTCTTATCGTTCTAGCTAAGAAAATATTTAATACGGGCTCCAGTTCGGCTGGAATCCCTGCACCCCAGTTATGAAGATATCTTCCTCGGTACCATCGATGAAATCTATCACTATGATGGAGTCCGCATTTCCGTATGCTACAGAGTTTCCATCAGGAGACCAAGCTAACCCTCTCGAAACAGAGTTTGAACTCCGCTCTATTACTTGAGTGTCTCCTTCGGTAATCAGATAGTAGTCCATCCGATCGTAGGAGTAATTTACAAAAGGTCCATACCCAAGGATGCCGGTGGAAGACCAACCAGGATACCCCCAACAGTTTGTTGCAGGATTCAATAGTAGTTCTAGGTCGTTTCCCTGAAGGTCCATAAGCATCACAAAACATCTAGGAATAGAATCAAACCCAAAATCATGGTACGAGGGGGCGAAATTCAGATACGCTATTGATTCCCCATCCGGATGCCACGCTGGTTGTACGCTGAGATAGCTAAAGGTATCGCCATTACACCAACTATCGTATTCATGCACTACAAACCATGAAAACCCAGCTGCAACACACGATGCCTCATCCAGAGCGTCTTCATTGCACCCGAGAACCCTGTCTCGAATTAACCGTTCGTTTGTTCCATCAGACCCTATAAGGAAGATGCTGCTAAGCGAGTCTGCCGGAGCTATGTAGGAAGCACCTGATAAGAAGTATGTGTGGCAATCTCCTTCAAGCCAAGCCCACGCTGAAAAAACAATCTGTGAACCGTCCGGAGACCAGGACGGTGGGCCCTGTACCCCCTCGCTATGTTGAGTTACATCAGTTAGTTGTTGAACATTATTGCCATCAGCGTCCATAACAAAAAGCTCTGAAACTCCTGTTCGGTTACTAACAAAAGCTATATGACTACCATCTGGAGACCAGACTGGATATTGATCTTTTGAATTATTATCCGTCAACTGAACGATATCGCTTCCATCAGCGTTCATCGTATAAATATCGGTTTCGAGCCATCCTTCCTGACCAGGTACTGGAGCAACAAAAGCTATGCGCCCAGTCGGAGGTGGTAGCGGCACATTTGAACTATCCAAACCTTTTGCTTCTAGCGCTGCCAGATGCGCTTCCCGAGTTCCTGACCCATACCATCCATCAGCTTCGATACCTAAGACATTTTGCAAAGTTACTGCTTCTTCGCTTGGCCCCCATGGATATTCCGCGGTTAAGACAAGATCCTCATCAGTTGGTTGGGTAATGATGAAGGTGTAAGAGAAATTCTCGAGCGATCTATAGTTCTCGGCGCCTGCTGCTCCAAATGTAAAGGTACACGTCCGTTTAGCGAGAGGACCTTCGATGGGGAGAACAGTGATTTCGAATCCTCTTCCTACATCCCAGAGGTCATTAAAGGTAGCGATAACGTCACCCTTTTTTTCTGTAGCCCATTCGCAACCATCCAGAGGTTCTTCATCATTGGTTGTTTGCTGTACTTCCCTTATTATTATCCTGACTTGATTATCATCTTCGGGTGGGCTTCCAAGACGGAGATCAAATCCACAAAAATTTTCCTCTGAATAGCAGTCGAGAAAAACGTTTGTGCGGATAAATGCCGGCTCTAATTCAGGTAGAGGCTCAAGTTCAGGTGTTGGATCCGGTTCAGGTGTCGGATCCGGTTCAGGTGTCGACTCCTCAGTAGATGCATCAAAGCTACTGGAAATTGAACTATCCGAGTCCTCGCTAGATCCGCATGCAGCTAGAAAAACAAACAAACCAGTCAAAATAACAGGATAAATGTATTTCTTTAAGGAATTCATAATTGCTCTTTTCGTTGTTGTGAGCCCCTAACAAGAGGGTACATGAGGTAGATAAGAAGATTCAAAACTTCTTACACCCCTGTAAACACATGACCTCTAATGCCTTTAGGCCTTCTTCACAAGTAACAAAATCAGTTATGCCCTAAACTAGAACACATGGTTAAAGGGGTCTCCACAAGCATCATCACCGTCGCTGTTCTTATGGGCAGTGTCGTAGCCTGCGGCGGAACAACACAAGTTGTAGCTCCCACCCCCGAACCAGAACCCACCGTTGAAAAAGCACCAGAAGAGGCCGCAGCACCATCAACAGGAAATGGTCAATCATCCTCGCCTGCTCCAACACCGACACCTCGTCCCACAACTAGTCAGCCGCCTCCTTCCCAACAAGCTCCTACGTCTACTCCGTCGCCTGCACCTACTCCAACGCCTGCGCCTACTCCAACGCCTGCGCCTACTCCAACGCCTGCGCCTACTCCAACGCCTGCACCAATCCTCATCAGTTGCTCTGTCAACTTAATAAGTAATTCAATTCCCAACGACGTGGTTTTCCAAATTAGTTTCAGCCCTGAACCTCCTCCCACCTATTGGTGGCAAATGAGTGTAGCTGGCTTAAACAGTGATGGGGAGCAAATCTATCATATAAGAGAAGGGACGAGAAGCGGGGCTAACCCGATAGTAGACCTAAATGAAGAATCTTTTTTTCCGGTTGAAACGGTTACTAACGTAGGTCTTGCTCTCATTACTGATGGTATTAGATTTACAGGAGCCCCTTCTCTTGATCCAAGATACTGCTCGGCGCACACAGGCCAATAACTATAAACACATAACCTCTAGCACCTATTTGCAATAACGTTCCTTCGAAAGATAAAGACTAAGAGTAAATTTCGATTCCCACCAATATTTACTCTTAGTCTTTAAGGTGAATGCAGTACTATGGCAAGTACTGTTCAAGTATTTCTGTTACACGGCCATTATTGATAGCAACCCATACGTAACAGGGAGCTTCAGCCATAGCCCAGCAGAGGTATTTACCATTATCTGAAGGCCATTCAGCATAATTTATCATTTCTGTCGGTTGTGAATAGTTTTCATTATGTAGCCGGAGTTCATGAACCAAGGCCTGCTGATCTACTTCGAGATTAAAAACATTTGGGCTCTGATTGGATATATAGAATCCATTCATAAGTTCTCCATAACCTTCTTCTAAAGCCTTCTCTTGAGCTAATTCGTCTATATAGAAACAAGCAAGATCAAATATTATTGAGTCAGTGTTCTTCACCTGGATGAGGCCAAACCAAACTCCATCAGTCAGCTCATTAGATTGTGGAGTACATCCCGACCCTTTACCCCCTTGAGATCCTTCATATGAATTCTCAAACCATAAGGACTGTGGATCGTAAAAGTAGTAAACATACTGAGAAGGATCGTTATTTGTGGAATCCGTACCAGAGACTGAAACGGGTGAAGCTTCATATTCTGGTTCGGTATTGTACGTTTCCTTGTTATCATCCTGCTCTGCTTGTGTCTCTTCACTGGTCTGGAGTTCTTTCTCATGCCCCTGTTCGATTTGTGTCTCTTCAGCAAGCGATGAGACGCTTTCGGCAGTAATTTTTGTATCGCTACTTTTACAAGCCGATATAAGCATCAAAGAAACTAAAACGAGTGCAGTGGCACTTTTAGCATCCAAACTGTTTTTTATTTTTATACATATAGCTTTCATTTTCTTCTCCTTAGAAGTTGTTCAAAAGGGAGACAGATTTGTAACTAATTCCTTACACCCCAATTGTGGATTTTGGAATGCGAGACGGAGGATACATACGGTTACCGAGAACGAAAAAACTTACGAGAACGTCGTTATAAGATAAATTCAGTCCATGAGTTTATGGGCTTTATTTAAAGAGAATTGTAAGTGGATATGGAACGAAGAAGCGTACAAAGTCCGTCAAAAGGAATTACCGAAAAGACGAAGAGCTAAAAGAAAAGAGAAAGAGAAACGTTCAGCAGAACGGCGAGCTGAGAAGGGAAAGCCTCCAAAGAAGAAAAAACGGAAGCGTAAGAAATTTCAATGGGATGATATGAGTGGCTGGTCCGGAGACGATTGGTAGCCCCCTCTAGACCTTCTATATATAACAAAACAGTTAAGTACTAGCTGTCACAACTGGGGTCATTACAGCATGACGCATTCTCAGCTTTTTTCTTTTGCCCTTTTGGTTGCGTCCCTTTTTCGGTAATACGACTATTACCTTTTCTCATTTTCGGAGGTTTTCCCATATAAAGAACTGTAACCGCCAACAAATGAAACGTCACGAAATTCTTGAACTCCAGTAAACACATGGATCTTAAGATCGGGGTAGGAATAACTCCCTCGACCCTGAGGAACCAAAGCAATCATGTTAGAGTAAGCCGTAATTTACGGGAGCTATTTTGAAAAAATTCGCTATTTCAATTCTATCTATTGTATTAATAATGTCTTTTACTGTTGCTTGTGGGGGAGGAGGTTCGTCGTCTTCGGATGAAAGTGGTTCGTCGTCTTCGGATGAAAGTGGTTCGTCGTCTTCAACAACCGCTGAAGCTGTCGGTCCTAATATTCAAATTTCTTCAGATCAAGATGCTCTTGGTGCGATTCTTGCCGTAGAAGAAATTGATTTTTTTGATCCTATGATTGTCGGTTGGATTGTCACTTATCGTTCTGTTTCGGTAGCTGGTAACCCAATTGAAGTCACCGGGACGATTGTTGCTCCGAATTTTGTAGCTACTGAACCTCGTCCTGTGCTTTCTATAGGGCATAGCACACTTGGTATGGCAGATATGTGCGCACCTTCGCTCGACTATACCGGTGATGATGTTGTTCTTACCGGTCGTGCTGCTTTAACTCAACCCTTACTTGATGATGGATGGATCGTTGTCACAAGTGACTTTGAGGGGCTGGGAGGACCTGGATTGCACCCGTACATTGTTGGCGCCAGTGAGGCTCAAGGAATTTTTGATATTGTGAGAGCTGCTCAAACTGCTCCTACTTTGGGGGCTGATGGGCCATTGTTTGTGTGGGGTCACTCTCAGGGAGGTCATGCAGCTATGCATGTTTCTCAACTTTGGCAAACCATAGCTCCTGAACTAGATCTTGTGGGTGTAGCAGCAAGTGCGCCTCCAAGTCAGTTCCCTCTTCTTGCAGACTATTTGAAGGGTGGTGAATATCAGGGATATTTAGTGATGGTTATGGCTGCTCTTGCTGAAGCTTATGACGAGCTTTCTCTGGAAACGGTTATCGCCCCTGAGTACATGCCTCTATTAGATGAACTAGAGCTTGGTTGTTCCGGACATGTTAGAGAAACCTTCAACGCAATACCCTTTGAAGACTTGACTTCTGTTGATGATGTTTTCGATGACCCAGACTGGTATGCCCGTTTGCTAGAAAACGATGTCAATCTGCTGCCGAACCAAACCCCTGTTCTTATTCTTCATGGTATTCAAGATGAACAAATCCCAGTTGTCAGCACTAGTCTACTTTTAGATCAAATCTGTTCGATAGAAGGACATGAACACATTGAAAGACGTGTATATGAAGGGGCGACCACTCATAGAGGCGCTCCCGATGTGCATTGGCCTGACCTGATGGAGTGGATGCATGACCGGATTTATGATTTCCCAGTAGATGAAGAGAATGAGTGTTTAACAACCACAATTGCTGAGTGATCGAGTCATGCCATCACCTATCCAGAGCTTCTAACGCTTTTACACACGCAACAAATCCTTTTAATAAAACTGGGTGAAATATAGGAACCAGTCGTAAATACATAGCGCAAGTACCTATAAGGCAAGTAAACAAAGAAACCGATAACCTTAAGACTATGTGTTGGAGCATGTCATGTTTATGGCTGGCGGCCTTGGTTCTTCTTTGGATCTAGACCTAAGTCATTTAAAGAGCGTCATCCTGTCGTTGTCTTCTGGAAAGAACTTGAGGGTTTCCTTCGGTCCAGTCAAGCATTAATTGCCTCTCAGTGATACGCCACTCGTTACCTAACCGGCTTAATCTATCGATATATCTGCCTGCCATAACATAGTTATCGCCCCCTTCAGTTCCGTCTAATGTATGTTGGGCATGAAGGTAACAACGAGACGTAGCCGTATCTCCATCGATTGACACTTGATGATTCGAAACAATATGTTGAGACGCAGACAAACCTCCCAGCGTCCTCTCAATCTTTCCCCTGATTTCATCAATACCGTTTAAGTGTCTTGTATCAATAATGAATACTGCATCTTCAGAGAAGATCTCTCGAAGTTTTTCCCGTGGACCATGGTCAATAATCCACGTATAGGCGATAGTAAGATCGACAATTTTCTGTTTCTCTTCGAGTTGATCAACCTGTTTCTCACTCATATCATCCCCTTACTATTCGTTTTGGAAGTATCAGATTTACTAGCCACGCACATCATATTCTTTCACCTGTCTCCTATTTTTGAAAAGACACGATCAGTTCTTTACAAGCAAAGAATGAATTACGTGCCTGAATAACCGGACCTTGCTGCGTTCCTTGAAGACCTGGTCTGCCTAGGCGTTCAATAATCCTCTTTGATCCGACTATTGCTTCGTTTCGTGCAAGCTCATACCCAATACAGAAGTGCTTCCCAAGTCCAAACCCAAAATGGCCGCTTCGTCCGGTATCTTTTGAAACACCGGACCGGTTTTCTTTCCCAAGATGCATATCTGAGCGGTGGATATCAAAACTTAATGGGTCTTGAAATACTGTTGGATCTAAATGCGCTGCAGCTAAACAGGCTCGAATTTTAGCCCCTTTTGGAATTTCAATTCCGTGCAGTTCCACTGGCCTGGTGGTAAATCGTTCTTCGCTTATAACTGCTGGAGTTCTTCTCATCGTTTCACTGAAAGCATTCTCCCATAGAGAATCATCAGCAAGCACAGCTTCCAATACTTCAGGATGGTTCAGGACATTCCACCACATATTTGCGATAGCTTTATCAGTTGTTTCGCCACCCGCAATAAACAAAAGTCCACAAAATGCGGTAATTTCCTCATTTGTTAGCCGCTCTCCTTCTATTTCTGCTCTAGCTATTTTTGCAATATGATCAGTGCGATCTGGATTGTCTACTTCATTAAGCAATGGTGCGATGTGACTACAAAAAGCTTCACTAGCATCGAGACCTGTCTGCCGTAGCTCTGGCGAATCATTTAACCCCATGATCATCGAAGTGACCCATTGACGGAAAAGCTGGCCATCTCCCTTCATCCCAAGTATCGCTGAAATAACATCCACGGGAAGTTGTGAGCTGAATTCACGAACTAACGAGATTTCCTCTTCGCTTTCAAAGCTATTAATAAGGTTAATGACGCAATCCTCGATCAATTGTTCATAGGACTTCAACCGGTTGCCCACAAAATCAGGAGCGACTATTTTTCTACGGACAACATGCCCATAGTCATCTCGGGAAATAAGCGTCGGTCCGACAACCTGTCCCGTCGTCAATTCATACGTTGATGAGGAAAACGTCTGGTAATCGACGAAAATATTCTTGACATCTTCATAACGAGACACCCACCACATGTTCGAGATGTCGTCGTAAAAAACAGGGAAGTCATTTCGCATCTCTTCCCAGATTGTCTCTGGGTTTCTTCTATATTCAACGGAATATAATGCAGACGAATCCATGCCAAAAGTTATCTCAAAACTTCCATCATCGCTAAAGAAACCTCTACAAACACATAGCTTTAAAGTCTCGAAGAGCTTTAGCGCCACTAACGTTTATATGTATGAAGCGAATAATTGGACTTGTCTTTGTTCTTATACTTGCAGCATGCGGCGGGTCCACCCTTGAGGTCGATGAACAGGCGAGAGAGACTATTGATGGAGAAAATACTTCTATGGATATCGGTAGTTGTTCTCCACTGGAGTCGTTCGATCAATGTCCTGGTCCGTTACCAGCAGAACTTCTGGATATTCAACAAGAACTTCTAGGAGAAGTCGAATCTGAGTCAGTTCCTTATTTACAAAGAATGTATTTAGCGAATTGTGTATCTAGATCTGATGCGAATATTGATCGGATTGAAGTTGCGACGACCTGTAAATGCTTATATCAGGGACTGATTAGCCATTTAAGATCACAAGGGACCGAAGAGCAGGCTGTTCGCTGGTTTATTGAATTGGAGGACAGTACTTCTGAAGGGAAAGTACCTTCGGCATGGGCTATGGATGTCTATATTGCTTGTGCATAGACCTGAAAATTATCATTACGAATAGAGTATGTGTAGGAAACGTTAATAACGTAACTACAGGTCTGAGAATCTAATACAGATGTTAGCGTTGGATTATGGACACCCCCATTCCCATGCACTTGGCCCCAAAACCTTCTTTACGTGGATGGTCGCATATAACTGCATTCATTGGTGCAATGACGCTCTGTCCTATCCTGATAAGTTATTCAGCACAAGGGAGGGCATTGGCTACCCTCTATTCTCTTGCGGTAATAGCACTTTTTGGTGTGAGTTCTCTTTACCACGGGTTTTCATGGAGCGCTCGAGCTCATGACCTCCTTCGACGAATAGATCACGCAACGATCTTTGTCACGATCGCAGCAACCTATACGCCTATTTCATGGTATGTACTTCCACGTTTCGCTGCAGTCACTGTCCTACTTGCTGTTTGGGTTGGAGCATTTTTAGGAGTACTAGTGATGATTTTTTGGCCAACTGCTCCTCAACTGACCCTTATTACCCTTTTCATAATTGTTGGGTGGTCAGCGTTGATGGTGATTCACGAATTCTGGATGGCATTAAGCACATTCGGTTTCACGTTGTTACTCCTTGGAGGAGCGTTCCACACAATTGGCGCAATTGTTTATGGAATAAAGAAGCCTGACCCTTGGCCAAAGGTCTTTGGCTTTCATGAGATATTCCATTTCTGTGTTATTTGCGGCATTGCCTCCCACTACGCATTAATTGCTTTCATCGCTCTCCCAGCCGCTTCGCCGTAAATTCGGATGGTGAGAAGTCTCATGATGGTTGGTTCAAGCGATTTTCATTTTGCTAATAAATATGAAGTAGGGCAATATCCCATCCAAGATTTAGATGGCCCTTAAAAATATAGTGCGGGAGTTACCTCGCTTTCAGAAGGTAACTCCCGCATCTAACATCCTCTATTTCTTCTGCCAGGAGAAGGGCCCAACTGGTCAGTCAGAACAAAGAGGAAGGCTTAGTTAGTTGTTTCAAGGTGGTATCCAGCAGCCCCGTGCTCGCTAATGTCAAGGCCAGCAGCTTCTTCTTCAGGAGATACACGAAGTCCTGTTGTCTTCTTGATGATTTGGAAAGCGATACCTGCTGTTATCGCTGTCCAAGCAACAATAATTACTACCATGACGGCTTGGACACTTAGTTGATCCAGACCTCCACCATAGAAGAGACCGGCATCATCGCGACCCAAGAATGCGTCGTCATATCGTGAGAAGAGTCCGATAGCTAAAACTCCCCAAATACCACACGTTCCATGAACGGAAACAGCTCCGACAGGGTCATCAATACCTTTTTTCTCGATGAATAGCACAGAGTAGACAACTAGTGCCCCAGCGACCGCCCCAGTTAGTAAAGAGCCGAACGTGTTAAAGGCACCGCAGCCTGCGGTTATTCCTACGAGTCCGCCTAGCACACCGTTTCCGACCATTCCGACATCGGGCTTGCCTGTTTTCATGACCACAACTACTGCTGAGACTGCACCTCCCGCAGCAGCAGCGATCAGGGTATTCAACGCGACAGACATGACAACTCCGTCGGCTGCTAGCTCAGATCCGGGGTTGAATCCGAACCACCCTAACCAGAGGATGAAAACACCAATTACGGTGAACACGATGTTATGACCTGGGATCGCCCGTGGTTTTCCATCCGAACCGTATTTCCCGATTCGAGGTCCGAGAGCGATCGCTCCCATAAGAGCTGCAACCCCGCCGGTGAGGTGCACAATACCCGAACCTGCGAAGTCTGAGTAGCTATCAGCGTCTCCCCAGTTAATGAATTCGGCTATAAGGCCTCCTCCCCAGGTCCAATGGACAACGACCGGATAGATAAAAGCAGTCATTAGAGCTGAAAAGAGCAGATAGGCGGAGAATTTTGTTCGCCCTGCCATAGCTCCTGAGGCAATAGTTACAGCCGTTGCAGCAAAGACTACCTGAAAGAAAAAGTCCGTAGCTCCCGACAGTCCACCTGAAACCCATTCGCCTGTTTCTAATAGCTCTGGGTCGGGGAGCGCGAAGAGAGATTCTCCTGAAAGGAACCATGAGTTCCCACCGATGAACCACCCGCCTCCGCTGCCATACGCGAATGCGTATCCAACAGCAAAGAATGCCAGAACTCCTATGCACATATCGGCGATGTTCTTTGCCATAATATTTGCGACATTTTTACTTCGGGTGAGTCCTGCCTCAACAAGGGCGAACCCAGCTTGCATAAAGAAGACAAGAATCCCAGCTATGAAAACCCAGAGGTTATCCATGACAGTCTGAACAATCGCCGAGGCTTCAGTATTGCCCTGTGCCCATGCTGGACTAGCTGCCAGTACAAGACTTACACCTGCTATTCCCATTCCGGTAAATAATTTACGTTTCACAATTTCCTCCATAAGTTAGAGCCACATATGAAGGTACCGAGAGAATATTTCGTGCTTGTTTCTATATTGTTAAACCACAAAAAATATTTCATCCGGTATTTTTCTGATCACCGGAACCGTGAGCTTGGAATTAATCTTGCAGAATCTGCGATTGATTTTTACTCAGAGAAATCATAGAGCGGAGCTGAGAGCGAACCGTTCTCGAGTAAGGCCGCAGCTCGCTGTTGAACCACTTCTTTCGTTTCGTCGTGGGTGATAATCCAAAAGCGATTCGTCTGAATAGCCTGCACCACTAGTTCAGCTACAAGTGCTGGATCCATCGCTCCAGCTAACAAATCAGAAGACTGGTCGTTCTCAACTAATCCTGCGGCTGGAGCCCCATCATTCCATAGTCTTTCTGGCCGGTTACGTTCACTCTCAACAATTCTGGACCTGACGGGACCGGGACAAAGAACAGAGGCATTGATCTTTGGAAATGGGTTTAGTTCATTACTTAGGGTTTCTGTAAGTGCCACTATCCCAAATTTCGTAACATTGTACGCGCCGGTCCCTGCACTCGCTTGAAGGCCCTCACTAGAAGATGTGTTAACGATATGTCCTTCTCCACTTTCTTTGATTAAAGGGAGAAAAGTTTGAATCCCATAGATAACTGACCAGAGATTAACTCCAATCGTCCATTCCCAATCGTTGACGGTTAAGTCATCAAGGAGCCCAGCGGCTACGACTCCAGCATTGTTATGCAGCACGTGAACGGCACCATATTTTTTCATCGTCTCGGATGCTAAATTCTCAATAGCGTCTTTCGAACTTACATCCGTGACCACCCCAGTGGCCGTTCCACCATCGGCGACAATCTGATCTACAGTCTCGTGGAGGTTTTCTTCTTCGATATCAGCTAGCACCACTGACATTCCCTCTGAGCAAAGTCGCTCAGCCATAGACCGCCCGATACCGCTTGCAGCTCCAGTAACAACACCAACTTTCCCATCAAAATTATCCATTGATGGAAGCTAGCATTCAGGTGTTAATTTCGAAAATTAGACAAGTATTAGCTGGAGTAACAAAATCAACCTTTACGCAATATCGGAAGGTATTAATAGAACATTGCGGATTCTATTTTTCGAGTTAGATCTTGTGAGAAGATTGTTTAGAAGGAAAGTGCTTTGAGACGTTCAACGTTGATGTTTTTTTTGACGATGCTTCTCATCGGAGTTACCACATCAAACATTGCATACGCACATGATCCGCTCTTCTTAACGTCACAACAATTAACTCCCAAAGAAGGCCCGTATCTTCCAGATGGGACAATATCTTTTGCTCTTTACGGGGAGTTCACTGAAGCTGGAGAAACACGTGGCTTCCAAGTAAATTTCAAAGAAGGCGACTATTTTCAACTTGAGTTACTGATACCGGCCCGCACTCCTGAAGAAGATCTCCCAGATAACCAACTTCCATACCTGCAGATTGTCAGACCTGACGGTTCGGAAGAAACTCTATATCCCAATATCCGTAGCCGATTCGATGAGCCATTCACAAATACCAGTTACTACATCCTTATTAAAGAACAAGCTACTGCGGCGGAAGGGGTCTATGACATTACAATTATTTCCCGACAGGCAGCTCGATTCACCGTTGCCGTCGGGATCCAAGAAAGATTTGGCACGCCAGTTGAAAGAGCTGGCGATAGGCCATCAGCGTTTGATGAAACCCGAGAACGACTAGGAGAGTGGTACAGCGAACCCACGACATCAGAAGAACCTTTAACAGCTGAAGCCAAAGATGAACCTCAAGAAAAACAGCAACTTGATGAACCAGATCAAAGCATCCCGGAACAATCAATCGGACCGGAACCTCAACAGGACAATAGAAATACAGAGACACAAACACAAAGCGAGGAACCTGAACAATCCAAACAACCAAATCGGGCTATCTGGCTTGTAGTTCTGATCGCAGTCGCTTCGATACCTGTAGTGCTTGTAATAAGAAGAATTCGAAGATTAACCACCTCAGATTGAATCGCTCGGTGAATCGTAACCTATAAAAACCTGACTGTCACTGGCTCAGGAAGGCGACCAGAAAGTGATGCTACCCGAATCAATAATTAACCAACTAACTACCGTGGTTAACGGAGTATGGCAGGAAACAGATCACAATCAAGTAGATCCCCATCGGCAAGCCCCGGATCGGACGTTGGGATAGCTACCTCGCCGGCTTTACGGCGGTATCGGGCATCGTCTCCGCACCATCTTGTCGCCAGCGCCCTCCGCCGGTGCACTTCACTCGAATTGCCCGGTGATCCATGCACGCTCATTCCTTGAAAAACAAGGCAGTCACCCGGAACCATATCCCACCTCAAAATCTCATATTCCTCAATCTCAGAGTCGATATTGGGAAGCTCCGGTAGGCCTGTCCCTTCATATGGCGAGTCATCACCGAAATGATGAGGATTATGTGCCGGCCAGCGGTGGCTTCCTTTGACAAACTGAAGAGAAGACTCCTTCTCAACAGGATCTAAAGGAATCCAAACGGAACACACTTGCTGTCCTGATACCGCCCAATAGGGTTGATCTTGATGCCAAGGAGTCCGCTCAAGGGTTCCAGACTCCTTAACGAACATTTGATCATAGAAGAAATTAATCCGCGACGCTCCCATTATGTCAGCGGCGATCTTAGCAGCAGGAGATTCAAAGACAAACTGTCGGAATAAGGGAATCCTCTGCCACATATTTAAATCGGCAAAAAAACGTCCCGGCCCATCCGCTGCAGCGTATTCCTCTGCAAGACTTCCAGGATTCGACAGAGCTACTTCAAAAGCATCACGAAGAAAATCAACCCACCCAACATCAAAAACACCAGATAAGAGTGCGACTCCGTCAGTTTCATAGATGTCGCGTTCCTTTTGGGTTAATTGCCTACGCGGTTCAGCGCCTAGAGGACTTCTCATGTGTTTCTTCGTGGGAAAGTCAACACATTTTTTTGGTGTTCTATAACCAATGTTGACTAGCCAAAGTCTGCCAGATCTATATCGCACTTGACCGCTATGGCAAGGAAATCTGCAAGTTCTTGTGTTGAGTCTTCCGGTATTTCATCACCTGGGAGGCTAGAAATTTCCAAAAAGAAAGCTAGAAGCTCAGGTGAAAGTTCGTCAACGAAGCATTCAGCAGCTTCACGATCAAATCCTGCTCCAGCAACTAATCCATCGACAAGGGCACTAGGGCAGGATGTAAATAATGCTTCGACAATTAAGTCATCTGTTCCGCCGTCTCCGCTGTCATAAATTGCGTCAAGGAATTTATCATCTTGAAACGCATCAAAAAAACATTCGATACTTTCTTCTGATAATCCATCTAGATCAGCCTCATCTCCAAGTAACGTCGAAAGTTCACCTTCCACGCATCCGAACATTCCTTTAGCTGCTTGTTTGAATTTGTCTCTAGATAGTTCAGTTTCGAAAAGATCCCAATCGTCAAACGCTGCGACGTCAGTTAAATTGTTATCTCGTATATAAGCCGTTCCAAGGTTGGTGACCAAGCTCTCTGCTACACATTCCGCATCGGCAGCAGTTCCCGGAAAATCATCAGATGCGGCAACAGAAACAGCAAGATCATCGACCACTTTTTGATCTTCAGATGAAAGAGAACTCCCCCCTCCACACGCAGCCGTAACCACTAAAAGACAACACAAGAAAGAAATGAACTTTTTCATCAAACCTCCATTATCGAACTTTAGAAGAGTATCACTGTAAGTATCGAAAGGTAGAGATTGCGATTAAATCGTACCCAACGAATCAATTTCTCTTTGTGCTCGAACAATCAGATCATCTAGCTCAGCACGAAGGCGATATGATTCCCCAGCACCATCGGGATCTTGCTCAAATGCGTCTTCGGACAGTTCTCTCAACTCAAGTAGCCGTTCATATATCCGCTGAGCGATCGTGACATCAGTTTGGGATTGGAAGGTAAACGCAAACCGGTCAATGTTCTTTTGGACCTCAGCATTCCAATCCGACGGAACCTTGATTTCCCTACCCATCTGCCGAACCTAACAAATCCTGAAGAACATGCAAGCTCGATGCCGCGTCAGCAGCAGGACCGGTACCTGCTTCAGGTAACTCTGCGATAGCTTGATCTTGCTCTAGGATCCACCAAACTTCTTCCGGGAGAAGTGGAATAATGCCGGCAAGATCAAGATCGCCTTCACCTAGAGGGACGAAAACACGTTCCGCAATAGCGGCATCAAATGCAATCTCATGGCGAACCATTTTTTGACCGAGATCAAGATTCAAGTCCTTAATATGAACAAGCGCGATTCTGTCTCCGGCCATGTCAACAAAATCACCCGGGTCAAGGTTGCCGCTAGCGATATGCGCCGTATCAAGACACCACCCACACGAACTAGCTTCCATAACCTTCTGCATGTCTTCTTTTGTTTCAACCAACGAACCTACATGCGGGTGAAGAGCCTGCCTCAACCCCATTGAATGACACAGGTCCTCCACAGCATCCAACCCATCACACAATTCCTTCCACCCATCGCCACCCAGACTTTCATCTGGTCGAAGGCTGCCAGGTTTGGGAACGGTGATGAGAACGTCACCACCGAGAGCAACTAGTCGCTCTCCCGCTCTGCGAACGGATTCCAGAGCATCCGCACGGCTTCCTCTCTCATGAATAACAAAAGAGACAGGCCCAGACGTAGCTCGCAAACCATATTTGTCAAGCATGACCTTTGCCTCAGTACCATCGTCAGGTAAAAACCCTGGAACACCAACTTCCGTTGCGGTAAATCCGATTTCTGACATTTCCGACAGGATACGTTCCTGTGGTAAATCAATACCCCACCTGTTATTCCCTACAAACCCCCAGGTAATAGGTGTTGCGGCTAGACGAGGTTCCATGGGCGTATATTTTACACGACAGAAAGATTATGGACCTTTCCCGAAGGCGAACACGAAGTTCACAGTGACCGCAGATGAGTTTTCGGCCTAAGATAAGTGGAAACAATAAATGGGTAGGGAAATGGCGATAACCGAAAGCGATAGTACCGAAGCTGAAAATCTTCGGGAACGATACCGTATTGAACGCGAAAAACGCTTACGCCCTGATGGGCACGCCCAATACCTTGAGCCAACAGGTCGTTTCGCCCACCTACTAGAAGATCCCTACTCCAACCATGATCCGCGAGAAATCTTCACAGGCGAAGTTACTGTAGCAATCATCGGCGGCGGTTTCGCCGGCCTATCTGCGGGAGCCCGTCTGAAAGAGGCAGGGGTTGAGGACGTCATGCTGATCGAAAGCGGCGGAGACGTTGGTGGTGTCTGGTACTGGAACAGGTATCCCGGCGCAATGTGTGACACAGCCGCCATGGTCTACCTCCCTCTTCTTGAAGAAACAAACTACTTTCCATCAGAAAAATACGTCCAAGGATACGAAATCCACGCCCACGCTCAGCGCATCGCAACCACCTTTGGCCTATATGACAATGCCCTTTTCTCAACAAAGGTAGAAGACCTCAGCTGGAACGAAGACCTCAACCGTTGGATCATCAAAACCAATCAGGGTGACGAAATTAAAGCACAGTTCGTTGCTATGGGAACTGGACCCATGCACCATCCGAAGCTTCCCGGCATTGAAGGAATCGAAGACTTTAAAGGACACATGTTTCACACCGCTCGATGGGACTACGACTACACGGGTGGAGACCGAACAGGAAACCCCCTCGAAGGGCTCGCGGACAAAAGAGTTGGAATTATTGGAACCGGCGCTACCGCAGTCCAATGCATTCCCCATCTCGCCGCAAGCGCAGGCGACCTGTATGTCTTTCAACGAACTCCTTCCTCGATAGATATACGTAACAACAGGTCATTAACCGACGAAGATTTCTCTGATCTCGAAACAGGATGGCAACGAGAATGGCTGGTCAATTTCGCCACACTCCAAGCGGGAGGTTTCGCAGACGCTGATCTGGTAAAAGATGGATGGACTGACATAGCGATCCGAATCAGAGACCGCATCGTTGAAAGGATCCAAGCCAACCCAGGAGCTGGAATAGAAGATGTATGGCTTGATGCATTTGCAGAGTCAGATGATGAAAAAATGAATGAAATACGTGCCCGCGTTGACTCCGTGATTAATGATCAAACGACAGCTGAAGCTCTCAAACCCTGGTACCGGCAGCTTTGTAAAAGGCCGTGTTTCCACGATGAATACCTTCAGTCATTTAACAATCCCAATACGCATCTGATCGACACTGACGGACAAGGCGTCACCCAGATCGACGAAACTGGCGTCTGGGCTAGTGGCGAACACTATGAATTAGACTGCATTATCCTCGCATCCGGATTTGAAGTCCATATCGTCCATAACGCCCACTACGACACACGCGGAAAAAATGGGAAAACCCTCGAGGAACATTGGGACGATGGTATGAGAAGCCTCCATGGAATTAACGTCCATGGATTCCCGAACCTCTTTATCCTTGGCCTCGCTCAAGGCGGCAGTCTCGTAGCGAACGTCACCCATAATTTCACCGAATCCGCATCTGCAATCGCAGCAATGATCGGCGAATGTCTTGAAAGCGGGTCAGAAACTCTTGAACCTACAGCCGACGCAGAACAAGCATGGCTTGATCGGCTTGAAGTACAGGACCGAGGATTTCTCGCGAACTGCACACCCGGCTACTACAACAATGAAGGGTCAGCTGCTTCTGATCGGGACCTTTTCAGCACTGCACGATATCCAGATGGACCAGTCGCATTCTTCGAATACCTTCGCCAGTGGACGAGTAATGGAACGTTCGAAGGACTTGAATTCTCGCCGCCTTCCGCAACCTAAAACAAAAAGTAAATAACCGTAGAGGGGCTGTCTTCTACTTACCGCGATTTAACGGAATTGACTAGAAATGAGGTTTCTTGTCAGACATAGAGCAACCGCCGAAGAACTCCAATACGAACCTATATCGAAATGGGTTAATTGCGTGCGCGTTTGGCTACATGCTGACAGCGATATCGCCTGTGATCGTAGCGGATTCAAATGTTCATGGACTCGCAATGGGTTTTTGGAGATGCTGGATTGCGTTTGCACTAATCGCTGTGATTGTTCTGATGCGAAAAGATCTCTCATTTGAACGTTTCTTATCTTCAGCTCCCGCAGGTATTTGCTTTGGAAGCAGTATGGGGCTTTTTTTCTGGGCCGCCAAAATTACCAGTATTCTCAATGCGACACTCATAACGATTCTTCTTCCGATCCCTCTTACTATTGCCTCTTATTTTATTTTCCGAGAACGAATTACCTTTCGGTACATCATCGTTTCCATAGTTGCTGTCTGCGGAGCGATGCTGATAGTAGCTTCAGGAAGTAGCGGCGGGACAGGGGATCTCAAAGGAGATTTTCTCGCAGTGGTGGCTGTGTTTATTTCAGCAGGGTATTTTGTTTTCGCAAAAAAAACACTTCTTACCGTCCCGCTCCTAGAATTTCAGGCCGGAGTTTTTGCGTGGGGCGGGATTGTTCTCATCCCTATGGTGATTGCAACCGATGCGAGCATTATCGCTCAATCTAATGCTGACTTGGGAAGAATATTTATGGTTACGCTTATCCCAATGGGTGGCCATCTACTCTTAAATTATTCACACGGGAAAGCTCCGTTGAATCTGATTGCTGTTTTTCAACTCATCGTCCCTGTCGTTTCTACGCTGCTTGCTTATTGGATATTGTCCCAATCGGTTTCAGTTTTTCAAGGAGTTGGAATGGCAATAGTTATTATGACGCTGGCTATTAATTCCTACTTCAACCCCGATGACGAAGAATCAGAAAAGTCAACTACCTGAAACTAGTCCAACGGTCGATCAGGATGATCCGGTGGGAGAAGTTGAAAAGCTTCTGCGTGTGATCGGGTATCAGGAATAGTTACCACGTAGGTCACCGGACCGTCTGACTCACCTTCAATATGAAGGGCGCCGGGAGGAATGATGAGCTTATCTCCGGGCTCTATTGTAAGTTTCTCTCCCGTTTCTCCGCATCCGATCCATGTATTACCTTCCATGCAATATCCATGTACTTCGATATTGTGCCAATGATACCCAGGTGGAGGGGTAGGGTCGGAAACATACGTAGAAGGCCAGAATCCTGTCTTAATCACATCCTGTAAAACCTCTTCGAGGCTGCTATGAAAGTTTTTCTCTATTCGGATCTGTGGTGCCATAGTTTGAGTATGCCAGTTAACTAGGAGGCCCGTCTATTGCGGACGTAAACTCATACCGCCAGACTGGATAATCCGAGCTTGACGCAATCCATATTCCGCCATTGTCATCAGAAACAAGGATTCTCCCAATCGCTTCGGCCATTTCTTCTGGGGGGCTCATTGGCCTGCCCTCTAGTCGTCGGTCATCGGGTTGTATAGGGGTATCGACGCTCCCAGGGCATAGGGCATTAATTTGCACTCCGCGTTCAGCCAGTGCAGGGGCAATACTTCTGACAAAACTGATTACTGCTGATTTCGACAGGGCATATATTGGATCGGGAGGTTGTGTCCTGATACCAGCTACTGATGCAGTCACCAAGATACTTCCTGATCCCTGTTTTTCCATAAAAGGTAAAGCGGCCATCGCCCCATAGACGACACCATCGATATTTACGGCAAGGACATTTTTATAGTTAGGAAGAATCCATGGAATAGGGTCATCTTTGACGCTAGAACCCCTCGGTCTGCTTCCAATGCCGGCGTTCAAGCAGAGGAAATCAAGTGTGCCATACTGTCCTACGGTCTCTGCTACCAATTTTTCCCACCCTGTGAGGTCAGCTACGTCGAATTTGGTGAAATCACAATCCACCGCATTAGCGACACTTTGTCCAGCTTTCTCATCGGTATCTACAATGACAACCTTTGAACCTAATTTACTCAAACGATCCGCTACAGCTGCTCCTATGCCGGAACCTCCTCCAGTAACAATCGATACTTTTCCAACGAAACTTGTTTCAGTAAGTTCAGGCAAGCCGGACATCTGCCCATCGTATGCCAGTTTTCTTTTTTTATGTAATAGTGAAGAGATGGATCTCCAATTGGCGGGAAAGAAAGCTCTGATTTCGGCAGGACACAAAGGGCTCGGCTACTTTATCGCCAAGCGTCTACTCGAAGAGGGAGCGATGGTAGCAATATGTTGCAGAAGCGAAGAAGATTTAGCTGCGGCGCTCGAAGAATACAAGACTATAGGGAGTGCAATTGGAAGTATTTGCGACTTCTCCGATCCTGCTGCAGTTGAACGATGGACAGAAGAATCAGGGTCTCAACTTGGCGGGATTGACATTTGTATCGGTAACGCAAGTGCCAGTGGCCAGAATTTGAAATACGGGGAGGGGCTGGAACCCTGGATGAAAAGTATAAATATCGATATTTTAGGAAACGCCTTATTCTACGAAACCGCTAAACCCTACCTTCTTGAATCATCTGCAGCATCGATTGTCCAGATCGCTACGATTACGGCGATAGAACACCACGATGTTCCGATCACCCCTAGCTACGGCGCGACGAAAGCGGCTGCGATCCGTATGATCTCTCACCTTGCTCAGACATGGGGAGTCGATGGGATTAGAGCTAATTCCATTTCACCCGGCCCTATTTTTGTTGAAGGTCATCGGTGGGATGATATTCGATCCCGAATGCCCGATATTTACGAACGAGACGTAGCGATGCATCCACAAAAACGCATGGGCACAGGAGATGAAGTAGCGGATGTTGTTGCTTTTCTTGCTTCTTCTCGGTCAAGTTGGATTAATGGCGCAAACATTGTCGTAGATGGCGGATACACCAAAGGCGTAAACTTCTGATAATGGGAAGGTAGAAGCCTCAATCCTTAAGATGAAGATTGGTCGAGAGATTCAATCATGTGCATCATCTGCTCTCGAACCTTCTCCAAGGCTTGTCGGGGCCTAATCATTACCTTAAATTCCACAATCAGGCCATCATCATCGCACGTAATGATATCTACACCGTTCACCTGTAATCCATCGATAGAAGTCTCAAATTCAAGGACAGCATGTTTGCCATCAAGAATTCGTTTCGTATACCGGAAAGACGAAGACGCCTCTTCTTTCATTTCAGCATTGCTATTCGTTGGAGTATCGTCGCCGGGGAACACAAGCGACGCAGCAGAAAGATACATTTTGGTCAAGTCACGACCATGCTGTGGATGGAAGAGAACCGGAGACCAGAAAATGCAGTCCTCATGAAGGATTTCGTCAATTTCTAATTCACCTTTTAGAACTTGATGCCATTTATCGTATACCTCTTCGATCAATTTAGATTTTTCGTCAGATAATTCTGTCATAATGATGGCCTCTTTCTTCCTAGTAACCCTATAACAATATTTTCTTTCAAAGTGAAGTGACCTACTATTAAGAAAACCTAAATGGAAGAATACCCTCAAGGACACTTTCGGAAACATATATGGAAATTGGGATAAAAGTAGCACCGCATCACGTTAAGTGGGAAACACTACTTGAAGTGGCGCAGATAGCTGATCAAGTGGAGATCTTTCACCAATTCTGGAATTTCGACCACTTTTACCCCATTAAAGGTGACACTAATGGACCTTGTCTTGAAGCATGGGTAACGCTAACGGGTATCGCCCAAGCAACAAATCGAATACGAATCGGATGCATGGTGAATGGAGTGCACTATAGGCATCCTGCCGTCCTAGCAAACATGGCTTCCGCTTTAGATATTGTCAGCCAAGGCCGTTTTGAACTAGGGCTAGGAGCAGGGTGGAACGAATTAGAATCTGGCGCATATGGTATTGAACTTGGCTCGCTGAAGGAACGGTTTGATCGCTTTGATGAAGCACTCATTGTTATCTCTTCTCTTCTCGCTGAAGAAAACACGTCTTTTTCAGGAAAGTACTATACGTTGCAAGAGGCAAGAAATGAACCCAAAGGCCCTCAACAACCCCTTCCTATCTGTATCGGGGGAACTGGAGAAAAAAGAACTTTACGCAGTGTCGCCAACCATGCATCGCATTGGAATCTACCAATGTTTGAAGACCAGCAATTTAAACAAAAATATGACATTCTCAAAGCGCATTGTGAGAAAGCTGGAAATAACATCGACCGTATTAAAATTTCCACACATGTTTTTGTAGAACAAGACACTACTTCGCCTTCGATCATTTCGGAAATATTGCACCAGAACCATCTTGGCATTGACCAGTCAATTCTCTATTTCCAGCCGCCGATACATCTTAAACAGGTGGAACAACTAACAAATGCACTAATGAGTGAATTTCGGTAGGTGCACTGGAAATCACAGTAATGGCTGATCGATAGGAAACTTAGCTTCATCACCGAAGCCGAAAAGAGCTTGGAGCCAGCCCCTAGGGGCTGGCTCCTGACTTACTTAACTCTTTATAATGTAGTTGTTAAGTTCTTTAGCGCTGTTTCCGAAGGTTAAGAACAGCTCCGGTGATTGCGGCTACTCCGACAAGTCCAAGTGCAATAATCAAACCGAGTATCCCACCTGACATTCCTGACTTTCCGCTTTCAGTGAGGCCTTCACCTATGGCGAGCTCTTCGTCAGAACTTTCATCTTCTGAAGTATTTTGTACTTCCTCATTTGTCTGGTCTTGCTCCTTGTCCTCTACATCTTCATTTGTAGAAGATTGGGCGAGGATTGCTTCGGCTCTTGCTTTTTCAGCTTCTGCTTGAGCAAGCGCTAGTTCCTTTTCAGCTTCTGCTTGGGCAAGC
>CACFFD010000017.1 GCA_902565595.1 Actinomycetota bacterium
CAGCAAAATCCATTAGACCATCATCCATGCTCTAAGAATAGGCGATTGTATCCCGTCCGGTGGTGTGTTTATGAAGTTAGCTCCTTCAAAAGGAGATGCCAAAAGTGTTTCCGTGGTGTTCTGTGACTTCTATCACAAGTGACAGAAGACACGCATATTTCCAAAGCTATTCCGAAAAAAATCGAGCACAATGGAATGGTCGCACTAGACCACTGAGAACGTTGAAGCAGAAAAGAGATACCGATGTTTAAAAAAGAACCCCACTACCTTCAGTACCGTGATTTTGCATTTGCTGATAGTGCAAGCACATCCGAACTTGAAGTATTAAGCCGACTAAGTACAAGGATCGACGTTAAAGAAGGCAGTGTTCTGATGAGAGAGGGAGCATTCGGCAACGAAGTTCTCCTGCTGGTCAGAGGACAACTCCTCATCGAACGCGATGGAGAACTTATCGCCTCTGCCTCTCCTGGAGCTGTTGTAGGTGAACGGGCTGTTATTCTAAATGAGCCACGAGGGGCTACTGTCCGTGTCGCAAAGGACTCCACAATTTTGGCCATGACGAGAAGTGAATTCAATACTCTTCTCGCCGAGTGTCCAAGTATTGCTCGAAACATTCTTGAAGAAGCACTAAGTCGGGCAGCAAGCTAGTAGAGATTATTCTGACTGCTAACCAGAAGAAATGCAGTCTTATCTAAGAAAATGATTAATACCTTTTCATTAAGGAAAGCGCTACTAAGAACACAGGCCATAACAATAAAATTCTTATCTGCTGTTGAGCGATTTCTTTGGAAAACAAGCAAGAACATCCTTAATTTTGGCCTAGGCAGAAGAATCAACTTCACTGCTATCAGAAAAATAAGCGTCCCGAGCGTTGGAGCCCAGATCTTCCTCAACATCGCAGGAGGGGTATTAATTTCAGTCGGAGCAACGATGATCATCTTGGCTGATATCGGAGCTACCACAACAGATGTGCTCCTAACCGGCATTAGCCATCAGACTGGGCTTTCGGTAGCTGCAGCTTCGTTTGGATTATTAACTATTCTGCTCCTCCTTTTAGGGTGTATACGGGCGAAGGTAGGAGTTGGAACCATAGTAATTCCTCTCGCAGTATCAACTACATTCATCTACTCATTCAGCATTATCCCCAATCCGCACAACTTCGGTGCTCAATTGATTTACTTCATAACAGGCCTCTTTGTAATAGCTTTAGGTGTTGGAATTGGAGCAAGTGCCGGAATTGGCATGGGGGCATATGAATCTATTTGCCATCGAATCGCAGAAGGAAGAGGTTGGCATCCACAAATTGTCCGTCTTATATGGGAATTTATTATTCTTAGCATCGGAATATTACTCGGCGGAGCCTTCGGAATTGGTACTCTTATTGCAGCTATAGCAACTGGTTGGATTCTTAAGTACATGAATTCAGCTATTGGTGATTACCTGCTCGGCCGACGTATAAGAACTAACTGTGAAACCCCATTAGCCAGAGGCTATGAATATGTCCAGTCAAAAAACTAGTCATCCAGCATCAACAAACCTGATCAATATAAGTGAGCCTGGGTCTATACCCTATGTCGACATCACTACTTCAAATTTCGGAGAGATCCTATCAGTAACGAAAGATATCACTGACAAAGGGTGGGTAGTCATGACCCCAGCAGGGCCACTAGTCGTTGGCTACAAACAGATTAAAACTATTCTGAGAAACCCTGAATGGATATCCCTTTTATCTAGCTTCTCGATGCTTGACCAAATGGAAGACGGAGGTCCAGACCTAAATAAAATGCTCGAGCAAGCCCAAAGAATCATCCCTGAAGTTCCTTCAACTGTTCAGATGAGACCTAATGTCCTATCTGTCGAAGGAGAGGACCATAAACGGCTCAGGAGACTTGTTAATTCTTCATTCACATCAGGAAATACAAACCGGCATAGAGGTTTCATGCGTGAACATGCAATGAACCTCTTGCACGACATTACGGAAAATAAGAAAGCAGAAATGGTATCGGAATTCTGCAGGCCTTATCCTGTACCAGTCATCTGCAGAATACTTGGAGTTGATGACTCTGATTGGGAACTATTTGACGAATGGGCAGACATCATATTCTCAGCTCTAGACGCGGACATTGAATCTGTGATCGGGCGCCTAAGCGAAATAACACGCGCCCAAAGAGAGCTTGACTCTTACGTACAAAATCTGATCGCAAAACGCGTCGAAAGCCCAGAGAACGATTTACTCACTGATTTGGTTCATAGCCACTACAACGAAGATCAGCTTTCCCATGATGAATTAAGCGCTATGGTCGAAGCAATCTTACTTGCGGGAACTGACACCACCCGAAACCAACTTGGCGCACTCTTGGCAGTTCTAGCTGATCATCCCGAACAATACGAGGCTTTACGGCAAGACCCATCTCTCGTTCCAGCTGCTGTTGAAGAATCACTAAGGTATATAAGTGCGGTAAGGACAACAGGTCGACTTGCATCAAAAGACCAAACTATCGACGGAGTTTTTTTTCCGGCTGGATCAACTGTCTTGCTAGGACTCCATGCTGGCGGACTCTCCGAAGCAGAAGAACAGGGATACGACTTTAATATTTTAAGAGAAAGCGGCTGCCCTCATCTTGCATTTGGATCCGGATCTCACCACTGCTTAGGTGCCTCATTGGCCCGTGCTGAGCTACAAGAAGCACTCAGCGCCTTCATTGAAATGGTTCCGGCGTATGAACTCATCTCACCGGTTTCATGGAAGCCCCTATCGATGGGGATATGGGGACCTTCAAAACTTGAAATACAAATCTTAGAAAATCCCAAATCCAGAACGGCGGCGCCCGTAAGTGAGAAATATATTTCAACGCTTAAAACACCTGTTCACAATACTGAAATTGCATACAGCTCTGAGATAGACCAATGGGTACGAGAAGCTGCCGAATCAAGAAAAGCTCTCAGGGAGTCTATCCCAGACCTCATTCGAAAACCAAAGTTCCCACCGGTTGGAAGGCTACTAGTCACAGTATTTAGATTCGGTAGGGCTTATATCGGTTGGAAGCTCAAATCTAGAAAGATGAAACCGGAAACCCGCAATGAACTTCTTTATGCGCGTCTACGAAGAGCAGCTGAGCTTCAAGGGCCGACATACGTGAAGTTAGCGCAGTTGATATCGGCAGCTGAAGGCGTATTCCCTGAAGCCTTGGTTTCAGAATGCAAAAAATGTCGAGATCAGGTTTCTCCTGATTCGTGGAAAAGGATTTCGAAAGTCCTCGAAGGAGAACTTGGACCTGATTTCGGTGAAATAACCGTTCTAGACCAAACACCAATTGCTTCAGCTTCTATAGCCCAGGTTCATGAAGCAAAGCTGGTTGATGGGTCCGACGTAGTGATCAAAATACAGAGACCCGGGATCCGAAGAAAAGTAACCAACGATTTAAAAGTGATGGCATGGGTTGCTCCAAAACTAGTTGGGAAAATTCCAGTAGCTGCGTTAGCTAATCCCCCAGCTCTTGTTGAACTATTTGCGGAAACAATATGTGAAGAGCTTAATTTCAAGCTTGAGGTGGCCAATTTATACGAAATCGAAAGGGTACTATCTGCTAACCAAAAGCAAGATTGGGAAATACCAGATCCTGTACTTAGCTTGGTTACGGAGAGAGTGATTGTTATGAGCAAAGTCTCCGGCCATTCGCTAGGAGAAGCAATTGTTTCAGGTATCGACCCTGAAACAAGTTCAACGATTTTTCGACAAATGGTCGAAGGACTTCTTGAAGGAGCAGTAATACATGGTGTGTTCCATGGAGATTTTCATGCTGGAAATGTCTTTTTAAGTCCGTCAGGCAAGATAGGTCTCGTAGATTTTGGAATCACAGGCCGCCTAGAAGGTGAACGCCGTTTAGCTTTTCTTCGCTACGTAGTGGGTCTAATGACGGGAGATGTTGAATCTCAAGTGGGAGGGATCAAAGATCTTGGCGCTTTCCCGGTAGATTCTGATATTGGACAGATTATTTCTGAGTTCCAGCTAGAGCGAAACGACTTTGATCCGCTGGACCTTTCTGAGGAAGAATTTATCGACGAATTCCGCAATTTAATTAAGGGATTACTTGCAGAAGGGGCACGAATCCCTAAGGAATTAATGCTGTTTGTGAAAAACTTTGCCTACCTTTCCTCAGTAATGCAGGAATTAGATCCAGAAATGGATTTACTTCAGGAATTTCTTGAAGTAGCGGCATCTTTTTTTGGGAAGAATGGTGTTCGTGTAGCTACTGAAATCGGATTCTCTCTAAGCGCCGATGATGTGTCAGATGTTACGTTACGGAGAGTAGCTGGAATTCGCGACAATGTGTCCACGCTTACTTGGAAGGAGCTCGGAGAACGCAGAAGTTCCATTATTGAAAGAATGGATAAAAGGTCCATTAGGAAAATCATTGATTAGATTATCCTCATTACCTAACTAAGCTGTACCCACGCCAGTTTGAGCTAGAGCCTTTACTAGGAGAAGATATGAACACTTTTGAAAAGCCCGTTGTTGAAGGTATACCAGATAGCCCACCCAAAGAGCTCCTAATCGAAGATATTCATATAGGAGATGGGGCCGAAAGTTCTGCAGGGCAACTCATAAGCGTGGACTATGTTGGGGTCTCCTGGTCAAATAGTGCAGAATTTGATTCATCCTGGTCTAGAAACGAGGTATTCACCTTTCAGCTAGGGGTAGGACAAGTTATAGAAGGATGGGACAAAGGCTGTATCGGAATGAAAGTCGGAGGAAGAAGAAAATTAGTTATCCCACCAGATATGGCCTATGGAGAGCAAGGAGCAGGAGGGGTAATTGGGCCAAATGAAACACTTGTCTTCGTTGTTGATCTTCGGAGCATAGGTTAGGAGGAGGAGTAATGAGCAGTAGCGAACTTTCAGGGAAGATTGCTGTAGTCACGGGATCCAGCCGTGGCATCGGAAGAGGCATTGCTATAGGGCTAGGAGAACTAGGCGCAACTGTTTATATAACTGGGAGATCGGCTGGTAGTGGCCCACTAACTATCGATGAAACTGCTGAAATGGTTGACGCTGCTGGAGGTATAGGAATACCGGTTGAAGTTGACTTAGCACACGACGATCAAATCGAATCGTTATACAACAAGATACGCCAGTCTCATGGGCGACTTGATATCCATGTAAATAATGCATTTAAAATTCCAAATCCACCTGTTTGGGGAGGGAAATTCTGGGAACACCCAATTCAAATCTGGGATGATCAAGTAGGGATAGGACTAAGGTCCGCATATGTTGCGAGCGTATATGCGACACGCTTAATGATGGAGCAATCTGATTCCTTACGATTTATGGTGAATATCTCCTCTAGCGGTTCAGAACGTTACGCATTAAGTGCAAGTTATGGGATAGCAAAAATGGGAACGGATAGGTTAACTAGAGATTTTGCCATTGAAGGGAAAGAAGACGGGCTTTGTGTTGTAGGCCTCTGGCCTAGTCAAGTGCTAACAGAATTTATCGTCGAGAGCATAGAGAAAGGAGACATTGAACTTGATGAGGAAAATTCAGAAACTCCTCTATATACAGGGAGAGTCATAGCTGCTCTTGCATGCGACCCAGAACGCAGAGAACGAAATGGCCAAGTACTCACAACGGCAGAAGTAGCACTTCATTATGACCTATTCGATGAGCGAGGTAAGCAGCCGAAGGGGAAAAGAAATCCCTCTATGTTTCGAGAAACTATCTAACCCCGACGCTACTCTTTCTCCGCCGTTGTTGAAGACTGATCTGAGGCCGCGACGAGACGTTTAGGCGGAGAATGTTCTCCCGGTCTGCGACTCCTGACGATACACGATTGACTTCCTATAGCGCACAACTCTCCTTCTATCGACCAGATATGAATGACTCCGTGGCCAAAACCGTTTGAGACCGCATCAACACGAATGTCCAAAAGGTACCACTCGCTCGATACGGCTTGAATCACTCTCAAAGTATTATCGAGGCTAGTTGAGCCAGCTTGTCCACCCTGTGTAAAGCTGATACCCATCGGAACATAATCACCTAAGACCGCAAAAGATGCCGCTGATGGTTCGAGTAACTCTGGCATTCTGCTCCACACCGCTATACGTCCCGGTTCAAGTTCAGAAGGCTGCTTAGCCCCTACCGGCAAAGCCCATCTTTGTTCAATTCGAGAATCTAACGAATCAGTCACCTCAGAAAATCTTTCTCGAAGGGGGCACTCGTCGGGCTGTTCTACCTCTGGCGGGGAACCATATGTCGTATCACGCGGAAATGAGCGCGATCCAAGCGCTGCATTTACTGTGATGATCTCTGTTCCGCCCACATGTCCCACTGCTCTTGCTTGAGTAGTCTTTTGTCCATGAACCGCAAGAGTGACATCGATGTCGACGATCGTTCCGACTTGGGCGAAAGAAAGATACTGAGCGGTCGCCCATACAAGAGGCCGACCGCTAGTTCCTTCCATGGCCGCGATAGCAGCCCCCAAACCGCTTCCACCAAACATTGCCCTATGCCCTGTAGATATACCGCGAGAAACAGGCAGATGCCACCTATGAGGGTTATGAGATGGTTCTAGTCCTAACCAGTTTCTTGCGTCCACATCTTTGACAATACCGGAAAGAACACTCAAGAAGCACTAATTAAAGAAACTGCTTATTGACGCCGCTATCCTTTTCGGATCTTCCATGGGTGCAAAGTGAGTCATTCCACCAAATTGCTCATACTTTCCATTGGGTAGCGCTTCGGCTATATCAGAAGCTAGAAGAGCTGGGCCTTGCTGATCAGTGCTTCCAGCAATTTTTGACTCTACCTTTACCTCAGAAAGTGAATCAAAAAGCCCGGTTGAGGAATTCTCAAACACTTGCGCTTCTACCTCTCCACTGCATTTGAGAATAACATCGCCATCTCTGTGGTCATCAAATCCATAATTGACATACGACCTCAGAGCATCTGGGTCCACGGTGGAGAAAGGCGGCCGAGAAGCGTATCTTTGAAATGCATCTTCACGAGATGGAAATCTTTCCTTTCGTTTCCTTGCCAGAGTCGCAAGGTCATTACCCCGAGATAATTTATCGGCAAGGGGGCCTGTGGGGATCACTATTGGTTCAAACAACCATAATGATTTAAATGCTTCCCTACGCTGCTTCTCCGCTAACAGAAGACTCGCACCTCCCATACTATGACCGACACCAAAGATCTCTTTGAAACGAAAATGATCTATTACCGAAAGAAGATCCTCAGCCATACCGGACCACTTCATAGAAGTACCGTCAGGGGTTACCGTATTTCCATGCCCGCGAAAATCTAGTGAAATACAGTGGAAATTTTCTAAAAGCGACGAACAGACACAGTCCCAATATCTTCCATGAAATCCTGTCGCATGACAAAAGATGATAGGTGGGCCATCACCTCCATAATCATGAACAGCAACTTGAACACCTTCAGTCGAAGGTACAGTGATTAGAAATGGATCCATTTATATATCCAGTTAATCCAGGCACAATACGTTTCACACATTGTGGAAAGTCTAGTTCGTATTAGCTAGTAGCCGCAGTTCGATGCCGGCGCAATCCGATAACTGGTGTCGTAGGAGCGTAACCAGCTTCAGCGCGCTCAATCTCTGACTCTCCACCCCAGAAACCTAACTCTCTCTGGTTACGAGCGTAATCTTGACATTGGTGGAGCACGTTACATTCTAGACAGATCTTGCGGGCGCGAGTCTCTCGACGTTCTCGAGCTGCAGGCCGCTCTCCGGGAGGAGGAAAGAAAAGTCGTGACTTTCCTAGGCAGCCTGCATTTTCCATCCACCATGGACGAATTGACGGAGCTGGTTGAACATCAACAGCTGTCATGTGGATTTCACCAAAGTGGTCATTACCCGTAATTTATGAGCTTATGGACGATTTGTCACTATCTCGACGATGAATACTTCCGATAGCTATATCACTAAAAACGATACTTAGTTTCCGCTAATTTTCTACGTCTATTGCGACCTTAATAACCCCTTTAGATCTATTCCGAGCAGCATCAAATGCTTCAGCAGCACCGTCCAGAGGGAACCTGTCGGTAATTAACGCTCGACCCAACTCTGGAGAAGCAGCAAGCACTGACATAGCTAAATCAAAGTCTCTCTGGCCAGTGGTATGCCCGTAAGTGATGGAGGGAACAAGAGAGATTTCTTTCATTCCCATGGACAAAGCAGGAATTTCAACTGGATCCCAATATGTAGAAGGAATACCAACAAGGCCACCCTTTTGGCATTTGTCGATTGCCTGAGCGAGAGCGCTGCTAGTACCTGCAGCTTCTATAACAATCTTTGCGGGCTGACTGGAGGTTTCAATAGCCCCAAGCCGACTCCCA
Source organism: Actinomycetota bacterium (assembly GCA_902565595.1). GTDB lineage: Bacteria > Actinomycetota > Acidimicrobiia > Acidimicrobiales > UBA8592 > UBA8592. Next base: position 8,356 of record CACFFD010000017.1, read on the forward strand.
GCCTCAAGTTGATGAGAATGGCGAGACTCAAGTTCGACAGTAGCACCTAGATACTTTGCTACTGCCACACAACAGAGTCCGATGGTTCCTGCCCCAACAACGCAAACCCGGTCCCCTTCACTTACTCCAACCCTGCCCAAACTTCGAACTGCCACTGCCAAGGGTTCCACTATGAAAGCTTCCTCTACTTTGACACGAGGACCTAAAGGTATAAGAAACCGCTCAGGGACAACAATACGTTCTGCCATTCCCCCATCAATCCCGATACCAAATGTATTAGGAAGAGAATCGGCACAGTACGGCTCCTCACCCTCTAAACAGTGGTTACACTCACCACAAGACAACATCGGTTCAATTGCTACTCGCGTACCATCCTTCGTTATCCCTGCGATTTCATGGCCTGGAATCACAGACATCATCCCTGAATCAATCAAATGCAAATCGGAACCGCATATCCCCACAGACCTCACATCAACGGTGATACCTTCACCGCGCGGTTCAGAAACATTTTCGACAGTAACAATCCCATTATTTACTTGAACTGCTTTCATAGACACAGTCTGTCGTAAAGAACAGTAAAAGTCGACCAATGTGAGAATCCTGCATCCTCAACGATGGGGAAGAAAGTTAGTCAATACGTCCAAACAAAGAAAAAACCCGCCAAACTAACTATGTGGATGATTTAGGAAATGAATTTGAATTGATCATGAGAGTCGACTGGACCGATACAGGGAGCATCAATCAAAATTATGGCGCCCTAGATGATCTCCCTCCACAGGCAAAGGATGAAATACAGAATATATACAGCCCGCTAGTACAGAAAATTATAAACCAAATCCCAGAACAGATTGAGGTAACGCCGCCAACAAATAACATATCAAAAACAAAGCCATTCATACTTGGAATCACGGGAGGAGTTTCAGTAGGAAAATCCTCATCTGCCAATATTCTCGAAAGATTGTTTAGAGCTCAAGAGAGTGATATTCGCGTGGACGCATTGTCAACAGATGGTTTTCTCTACCCAAATCGGAAGCTACTAGATCTAGGAATAATGCACCGAAAAGGCTTCCCAGAAAGTTTCGATTATCAAGCTATCGTCACCTTTCTTTCATCTGTAAAATCCTCATCAGAGAAACTCAAGGTACCCCACTACTCTCACACAACATACGACGTCGTCGATACAGGGAATACTATTGAGAACCCAGACATACTTATTATTGAGGGACTCAACCTTCTCCAAAACGACCCCTCAGATCTAACCGGTGAGAAACCGACTATAAGAGATTTCATTGACCTCTGTGTCTATCTCAATGCAAAAGAGGAAGACATGAAGGCCTGGTACGTTTCGCGTTTTTTGGATTTATACAATGATGCGAAGAAGAATAAAGATTCATTTTTTAACAGATACTCTGGACTCTCCGAGAACGAGGCCACCAAAGAAGCGAAAGTGATTTGGGATGCGATTAATTCTCCGAACCTAAGAGAGAATATATTTCCGTTAAGAAATCGGGCGGATCTAATTCTCTTCAAGGAAAGTGATCACTTCATTTCGAAGCTGGCGATGAAGAAAAACTAAATACTAGAAAATATGATTTTTCGAAAGAAAAAAACTGGGCATACAAAGTATGATGGGTGCAACATTGAGGAGTAATTATGCCCATAAACCTTGACGCTATTGGAATTGAAAGTGACCCCTACGAGAGTTCTTGGGATTCAAAGGATTGCCTCCTATACGCATTAGGGGTCGGAGCTGGAGCTAGCGACCCAACAGGATTTGAGCTTGAATTCACCACTGAAAATACTAATGATGTGACGCAAAAAGCTCTTCCAACCATGTGCGTTGTTCTTGGTTCATCAGGAAGAGGAGGACCCCTGAGCAATCTGGGGGAAGTTAACTACTCAAAAATGGTCCACGGTGAGCAGGAAGTAATTCTGCACAAGCCTTTACCAACAAGTGCGACAGTTCGGTCAACGAGCAAGATTTCAAACATTTATGATAAGGAGAAAGCAGCACTAGTAATCCTCGAAACTACCGCTGTTAACGTTAACGACGGAGAAAAGATGTTTACTAACATCAGCAAACTTTTCTTCCGAGGTGAGGGAGGATGGGGTGGAGATCGTGGCCCAAACGAAAAGTTTGAATTTCCTGACCGGGACGCTGACCACGTAATCCAATATGCTACCCGAACCGATCAAGCTCTTCTCTACAGATTAAATGGAGATAGAAACCCCCTCCACTCTGACCCATCCTTTGCTGCCCTTGGAGGGTTCCCGAAACCCATTCTTCATGGTTTATGCACATATGGATTTACAGGTCGGGCCTTACTGCATGCCGTTTGCGACAGTAATCCTGAATTGTTTCGCTCGATGGAAGGCCGATTTAGTTCTCCGGTGATGCCAGGAGAGGATCTATCAATCCATATTTGGGTTGACGGACAACAGGCAAAATTTAGGACATACGCATCCGATAGGGTCGTTTTAGATAACGGCTTGATGACTTACAGGTAGGTAATATGTCGTTTCGTGACCCTCTAGGCTTGCAATTACCTGAAGAAGGGTCAACTCTGCCTGGGCGTGAAAATGCAATCATGACTCCTGAACTTCACTATGTTCTTGGTACACCAATCTGTCCACCATTCCCTGAAGATGTAGAACTTGCCGTGTTCGGACTTGGGTGCTTCTGGGGAGCTGAACGTGCCTTCTGGCAGCTAAACGGTGTTCATAGTACAGCCGTAGGCTATGCAGGAGGACATACCCCAAACCCAACGTACCAAGAGGTATGCACAGGAATGACAGGCCATAATGAGGTGGTCCTTGTTGCATTCCACCCTTCAACTATTCGATATTCGGAGCTCTTGAAAGTTTTCTGGGAAAGCCATGATCCGACTCAGGGGATGAGACAAGGAAACGATATAGGAACCCAATATCGAAGTGGTATCTACTGGTATGGCGAAGACCAGATGAACGAAGCAGCTCAATCTCAGAAAAGGTATCAAAGTGAATTGACGAATATTGGATTTGGAGAAATTACAACCGAAATAGCGCCGATTTCAGATTTCTATTATGCCGAGGAATACCATCAACAATACTTAGGGAAAAATCCTAACGGATACTGTGGCCTAGGTGGAGTAGGGGTAGAGTGCCCTCTGTTGTGAGAGAGGCGTCATCTAATTTACCCTGAATTCTATTCTTCGATTTGCTGCTCTATCTTCCGCTGTTTCTTCTGGATCGACTTTTAGTCTTGTTTCCCCATACCCAACGGCGACTATCCTCTCGGGTTCAACTCCTTCAGAAATAAGGAAATCTCTTACTGTGTCTGCACGAGCTTGACTCAACTCAAGATTAATATCTTCTCCACCATCTGTATCTGTATGACCTTGAATCTCTAAGTTGCCCTCAGGATTGTTGATAAGAATTGTCGCTATCTCTTCAAGAATAGGCTGCGAACTATCTGCAAGATATGGACTTCCCACTGCAAAAAGGATGGGGTCGAAATAGACAATTTGATTTAATTCAATTTCAGTTTGAATTGTCCCAGGTATTAGCACGGTGTCAATGATATGAATAATGCCATCTGTGCCTTCGATATTATTAGTGAGTATGTGTCCGCCTGAAACAGTGGTAGCCCCATCTTCTAACTGAGCGATAGTAAGAGTTTCCCCTTGAACGGTATCCAATGTCATCCCCTCCCCTAAGTCTTCATAAAGAAATATCCCTGGGACTACATGAAATTGTAGAATTTCATTTAGTTGGACCAATTCTGCAAATTCCTGCAAAGCAGCTATATCTAGACCTTCTACGGCGGTATTTGAAGGAGCGAAGATCGTGAAAGATTGCCCTGGAGGTAATAAGTCTTCTACCACACCTGCGGCTTCGAAGAAATCGTAAACTTGACTCAACTCTGGAGTGTCTCGAATCACTTCAAAAACAGTCCGGTTAGAACCTCGAATGATCAATTGATCAGTAACGTTTACTCCCAAGCTCAAGAATTTAGTTAGAACTCTAGATCGCTCTTCCTCATCGATAACTTCACCGGAAATTACCAACTGAACGACTGCGACCTCTGCTCCGACAAGCATCTCAAAATCTTTGAAAATATCTCCATCGGGGATTAATTGTTCAGATGCTAGGAGGAGAGCATCAGCTAAAGGTTCTGAATTGACCGTCCCACTTAATGAAATACTTTCAGGGCTATAGGAAACATTTATAATCACTGGTGCATTTTGAGAAAAAGTTTCTTCCTCAACTGGAACAAGGGGGATTGATTCTACACTTTCCCCTGAAGAGATTTCTTCATCAAGAAACGATGCATCAGATACTTCCGTTTGTTCATAGTTTTGCCAGGCAAGAAGACCGGTAATAGATGTAATAATTCCTAGGACGAGAACTACCAGAACTCTTATTTTGTTAGATGCCATCACCGCTCCTCCTAATCATTTCTTGTTCGAGCGAAAACCATCTCCCATGGTCAAATAATAGGCCCGTTGATTCACTCGTCTCGTTTTCATTTTGATTGTTTTCCCCACTCTCAGGCCAATACGTTTTCACCATCCAGAACAAGAAACCTAGGACCAATAGCCATAAAAGTAGTTTGCCGAGCATACGAAGCCACAGCCGGTCAAATCTAGCTCGGAGTATGGGGTCATTTCCCGTTGCTCCATAATGCGAAATATGGCCGGTCCATTTTAGCCCGTCCCAATATCGGGCCTCATAGCGTCCTGTTGGATCTGGATACCAGCCTGGATCCAACATAGGAGGAGGAGGGAACTGAGGTCTAGACACTGAACTAGGATACAGCCGGAATAGCTTCTGTTGAGTTCACTGCCAAGAAGTTAGCGGTAAACTCCTCAGCTCAATGGTGTTTTTAAGTTGGTTTAACTTGAATTGTGCTTAGCGCCATTTACGATCTACGCTTCAGCCATGACAGGTGAAAGTCCAGCTGGAATAGATATAGAAAATGTTACAAGATGGCTGAAGAGTCGCACTTCCGCAGAGGGACAACTTCTTTTTGAACTTGTTACCCACGGAAGATCGAATCTTACCTATGTCGTATCTGACGAGAAAGATGACCGATGGGTACTACGTCGCCCTCCAACTGGACACGTTTTAGCTTCAGCACACGACATGGGTCGCGAACATCGAATTATTTCCGCTTTGCAAGAAACTGGAGTACCTGTCCCTGGTGTCGTAGGAATGTGCAATGACGAGTCTATTACTGGAGCGCCATTTTTTGTTATGAGTTTTGTCGATGGGCACATTGTTAAAGACATCGAAGACAGTAAAGCTTTTTCGCCTAATGAACGAAGGGTTCAAAGCGAATCGCTTGTAGACGTCTTAGCTCAGCTTCATGCGATTAACCCTGATGAAATCGGGCTTGGCGACTTAGGGAAAAAAGAGGACTACGTCGGTCGGCAGCTACGCAGGTGGAAACGACAAGTAGATGAAGGTTCCGATAGGGAGCTTCCACTGTTCAACGAGCTGCATTCAAAATTAGAAATAGGTAAACCTGAACAGATTGGGTCAGGAATAACTCATGGGGACTACCGGCTAGATAACTGCATGATCGGTGCCGATAACAAGGTCGCTGCGGTTCTTGATTGGGAGCTCTGCACTCTGGGTGATGTGCTAGCTGATCTAGGAGGAATGCTCATGTGGTGGGGAAAAAGTGGAAATGAAAATAGCACTATGAATGATCCTCCGACGTTAGCTGACGGGTATCTCACGACGAACGAAGTCATAGAGCGATACGCCCGTGCTAGCAGCAGAGACCTTTCCCATCTCTCCTATTATGTTGCTTTTCAATTCTGGCGCCTAGCAGCAATTATCGAAGGCGTACGGGTAAGGTTCACTGCTGGAGCAATGGGAGACAAAGATATTGGGGATGAGCTCCGAGGCTTCAAAGTACGTATCGATGGCCTTTTGGAAGCTTCAGCATCAACCCTTGAAGATATCTAGTTCAAATCTCTGAAGAATTCCTGTAAGTCTTCTATGACAAGGTCAGGCTCTTCTGCTGCTGCAAAATGACCGCCCCTTGGCATAACCGTGTAACGTTGCAAGTCACAGTATTCTTCTAAGATCTTTCGAGGTAAGTGAACTACGTCTTTAGGGAAAATGGCGAAAGCTGTTGGAGCTTCGAGTCGAGGCATCCGGTCGTGAGCCAAGGGCCATGGCTTTTTGAAATGCTCGTGATAGATCCGCAATGATGACCCAATTGAACCAGTGCACCAGTACAGCGCCGCTGTGGTGCATAAATGCTCCCGTGTAAAAGATTCTTCGACATCACCGGAATTATCACTCCAGTTCCTTCGCCGCTCCCAGATCCATGCAGCGGTAGCTACGGGAGAATCTGTCAAACCGTATGCAAGGGTCTGAGGGTCTAATAGGTGGGCTGTGACATGTGAACGGATTGTGCTCTCGGCTTCAGCACTTCGGGTCAGTTTCCAGTCTTCATCTTCTTCCCAGACATCTTTAGGAAGGGCCCTACGGTCAACTCCTGGAATCAAACTAAGGCTGAGATGGGCCCCGATCAATGAATTAGAGTATTCATGCGAAAGGTGCGCTGTAACCAGAGCACCCCAATCTCCGCCGTGGGCACAAAATCGATCATGTCCGAGAACTCCGGTCATTAGGGTATTCCAAAGCTCTGCGACACGGCGGACGTCAACATCAGAATGGGCTAGTGGAGTCGAAAAGGCAAAACCGGGGAGTGATGGAACATAGACATCAAAACTATCTTCTGGGTTCCCGCCATATTTTTCAGGGTCACTCAATGGGCCGATAACGTCTTTAAAGTCCCAAAACGTCCATGGCCAGCCATGAGTTAAGACGATGGGTTTTGGATTAGGTCCTCGCCCAGGTGCATGAAGATAATGGATCGGGATACCTTCTATGTCCACTACGTAATTATTCCATTGGTTGATTTGATCTGAGATTGTTTCCCAGTTCCATTCTGAGACCCAAAAATCGACCATTCCCTGAAGCCATGATCTTGGTACCCCGTATACCCAACTATCTTCTCCAATGATGTCTGGCCATTTAGTTTCTTTCAGCTTCTTGAACATCATGTCTAGGGTGTCTGGGTCGAAATCCACTGTTATTTTTTCTGGTGACTTCACTTCTTCACTCTCCTAACTCGCATTTCAGATACCATTATCGAGCTCGTAGTCTGAAAGTTAATAAATTTTTGTGTATCTTCTCTAATAATTCTTTGGCTGTCCTCTTTAAGGTAGAAGCGTTCGAACCAATCTGCTGTATCAGCAAACCAGAGTTCACTTATTCCATCAATCGCTGATGTATGTGATTCATGTCCGTACAAGTATTCGATATCAATGTTCTGAGCGTACTTTTCCATTCCATGATGCTCTCGGGCTATATCGATATGGCGCTTATAGTACTGATAGAACGACTCACTATCGAGGGCTTCCTTCCTGCTGACTAGCGAAACTTGTTTTAGGCCGGGATACTTTCCGACCTTGTCGATACCTTCCCGAGACCAAGCAGTAATTTTCCTGACTGAAAGGCCGACGTCTCCGATAGGTTCAGGTGAAGTCGACCATATAATACCCCGAAACTGTGCTGTGAACTCTTGCCCGCCGCGCAATGTCTTGAGAGGAGATTGATCTGATAGCGAATCAATAGAAACGATGTTTGTATCAGATTTTTTTTCACTTGGATCTGGTATCTGGTCGAAAAAAATATGCGCGTAGATGTTTTCGCATTTCATCCTTTCGGTATGTCCTTCCATGGAATTCCTCTATCTACTCGGATGTCTCTTGGAAGACCTAATGCTTGTTCTCCAAGATTGTTGCGGTGAACCTCATCTGTCCCTCCCCCGATTGAAATGGGATATCGGGCATGTAAAAGTTCCATAGCCCATTCGCTTGCCTTGTTGGTAGCAGCTATTCCCGCAGCACCCAGTAGGCATTGAGCTAAGTCCCCCTCAAGCCTTCGGTTGCGAGCAACGTAGAGCTTAACGATTGATGGGTGGATAGGCGGGGCATTCCCCTTTCTGACTGCCGCTGATATTTTTTCGCTCATCAATTTTAGAAGTTTGTTTCTCATATACACGGCAGCAAGTTTTTGCCTAACAACAGGTTCATCGACTTTTCCTAGCTCCTGTGCGAGTTGTATCAACTGTTGAGGATTGTCCCCGCTTGCTCCCCCAATCATTGCTGATTCGTTACTCATAACAGCTCTCGCCGGACCCCAACCTTTATCGATCTCTCCAAGGACATTAGAAATATGGCACCTTGCTCCGTCAAGGAAAACTTCGGCAAAATGGCCGGCTCCATGCGCTTGTATGAGCGGACGAACTTCTACTCCGCTTTGTTTCATGTCGAATAAGAGAAAAGTTATTCCTTCATGTTTGTGGGCATCTGGATTTGTCCTCACTAAGAGAATCCCCATGTCTGCATACATTGCTGCTGAATTCCATACTTTTTGTCCATGGACGACGAATTCCTGTCCATCTAATTCAGCTCGTGTAGCTAAACCTGCGAGGTCGCTTCCAGCTCCTGGCTCACTAAACAGCTGACACCAACTGACCTCTCCGCTAATCAGAGATGGGATATGGCTTTTCTTTTGTTCTTCTGTTCCATGCTTTAAGAGAGCGGGCAAGGTCATTGAAATGATTGAATTGAAGAATCCAGTATGGACTTGATATCCGGCTGCTTCCTCTCTGAAAATACGCTGCATCCATGGTTCTCCCCCGTGGCCTCCATATTCTGTTGGGACTGTAATTCCTGCATAGCCGGCGTTATATAGTTTCTTTTGCCTTTTCTGACAATCAAGATGATGTTGATTCTCTCTCTCACGGCTGGGCATCCAATGGAGGGTCGAGAATGGTTGCTTCTCTTCAATGAGATCGATATTTTCTGCAAGCCAAGTACTGGTTTCTAACCGATATTCGTCTTCGTTGTTTATCTCTATTGAAGTCATTACTCGGATTCTATGGTGAAGATGAGATTTGGAGCGAATATCGTGGAAGAAGGAGAAAGAAATTTTTATGGAAACGTTTCCAAAACAGTACGCAAGAACACGAAGATTCACGGTAGGGGCACCGCGATCATTTGCGATCTCTCCGAATGGACACAGTATTAGTTACCTGCAGTCTTCTTCAGGGAGTGACCCTAGTAACAAACTCTGGATTCATAACCCTCAATCACAAACTTCGGTGCTTCTCGCTGATCCAGAAGATCTGAAAGGTATCGGGAGTAACCATGAAATTTCTGAGGATGAGCAATCTCGAAGAGAGCGGGTGAGAGAAGTTGGATCTGGAATTATTGCTTTTAGCTCCAGCGCTGAGTCTCCCAATGTTTGCTTTACGTCAGATGGAACACTTTATGTAGCGAACTTAGATTCGAGAGAAATTACAAGCTTTGAAACTGTAGGTAGTGTCTTTGATCCACAAATAAATCCAAATGGCAGCCTTATCGCTTATGTGTCGGGCGGGGAGTTACGGTATCTAGATTCATCTGGAAATGACTTTTTGGTAGTCGGAAGTCAGAATCAACACATATCCCATGGTGTAGCAGATTTTATTGCAGCTGAGGAGATGGGTCGAAGAAGGGGTTACTGGTGGTCACCACGTGGAGATCGTCTTCTCGTTACAGAGGTAGATAACTCTAATGTTCTTAATTGGCATATTCTTAGTTCAGCTGACCCGAGCTCTCCCCCGAAATCACTTCGGTATCCGAAAGCAGGAACCAATAACCCGGAAGTCAAACTGGAGGTGTTCACGCTGGAAGGAGATGGGCTTCCGATTGATTGGAGCCAATCAGCCTTTTGGGAATATCTTGTCAATGTCCAGTGGACTGAGGAATCTTCAATCTACCTAACAGTCCAGACTAGGGATCAGAAATCCATGGGAATGTTAAAAGTCGATTCTGAGACTGGAGCCGTTGAGGAAATATATCGATGGAGCGATGCATGCTGGGTAGAGATCATTCCTGGATCCCCAAAAGTTATTGGGGGGCAGATCATTACGGTTGAGGATCGAAATTATGCAAGGTCTCTTGTGATAAATAATCACCCTATATCGGGTGACGACCTCCAAGTACGATCCCTGATTAACTGCAGCGAACAAGGGGTGATAGCCGCAGTCAGTTCAAGCCCATTGGAGCAACACATTATGCACTTTGACTTCGAGGGGAAAAGAACCTCCTTTACTGAAGGCCCTGGAGTTCACGATGCCGTCTCTAATGGGGAAACTACAGTGATCCAATGCCGAAATATGGATGTTCATGGAGTCAAAACAACAGTCTTTGTAGGGGATTCCCTTATTTCTGAGATTAAAGATCTGTCGGAAAAACCAGTCATCTCTCTCAACGTAAACTTTCATCGATTAGGAGAGAGCGAACTTGAATCTGTTGTTCTCTTCCCTCAGAATCATGACGATACTAAGCTGCTTCCGGTTCTTCTTGACCCTTATGGTGGACCGCATGCGCAACGAGTGCGGCGGGTTCAGGGCCTCTTTGGAGTTTCCCAATGGTTCGCCGATCAAGGTTTCGCTGTAATTGTCAGTGATGGTCGGGGAACACCGGGTCGCTCACCCGCATTTGAAAGAGAAGTATATGGAGATCTCGCAACTGCTGCCCTAGAAGATCAGATTTCTGCACTATCTGCCGCAGCGGAGATCTACGAGCGACTTGATCTTGACCGAGTGGGGATACGTGGCTGGTCATTTGGCGGCTACCTCGCCGCGCTAGCAGTACTGAGAAGGCCAGATTTATTCCATGCTGCTGTAGCAGGAGCTCCAGTGACAGACTGGGAGCTCTATGACACTCATTACACGGAGCGATATCTTGGGCATCCGCTAGAAACTCCTGAGAATTATGAAAACACAAATCTATGTAATGAAGCACACAAGTTAGAGAGTCCCTTACTACTCATCCATGGCTTGGCTGACGATAATGTTGTTGCAGCACATACGTTTCAGCTTTCCCAAGCTCTTTTAGAAGCAGGAAAACCCCATGAAGTACTTCCCCTTTCTGGCGTTACCCATATGACTCCGCAGGAAACTGTCGCTGAAAATCTTTTACGAATACAGTTAAGGTTTCTAAAGAAATCACTTGGTATCGACGATGAGGGGGACAAATGACTGGGCCATTGGAAGGCATGAGAGTCATAGAGGGTTCAGCTTTCGTCGCCGCCCCCTCCGGTGGGATGACGTTAGCGCAACTTGGCGCTGAAGTAATCCGATTTGACCCTATTGGTGGAGGATTGGACTATAAACGATGGCCACTGACCGAAGATGGACTATCGCTTTACTGGGCTGGACTTAATAAAGGGAAAAAGTCGATTCAGGTCGATTTCCGATCTGAAGAAGGGCAAGAGCTTCTCAAGGAACTAGTCGGAGCATCGGGTGAAGATTCAGGTTATTTCCTAACCAACTTCCCGACCAAGGGCTGGCTATCTTATGAGAGCCTCAGCGCAATTCGCGAAGATCTGATCATGTTGAACGTGGTTGGAAATCATGATGGAACAACCGCCCTTGACTACACCGTTAATTCAGCTATGGGCTACCCCTCAGTAACAGGGCCAGAGGGGTATGACGGCGTTATTAACCACGTTCTGCCTGCATGGGACATCGTATGTGGGCAGACAGCAGCAATAGGCCTGCTCGCCGCTGGTCGCCATAGAGATCGGACAGGGGAAGGCCAATTTATCAAACTGGCCCTAAGTGATGTTGCTCTTTCGGCTGTTGCTGCCCTTGGACATATCGCGGAGGCGCAAATCCTTGGGTCTGAACGTGAACGGATCGGAAATGAACTCTATGGGGCTCTAGGGCGGGACTACACAACGGCTGACGGGAAAAAAGTGATCGCCGTTGCAATAACAAAAAAACAATGGCAAGCCTTGTGCTCTGCATGCGAAATGACAGAAGCTATGGAGCAACTTGCAGATGAACAAGGACTTGATTTATCTGGAAATGAAGGTGACCGTTTCAAAGTCCGGGAACTTATTCACCCGCATGTAGAAGCATGGTGCCAGAGGAAAAGTTTTGGAGAAATACAAAAAATTTGGGATGATCTTGGCGTGTGTTGGGGGCCGTATCAAACGTTCAAAGAGCTCGTACAGAATGATGAACGTGCCTCGGAATCTAATCCGATGTTTGCAACAGTCAGTCAAGAAGGTATTGGGAAATACCTTACGCCCAGCAGCCCTCTTGACTTCCAAGGAATAGGTCGCTCAACTCCTGTACCTGCGCCTCGCTTAGGCGAGCACACAGATCAAGTACTGGAGGAAATACTAGGTTTAACCAGTATAGAAATCGGCAGGTTGCGAGATTCCCAAATAATCCAATGACTAGTTTTGATGTTTATTTAGATGAATCTTCCATCAAGGATTTCTGGCGCGATGGTTTCGTTGTACTCCGCGATGTAGTCGACCCAAATCTAGTCCTATCTATGGAAGAACCAATTAAGAAGGCTATTTCCAGTGACAGCACAGACCTTTCAGAGTTAGCTTCTATCGTCGCCCCGAATAGTGTTCTTTCCGACCCGAATGTTTCTTCGAAAGAAGGTTCCGGCCGATTCGTCGCTGGAACCGATCATTGGGTCGATAACAAAGACTTTGCGAATTTCGCATGTACGTCTGTGATCCCTCAGATTGTCGCTCAAATTCTTCAGAGCGATTCTGTGTGGCTGTATGAAGATTCTGTCCTGGTCAAGGAGCCAAACACGGCAGAGGAAACTGCTTTCCATCAGGATCTTTCTTATTTTCATGTGTCTGGTGAACAGATCTGCACCGTATGGGTTCCCTTAGATTTTTCTTCTCCTGAGACTGGTGCCATTCGTTTTGTCAAAGGGTCCCACAAGGATCTGACCCCATATCGACCGAATTGGTTCGTCTCGGACGAGCCTCTGCCAAATACTGTGGGAGAACGAGTCCCCCAAATACCTTCTAAAGCCGTTGCTGCCCCAACTTTGTCTCCTGGAGATCTAACTATCCATCATGCTCGTACCCTTCATGGGGCTTCGGCGAACCGCTCTGCAGATCAATCACGGAGAGCAATATCGATTCGGTACTGTGGAGATGATGCTCGCTACAACATTCGCGAGGGGGCTCCATTAAAACCCCATCATGAAACAGTTACAAATGGTGATATTCTCACCCATGAACGTTGCCCAAAGGTCTGGCCTTGAACCTAATTATTTATAAGCGAACGAACTTCTCCCAATGAGCTGATAGTTTCTATAGCCTCTTTTTGAGGGATCGTCATACACCGACATGTAACTTCACTAAAACCAAGTTCTTTGTAAGGCCGCAATTGTTCTGCTGCTTGTTCCGGGTTACCGACAATGACAGCATCTCGTTGCATGCCCCTATAGCCTTTTTCGATCAGTTGATCTCCAAGTTCTTCTGCTTTCTTTCCGTCTTTGAGGACTATCACATCTTTGCGAATAATTGGCCTAGGTTTTGTATTGAGTGCTTCACATGCCTCTAGGTAGCACTCTAATAGCTCTCCGGCTTTCGAAGTATCCAAGAAAGGGGCTGCGTACCATGCGTCACCTACTCGGGCTGCTCGGCGAATCCCTTCCTTACTGGTACTTGCCCCAATCCACCATTCGACCTTCTGCGTTGGGACAGGATTAACCTGCAGCCCTGAATCACTTTTTGCAAAAAGTGATTTGATTATTGCGATCTTTTTTTCCAGATCGGCGCCTCTTGTTTTCATGGAAGCACCCATAGCTTTGAACGTTTCTTCGCCGTCACCAACACCAGTCTGGACAACAAACGTAGCTTTCGTTAGCGCTGCCAACGTCCCAACTTGTTCTGCCACCAAAACAGGATTCCAAAGAGGAATAAGGAATAAGCAACCGACAGGACCAGCCTGCCATTCCGCTAAGAGCCTGCCGAGCATAGGGACATTCTGGAAGTAGTTGATGGGAGTTAAATGATGATCACCAAGTGAAAGCAAATCCAGCCCTACTTGATTAGCTTCTCTTGCACGCTCAATAATTGATTGTGCTCCTACATAAGGGTCTGATTCGAATGAAGCAGATGCTATAGAAAGTCCTACCTTCATGAAATTTCCTATGGGTGGCGAGAAGGAAGGACTTCTCTCACAGGCGGTAACTCTATAGGGTGATTTAGCCAGATACCTATATTTTCTCCTGTACGGCCTTGTGGGCCTTCCTCATATAGCTGAAGCATAAGATCAGCAATCTGGTGGGGTTTCATCCACGCATTGATAACTTCTTCAGACATATCACGGTTGAATTTACTTGAAGCAAATCTAATCATTGCTGAATCCGTAGCATCCATACAGAACGCATTTACTCTTATGGCATCTCCAGCTAACCGTTTGGCCCAACTCTGTGTCAAGCCATTTATCCCCCATTTGGAAGCATCGTAGACATCCATGCGCGTTCCCCCGCCCGTAGCGAATCCAGGAGGAGGGCAAATATGGTCGGTAGCGATATTGAGAATAAAACCTCCACCATTGGATACGAGGTGAGGAATAGAAGCTCTTCCAGTCAAATAGACACCTTTAAGATTGGTATTAACCAATAAATCCCAATCCGCTACTGTCTTTTCTTTCGAATCTTCAACAGGATCAGTGGGACGCCATACCCCAGCATTCGCTATCACTATGTCAAGACCAGAAAAGTGAGAATTCACTTCTCCGACAAACTCAAAAACCTGATCTGGATCTCTAACATCCACGACATCAGCACGAACCGTTACTCCAGTATCGTTAGCTATTTTTTCTGCTACATCATGGACCGTCTCCTGAAGGTCACAAATAGCTAGGTTCGCTCCTGTTTCTGCGAGCTTCACCGCCATTCCCTCACCGATTCCTGATGCTGCACCAGTTACTAAGGCAGTCTTCCCTGATAGCGCATCCATATCTTTCCTCCAGTTCGTCTATAGCATTTATAGCGCGAATAGGAATATTTTTCTTTTTCGCAACGACGAAGTCTTTTCCGCGGCTGGGATCTATGATCACAACATGATCGAGCAACACACCAAGATTAAAACTGAAGAAGGCCAAATGGAAACCTTCATCACATTTCCAGAAGAAGGAGGTCCGTTCCCAACCATTTTTTTCTTCATGGACGCACCAGGGAAGCGAGAAGAGCTCCACGACATGGCTCGGAGAATCGCAGCGACAGGTTACTACGTCATGCTGCCAAACCTCTATTACCGGACCACAGAGCACTTTGAATTAGATTTCGAAACATTTAGTAATTCTGATGAGATGTTTGAATTAATGTCGAGTATTGGAAATCGGATGATTGTTCGTGATGCTCTGACAATGATTGAACTAGCGGAGTCTGACCCTAATGCAGATTCACAGAACATCGGCTGTATAGGATATTGCATGAGCGGACCTTTCGCTTTGTCGGCAGCTGCTGCATATCCGGAGGCGGTTAAGGCCGCAGCTTCGATTTACGGTGTGCGTCTCGTTGTTGATTCGTCCGATTCCCCCCACCTTGGTTTTAATCAAACAAATGGAGAGATTTATATTGCCTGCGCTGAATTTGATGACTACGTCCCACCTGAGATGGTCACGCAAGTTTCAGAGGAATTAAGTAATTCTTCTGCGAATGGTCGGGTTGAACTCTACGAGGGCGTTCACCATGGCTTTGCCTTCCCCGGTAGGGGTGAATATGACAAAGAAGCGGCTGAGAGACATTGGGAGCGCGTCCATGCCCTGTTTGATCGGAATTTAAAATGAGTTCAGAGATTCAAGTTGCAATCGGGAATGACTTCGTTGCTATTGTAGAAATCTGCAAACCCCCGAATAATTTCTTCAGCACAAATTTGATTAGTGGCCTTGCCGAGACCTTCGAGCAACTTGATCAGGATGACAGAGTGAGAGCATCGGTTCTTTGTTCTCAAGGAAAGCATTTCTGCGCCGGAGCTGACTTCTCAGGTGACTCTGAAGGGAATGACACTTTGGGACTCTACGCAGGTGCAGTCAGAATCTTCAGGTGTGTTAAACCAATCGTCGCTGCTATCCAAGGTGCAGCTATTGGTGGAGGATTGGGATTAGCCCTTACCGCCGATTTTAGGATTGCAGCTCCTGAGTCAAGGTTTGGTGCAAACTTCGCAAGACTTGGCTTTCATCAGGGCTTCGGGTTGAGCGTGACACTACCTGAATTAGTCGGCCAGCAAGCAAGTAGGGATATGTTCTTTACCGGTAGAAGAGTCAAGGGTCATGAGGCCTTAGCAATGGGCCTGTGTGATCAAATAGTTCCCCTAGAAGAGCTTCGGGACGCAACATCCGCCTTTGCGTTAGAAATCGCGAAATCAGCGCCTTTAGCCATTGAGTCAATTCGAAAAACACTACGAGGGGATCTTGCCGACAGGATCGAAGCGGTGACACTCCATGAAGCCGCAGAGCAAGCTAGATTAAGTCGAACCGAAGATTGGAAAGAAGGGATCAAAGCTTCAGCCGAACGAAGAGATCCACTGTTTCGGAGGAAATAGTTAGATCACTGCGGAATCAGGCACCCAACTTCCATGTGCGCCATAGGGCACTCTTCTGGGAAGATGAACGACAGCAACGGGATCTGCGCCAAAATCCTGCGCGTCAACAATTATCAGCTTCGAAGAATTCTTTCCTTCATCATGGACGATTGCAATAACCCATCCTTCATCTTCACCAGCGGAATTAGGATCTGGGGCAAATACTGGTTCTCCGCCTCTCACCGTATCCCCTAGGTGATGTTCCCAACACTCACCGGTGTGGAGGTCATATTTCCACAAAGCAGAACCATATACAGGCTCTTCGCTGTTTCCTTCTCCGGCCATCGCCATCAAATACCCATATTGTGCATCTAATCCAATCACTTTGTCCGCTACTCGTCCAAAGTCTCCGGGCCTATCATCAATTTGTTCCTCGGTCACAGTGCCCAAAGACAAATCAATAGTCCATCTCCAAAGACGTCCGACCTCTGCATAGTCGTCTGAGCTTGAACCAAAAGCTTCGGGCTGCCGTGAAACATGGATAACTATCTTTTCATCTATGTCATATGCATTTACGGGATGGAAGACATAGCAAGGGTCGATTTCAAACCAACGAACGTCCGCATTGGTACCATTTCTTGGCATGACTCCAAGACGTGCTCCTGCAGACGGGTCAAAGCCAAACGGCACACCGGTTTCAAGTAATGAAAGGTTAAGAACTAACGGCAAATCCATAAAAACTACATAGTTTCTAGTTACGTTAAAATCGTGCATCATTACCATATTGGGGATTTCTATTCCCTCAGATTGGATCAATTCCCCGTCAGAATTAATGCGATGGTACGTCAAAAATGGCTGCTCGAATGAAAAATAGCTGAATGCAAGAAGCTCTCCTGTTTCAGGACATATCTTGGGGTGAGCTGTCATAGACGTTTTTAAATTTCCAGAAAAGTTCTCATACCCTACGGTATTTAGGTTGGAATCAATCTCCCATGGCCAATGACCTTCTTCAAGACAGAGGATTTTCCCTGCGTGTGCTACCACATGTGTATTCGCACTGCCTCGAGATAAGTCACTTACATCAACTGTTTGGGAGGAAACATCATCGGTGATGTTTGGGGTCTGGACAAATCGATTTCGATACCATGCAGCGTTCCCTTGGGATAGCCGCACACCGTGAACCATCCCATCACCCATAAACCAATGCGGGGAAGAACCAGATTTCGGATTGGGGCCGGTGCGAATGTATACGCCTTCAAGTTGTGGAGGAATGGCTCCTTCTACTAGAAGTTCTGTTTCTACTATTTCATCTTGGACAGGCGCCCAGTTGCCTCGTAAATGCCAAGGAGTTTGATTTTCGGTTACCGCCATAGTCTTTCCTTATCCTTTCTCTGTGCCGAGTATTGAGACAAAGCTCACCATCTCACCCGGATACCCACCAAGATTATGCACTAGACCTAAATTCCTTGAAGTATCAGAAATTTGTCGTTCGGCGGGCGCTTCTCGTCGGAGCTGCAGCCAGCATTCATAATGCATCCGGATTCCGGAGGCTCCAACAGGATGGCCGAAGCTCTTTAATCCTCCATCAGTATTCACGGGAATAGCCCCGTCAAGGGCGAAATCTCCGTTAAGGACATCTTCCCACCCTTGTCCTCTTTCAGAGAATTTGAGGTCTTCCATCAGGATCAACTCAGTTGGGGTGAAGCAATCATGGACTTCTGCTAAGGCCAGTTCTTCTCTCGGGTTGGTAATCCCAGCTTGTAAATATGCATCTTGCGCTGCCGCTGCGCATTCAGGGAATGTTGTGTAATCGTATTCTGGGTCCATGAGTCCACTTCCATTACCCGAGACGAGCGAGAGAGCTTTTATAAACAGTGGCTTATCCGTATACTCATACGCTTTGTCAGCCGGGACCACAATGGCGGCAGCTGCACCATCGGCGACGCCTGCACAGTCAAAGACGCTTAGCTGTCCTGCGACTGCGGCCATATCGCAGATTGCTTCAGCGCTCATTTCTCGACGAAATTGTGCAAGAGGGTTTCTCGCTCCATTGAAGTGGTTTTTCTCTGCTATTTTTGCCACCACCATTCGAAGCTCACCTTCATCTACACCGTACTTCTTGGCATATGCAGGAAGGACAAGGCTATACATTGCTGCAGCTGTCAAGGTCCGGTTAGTTCCTGCAGTGGGTATTGGGAAAGCATTGAGACCTTGATACCCACTATCTTTGACTTTCTCTACTCCTACAGCCATTGCGGTGTCGTACGCACCACTTGCCACTGCGTAGCATGCCTGTCGTAGAGCCTCAGATCCGGTAGCACAGAAGTTTTCTACACGGGTTACCGGCTTTCCTTCGAGTTTGAGAGGCATAGACAACGTGAGACCACTCATCCCACTCTGCGCTGTCCCGATCCAATAGGCGTCAATGTCTTCACTAGCAAGGTTTACACCATCAAATGTGTGTTTAACAGCGTCGATAACCAAATCATCTCTGCTCTTGTCCCAGTGCTCACGAAATGGCGTACATCCAATAGAAATTATCGCCACTTTGTCTTTTATTCCGTTTGAAGCCATTTATATTTCCCCTCTATTGACGCGCAGGGCGAACTTTCCAAAAATAGTTATGAATCCCGTCGGCAGTAAATACCTTTCGGAATGTGGGTATAACTTCCATCCCTATCGAAATATCTTCTGCATCTATATCAGTAAGCTCGATGGGTATACGGCCACCACCGACGAAGTCAACGACTGCAAATACCACTGGAGGACTCTCAGAATAAACAAGGCGGTCAACGGTGTAGGTAACGACATGTCCAGAAGTGTTCGCCATAGAAATTGGATCCATCGTATCTATCCGGTCTTCAGGGTTGGCAGAGACCCGAGATGGAGGCATATGAATCATGCCGCTCTTTTCAGCTTTTGACGCAATAAAACCATGTTTCCATTCTGATTCTCTTGCTGCTGCAGACGCTGATATACGTGAAGGTGCAGGCCGATTAGGAGGTTGAACGTCGAGATTTCCTTTCCATTGTAAGAAACGTTGGTAGGTTATTTCATTGCGAGAATTAATTTGTGAGGAGATTGTGTCCTTTGATTGGTTTTTCTGGTTGCCCGCTTCAAAAAGCAATACTTCGATGCCATCTGATAGAACAACCAGCGCTATGATCTCTCCGGATTCGGAAGTCTCCAACGCATGTGTTAGTAGCAAAGTTGCGTCTGCTGTTCCTGCAATACCAACGTCCTCAAAAAGATCTATACGCGGTTTCTCTACACCTAGAATTTTTGAGATCTGATTTTTTGCCCTGTTGTTTGACCCTGAAATAACTACAGTGCTTATGTCCCTAGAAGATAATTCAGTTACAGATAAAGCTTCTTGCCAAGCGGAATCAATTAACTGGAGATACTTCGTAACTACGAAACGTTCTTCCCAGCTTTTAGAATTAGGCTCATGAGGGTTCCTCCAGCGACCTATAAATTCTTCATTAGCCGAAGATCCTCCGAGGTAACGAGCAATAAGATCGCCGTCATCCTCACCACCAATGAGGAGCGCCGAGGCCGCATCACCTCCGTGTCCTTCGTCTTCACTAGAGGGCAGACCTGTTCGAATGTCGGATTGAATTAGCAGAAGGGTCTTTGAAGAATCGAGAGCTGCTTTAAGGGCGCCGATCCCTGATTTCTCTGCCCCCCCAAAGTCATATGCCGCAGCATTCGTATCAAGCTGAAGCGCAGCATGAATAACATTTGCATTTGTCTTATCCATGTATGGAGGATTAGAAGATGAGAACCAAACAGCTGCTGGATTGATACTGCCCGATAACGAGGAAAGGGTGATACGCGCTGCTTCAACGCCCATGGTCGCAGTGTCCTCATCATGAGAGCAGACTGCCCGCACTCCTGAAGGTGTGGTTCCGCCCATGAACTCCTGTATTGATGACCTTCTAAGGAACTTCTTCGGGATATATCCTGCGCTGTTAAGTATTCCTCTCACATCCCTATTCTAGTGAGAACATCTGGTGCAATATGCGTGAAATCAGGAAGGGATTACACTCGCGTACCCTGTTTCCACGATAATTAGGGACTTTTTTCTTACATCGTGAAGAAAATTTAGCCGACACCACTCTTATATAGTTCTAAAAGGCCCTGATCACTATCAGCTGCTAGAAGAGCGTCTGTCCAACGATGGAAGCGTTGAGGGCCCCCTTCGTTGCGACCAAAGACGAAATGAGACTTCGCTCCGGTCTTTACAGTCTTCTGAATACGGTTCCCAGTGTAGTAATCTTCCTCAGCCACAACATACCGGAGAAAGGCCTTCTGCTTTTCAATCTTTTCCATCTGCTCCTCATCAGGTTCAAACGTAGCGAGGAAATTCTGATGTGTAACGGAGGTATCAGGATCAGAACCTGGAAACAATTGAGAGACTTGGTAGATTTTCCCGCCTTCTCGGTATCTAGCTTCTTCTATGCCGAACGAAGCTATAGAGATATGGGGGAAGATAGTCCACACGCCACTCGTGAGCATAGACATTGGCCATTCCTCCTCAGGGACCCCCGCTAAATCTAGATGCCGGTAATCAGGAACCTGCATCCGCTGATGAGGACCCCAATGAACAAACTTGGCCACATTACAGTAATCAGGCCCAAACGTTTCACCATGGAGGATGGGAAGGTGGTATTGGTCGAGGTAGCCGTCGTA
>CACFFD010000018.1 GCA_902565595.1 Actinomycetota bacterium
ATTTAACCATGCAGCTATTTGAGGCTTGAAGTCATTAGATAGAGAAAGCCGAAACGAAGATGCTTCTACTACCATAGTTTCGGTTTCTTTTTCAGCAATGGCAGATACCAAAGGAGTATCTGTGTTCCCAGCTAGTGCAGAAATTATCCCGCTCTTTCCAAGCATCTCATGAACCATGGTTGAAACTGTGGTTTTTCCATTTGTCCCAGTTATTGCGAGGATCGGTCGGTTATCCCACTGAGCCGCCAAATCAAATTCTGTGAGGATTGGAATCTCGTTATTTCTCACACACTCAAAGAAGAGGTGGTTCTCCGGTAGGCCCGGTGTAGGAATAGCGTAATTAGCATTTTTGATATTTTCCTGAAATTCTCTTTTGCTACTTGGAGTATTGAGATTAATGCCCATAGCTTCAGCAGTATCTATCATTTCCTTATCTGGACTGTCATCAAAAATACGGACGGAAACGTTTCGTTCTAAAAGCGAAGCAGCGACTGCACGGCCAGTAACTCCAAAACCAAACAATGCAGCAGTGCATCCCTCCTCTACTAGAATTTTTCTCATGGCGAAGCTACCCCTCGCAGGTCAGATATTTCTACGAAGTCCGCATAGAAAAGCCCGAGTGCAATAGCTACGAAAAAGCCCCCAATAATCCAGAAACGAACTATTACAGTTGTCTCAGGCCACCCGAGAAGTTCAAAATGGTGGTGAAAAGGTGCCATCCGAAAAATACGTTTTCTATTCATCAGCCGAAACCCTAAAACCTGAATAATGACTGAGAGAGTTTCGAGCACAAAAATTCCACCAATTATTGGAAGTAGCAAATGAGTATTCGTAGCCAATGCCAAACAGGCTAATGCTGTTCCGATAGCTAGTGATCCTGTATCGCCCATAAATATTTTCGCTGGCGCAGCATTCCACCAAAGAAACCCGACACACGCTCCAAGCATTGAAACTGCAACAACTGCCAAATCTAGGGCATGATCAAGGTCGTAAATTTCGGGATGGCGAAAAGCCCAGAATGAAATCACCGTTAGCGCGCTGAAACATAGGGTAGATGATCCAGCAGCTAGCCCATCAAGACCATCCGTAAGATTTACTGCATTGCTCATAGCAAGAATCACAAACACAGCCCAAAAAACCCATCCAACCGGACCCAAGTCGATTGAAAGTGAATCCCAGCGCGTAAATGATACTTCTGTATGGACGTTGGTAGTTGTAACCATGGCGGTAGAAAATCCAAAGGCTACAACTAGTAGACCGACTACTTTTGTACCTTTCTTTAAGCCGAGATTTCGCTCGTTTGAAACCTTAAGCCAGTCATCAAAAAACCCAACAATACTGGCACCAAGAATCGCCGCCATCACAAGCAAACCTGACCGGGTATAAATCCCGTTATACAAGTCTGAGATAACATACGCTATCAATCCCCCCAAAACGACAGCTATCCCACCCATTGTCGGAGTACCCGCTTTAGTAATGTGTCCCCCAGGGCCATCTTCACGAATGGGCTGCCCAATTCTTCTACTCGTTAACCATCGGATCAAGTATCTGGTTCCGAATAGGGATATTCCAACCGAGATTGTAACTGCGAATAAAAGACGAATCATTCTTTGCCCCCCTGAAGAGCTGCTAGCGCAATAACTCTGTCATCGAAAGACCTCACTTTACCTCTAATCTCTTGAACTGTTTCAGCACCCTTTCCTGCAATAACAATCACTTCATCTGGATTTGATGATTCGATTGCAAACTGAATAGCTGCTCCCCGATCTTCCTCCACAACCACAGAATCAGTATCATCGAAACCGGACATGGCCTCCTGAATTATCTTTCGAGGGTCTTCGAAGCGGGGATTATCCGAAGTGATAACCACCCGATCAGCATACATTTCAGCTGCTCGTGCCATCTCAGGTCGTTTGCTCCTATCGCGATTTCCGCCGCAACCAAACACAACTGTTAATCTCGCTTTGGGCGCTATACGCCGGACTGCTTGAAGGACATTCTCAATCCCGGCAGGTGTGTGTGAATAATCTACGATTACTATTGGCGATTCGCTATGGTCATTAACGACTTCAAATCTTCCAGGGACAGGTTTAGATGCTTCGAGTCCATTGACAATCTGAGTTTCATCTACCCCTAAAAGAAGACATGTAGAAGCAGCAAGTAATGCATTTTCAATATTGAACTTTCCAGAAACCTGAAGCTTGACTTCCCGATCACGCCAGATAAAGCTCGATCCAGCGAAGCTTTCTTCTTTGACATCTACTGAACTTGGTGAAACTTCACAAGTCTCAATGTCAATTTGTTCTACCAATCGCAAGCCAAATGGGTCATCAACATTCACAACTGCGGATCTACATTTCTGTGCCTTAAACAGAGAGCTTTTTGCTTCGAAATACTTCTCCATCTCTTTGTGATAATCCAAATGGTCTTGGCTTAAATTCGTAAAGACGCCTACATCGAATTCAGTACCAGTCACTCGATGTTGTGATAAAGCATGAGATGAAACTTCCATTACAACTGATTGAATTCCGGAATCAACGAAAGATCGAAATTTTGCTTGCAAGGCGGGTGCTTCTGGCGTTGTAAGCACTCCAGTTAAAGTTCCAATAGACCTAGAGAGAATCCCTGCATTATTAAGTATCGCTGTGATCACCTGTGTAGTTGTGGTTTTCCCATTAGTACCAGTAACCCCTATCACATCTATTTCTCGGGAAGGGAAGTCAAAATAGATACACGATATGTAAGCCATAGCTTCTCGGCTATTTTGAACAATGATTTGAGGAACAGGAACTACAAGTTGTTTCTCAGCGACAATTGCAACAGCTCCATTCTCTATCGCCTGATTTGCGTATTCGTGGCCATCATCGGTTCCACCAGAGATACAAAAAAAGATGCTTCCCGTTTGAGCCTCCCTACTATCAAAAGACAGTCCTCTAATTTCTATCCCTTCAGTAGAGCCAACCACCGATATGTCTTCTTTGTCTCCAGTAGATTCATACTTTGAGAGGATCTCAACTAAATTCATTGAGCCCCCTCTAACTCTGACTCTCCCTCGGACAAATTACCTATATCTCCTTGGTCAATAGCCGAATATACAAGATCCGAAGAGGGAGAGATCTTATAGTGCCGCAAAGCCCAACTAGCAAGGTCGCCAAACAATGGAGCAGCCGTTTCGCTAGCGTAGAAATTATCTGTAGGCTCATCAATAATAACAATCATCGATAATTCTGGTGAAGATGCGGGGAAATACCCAACAACTGTCGATGCGTAATGGTAGAAGCCGTCTTCGTCCTCATAAGTTCCATTTGGCTGTACCTTTCGAGCTGTACCAGTTTTAGCAGCAATCGCGTATCCCGGAACACCAGCCTTTCTTGCAGTACCTCTTGATACGACAGCTGCTAGCACCTGCGTCATTTCACGTGCAGCCTGCTCTTCGATTACCCGACGACTAGCACTAGTTGGGATATATTCTGTTTCACCAGAGCTGTACTCTATTGATTGGATAATCCGCGGTGAAACATAAACACCCCCATTTGCAATTATGTTATATGCACTGAGCATCTGGATTGGGGTTACATCTATGCCTTGACCCATTCCCGTCGTAGCTATTTCTACCCCAGACCAATTTTCGAGGCTCTTCAGTGCACCTGAAGCCTCATATGGGAAGTCCAGATCTGTCTTCTGATTAAATCCAAAATCCACTAAGTAACTGTGAAGTCTTTCTTTACCTAAGTCAAGGGCCCATGTAATCGTTCCCGTATTTGAGGAGTTGACTAAAATATCCTCCAGAGTCATCTCTTTAGTTCCATAAGTTAAACCCAGCTCTGTAAATGTGCAGTCATACTTGACACCAACACATTCTTCTTCGTCGTAAAGTTCGATAGCATCATCTATTTCTCTAACAGTGTTTGGATGCGCTAAGCCTTCGTTAATAACCGCCGCAAAAGTAATCGCTTTCATAACTGACCCAGGTTCATAAACCCAGGTAACTGCCCTATTATCAGAGGTCGTAACTATCTCTCCATCTTCGGTCATCACCATTGATGCCATAGCAAGGATCTCCCCTGTCGCTGGCTTTGAGATAATAACTACTCCCCCCTTAGCGTTCATCCTCTCAATCGCCGCACCCAGCTCTAGCTCAACCTGTGCCTGAAGAGCCCGATCGAGGGTCAAGTAAAGGTCTGCCCCCTGAGTTGCAGGTTCAATTTGTATTCTTCCATTCGGAATGGTCCCCCCATATTGGTTGCGCTCAGCTACCTCCAAACCAGATTCCCCTGCTAAATAGTCGTCGTACTGAAGTTCAATTCCGGAAATTCCTTGATTGTCGACTCCAGCCTGCCCTATGGTTCCTCTGGCGAAATATTCACCTGATAAGTAAAATCTTCTCGGCTCCTCATCAACATAAATTCCGACAAGATTCAACTCTTCCACAGATGCTTGCATCTGTAGCGTTGCTTCTCTTTGGAGGTATTGGAATCTTGACCCGTCCGTTACAAGATCTGCAAGTATGAATTTGGACTCTCTACCGATTATTGGTGCAAGCACCTGGGCGTACTCTATTGCCAGATCACCAACAACTAAGGGATCAGCATAAATTATCGGCTGGGGAAATGATAAAGCGAGTTGATGCCCATCTCTGTCTAGAATCCGACCCCGTTCACCTTCCGTAACACTTTCATACATACGCTGATCTACACCTATCTGGACTCTTCTATCTGATGTAAGAATCTGAATGTGAAAAAGTCTCCACCCTAACGCCACAGCTGATACAAAGAAGAAAGCGATAAGAACAGCTAATCGCCAATTTTCTTGTAGTGAAAAATTGACCCTAGCCATTTACACCACTGCCTACTTCTGAAACAACCGCATCTTCCCATTTTTCTGAAGGCACATCAGTAGATGCTGTTAAATACTTAACCTGAGAAGGTGCGATCATTCCCAGACCATAAATACCATTTTCTACTAGTTCTTCTGGAGAAGCGAATGCGATCCTATAGATCCTCTGTGCAGATTCAAGTTCAGAAATATTAAAGCGGTGAGCCCTATTAACATCGCTTGCATCGCTGATCATCGTGATAGTCCTATCAAGACTTTTCTGATTGTTTACAACTAAGGCGCTAAAACCTACTCTGACGAAAATTCCTAAAACAATTAAAAGGACCATCCCTGATAAGAAATTCCATATCCAAGGCCTAGATTTAGATAAAACGCGCAAATTTACATTTCCGCTATTTTTCTTTCTGTCAATCTCTAAGACTTGAGAAGATATAGCCATATCAATCCCCAGCCTTCTCAAACCAACGCAATCGCGCTGAGCTCGACCGAGGGTTCTGAACTAATTCATCTTCTGAAGGGGTCTGGCCGCTACGAGTTGTCAGCCGAACTGTCGCTGTTTCTGATGGCTTTGGAAGGTGTTTTGGCACAGTATTTTTAAGTCCGGCTGCTGTTCGCAATGTACGTTTGACAATTCTGTCTTCTCCAGAGTGGTAGGAAATGATTACGCAACGTCCGTTTGGAATTAAACGATCAATGGTCTTGTTAAGCGCCGATTCTAAAATTTCTATCTCATTGTTAACAGCTATTCTGATTGCCTGAAATGTCCGCCGAGCAGGGTGACCAGGAGATTTTTTTGAAGCTGATGGCATGGCATTTACTACAACTTCAGCTAATTGGGATGTAGTAGCTATCGGCCTCGCTTTGATTATTGCTCTAGCGATTCTCTTAGCGTGCCTTTCATCACCGTACTGTGTGAGTATTCGAAACATGTCCTGATAACTGGTGTTATTTACTAGATTTTCCGCATTAATTCCTGTAGCCCTATTCATCCGCATATCTAAAGGTCCATCATTTCGAAATGAAAATCCCCTAGAAGGTGTATCTAACTGAAAGGAAGATACACCTAAGTCAAACAATGCGCCGGATATTTTATTTACGTTTAATCCATCCAGAACTGCGTCAAGCCGGTCAAAGCGTTCATGGACAAGATCAAATCGACCATTCAAATCAGCTAGCGCCTTTCGAGCGGCAATATGAGCTTCTTCATCTTGGTCAATGCCAACTAAGTAAAGATCATCCCTTAGTTCCAATAGTGCTTTGGAGTGCCCTGCACCACCGAGAGTTGCGTCAAGAAAGTAACCAGAGGGAATCTGTTCCAGTATGGAAAGGACTTCGCCTAGCATCACAGGTTGGTGGGAATACTCACTCGGCCTTGTACGGGTGATCCGGCAGTCGGATGAACCGACTGCCGGATCCAGGGGATACCCGTTTGCTGGAGAACTAGATCGCATACCGTCTCGGTTTCTTTCTTTCTCGCTTACCGGCAGCCCCCCGGCGTATATGCGTTCGTCGGGATTTCTCCCCGAGCGGACTAGATGGCAAGCGGGCGGAGTAAATGCTCGCATCTTATAAACCGGAAGGCTGCCCATAAGCGGGTACGTAAGATTCCGTTCAAGTTGACTGTAAATAGATCCTGCTTTCATTTATAGATTTACTAGATACCCTTCCCTCTAAAGCCATTGGCTCTCATTGGGTTGTATTTCCGTTGTTTCTTCTACGTTCCTCCAGTCCTCGGGAGTCCAAATCTCCGCTCGATTGATTACACCAATCAAAATAACTTCTCGATCTAGTTGGATTTGGTCTCGTAATTTCGGCGGGACGGCAATTCTTCCCTGCCCATCTGCTCGAACCTCAGTAATACTTGCTGCCCATCTTCTTTGAGCGTGTGGAGAGACCTGATTCTTCTTCACTTGCTCTATAAGCCGTTCGGCCGCTTTCCCAATCTCTTCTTCGCTGTAAACCAGAAGGCAAGGGTCTTCTAGGGACTTTGTCAAGAATGCCGCACTCACAAGGTCGCGACGAAAAGTCGGAGGAAGGACCAATCGGCCCTTTTCATCTAAAAGTCTTTCATATTCCCCTGTAAACATTATGTCCCCTGCCGTTTCACAACAAACTCCGCTGTGTTCGAAACGAAACTTACGAGAGATCCCTTCTCTCCCATTTCTCCCACTTTAACCCATATTCTCCCACTTTCAACCATTTAAATGCAAAAATAAGGGATCTTGACCTGACATCAGACAGGCATAACAATTTAAAGCAGCCAAAGAGACGCTAAATGAGTTTGATCAAAACTATTGGCCGCATTTAGAAAACTTCTAAGAGAGAGTCAAAGCTTTCATAAAGGAACTCAGGACGTCATTTCTATCAAGAAAAACGCATGTTCCAGCATCACAAATCTCTGATTGTAAATTCCTAACCGATTCAGCGGTAAACAAATTGAGCCATTCCTCCGGCTCCCATCCAAGAGTTAGAGCACACTGAAACCTAACTCCTTCCTTCATTCGCCTCTGGGAGATCCCTAGGATCTTCCTTCCATGAATTAAGAGCTCGCCAGGTGCTCGGCCGGCGAAACAAACTAACTCCGATAGCGAGTCTTTAATGAACGGTTTGTCATACATCTGGCAATCGACCCCTAGTGAATCCAAAGCCTTTTTCCAAACTCCCCCCATCCCCATTGATGCCACCCCTATATCGTCCTCCCAAAGACGATGCGTTCTAGGCACAAACAGGTCCACCCAAAATAAAGCTTGCGAATCTACAAAAACTGCACCCCCTCCAGTTCTTCGTCTAGCTATCGCAACTTCTGCCTTCTTAGCGTGTTGATAATTTATGCATGAATCATCTTGCGAACTCCCCAAAACAAGACAGGAGTTGGTAGGAGACATCACCCACAATGAAGGCAAAGTCCAATCTTGATTCATTAAGGAGTGTAGTTTTTGGACGTTGCCGGTTTTATCAGAAACAACCCACCCTGGGACACCACCTGGCAGTAGCTTCTCTGCTATTTTCACTTGCCCGACATCCTCCAACCTCTGCACCATTTGAAATATGTCACCAAGTCGCTTATGAAGTATTTGGAAGGGTCTTCATGACCATATGCAGTGACTATTCTGAAACGTAAGTATTCTTCATTTGGAAGAGGCAGAAAGGGAAACGATTTATACCAGCCCTTATCTCGCATGCGCCATAGCTGCGTGATAGCCGCAACCCACAAATAAGGCCTTCGAATAATCGCAATTGATCCACGGCTAAATTGGTTTCTCATACACCTCCACACTAGCCAATTTAATTCAGCAAACCTGCATGAAATACCAGCCTTAAATTAATCAGGTAAAAGAGGTTAGGCTAGCTGCCAGGACCCTCCCGTCGGAACCTATCAAGGAAACCATCTCGCCCACTTCCTTTATTTCCTAGCCCACCAGATCCAACCCTCATCGAGAGTTGATTCATACCTGCCTTACCCAGTCTGCGCATATTCTGCTCAAAATAGAGAGCTGCCGCCAACATAATGACAAATCCTACAAACGCGACC
The DNA here is from genome assembly GCA_902565595.1 of Actinomycetota bacterium. Taxonomy (GTDB): domain Bacteria; phylum Actinomycetota; class Acidimicrobiia; order Acidimicrobiales; family UBA8592; genus UBA8592. The sequence continues at coordinate 8,369 of CACFFD010000018.1, forward strand.
CAAAAACTGATGGACAAGGTCAGAATAATAACTACTAGCCCAACGATGAATCCGAGCACAGACCACTTAATATTTCTAGCTGCATGAGTATAAACCGTGGTCGTAGCTACTTCATTCGCTAGGTCAGGATCCGTTTCGTGCAATTGCTGTTCGATCTGGCTTAGTATCTTCTGTTCGTCGTCCGAAAGTGGCATATAACTATCATCGCACAATGATCTGCTATCAACAACGCGAAACCGACTACTTCCTTAGTTATTTGAAGGGCCCCACTGCTGAGATCCCTTTTCTTTGGGCCGAAGCCCTTTCTCGGACAGGGTACTAGCAGCCCCTATTGACTGGGTTCCGAACCGTTCATGTATCTCGTCAATGGCCTTTTCTGCATCACGCCATTCAGGGTCCTTACCGTCGATATCGTCAAAAGATAGTTGCAGCCCCAAGTCACTTTCTGTCAGATTCGACACTCCAACCCCTAATAGTCGCACTCCACTTGATGTTTCAACAGACCTAAGAAGGTTAACCGCTGTTTTTCCAACTGTTTTCCCACTATCTGTAGGGTCTGGGAGGGTAACTGACCGCGTAAAAGTTGAAAAATCTTTTAGCCTCACTTTAAGGTTCACTGTTGCTCCCAAAATTCCCAGTCCGCGTAAACGCTTACCCACAGCATCAGCCATCCGAAAAATCTCTGTAGTGATTCTCTCCTCTGAATAGAGATCCTCTGAAAATGTTTCCTCATGGGAAAGGGATTTGATATTTTGACGTGCCTCTACATTCCTTTCATCAACACCGTGCGCTAGACGATGTAAATGCGCACCCTGGGTCTTTCCTAAAGCTTGTATCAAACTATCGCGAGGAAAATTTCGAAGCTGGAATACTGTTGATACCCCAATCTGGTCTAATCGAGCTACCGTCACTGGACCTACCCCCCAAAGCGAACGGACTGGCAAAGGGTCGAGAAATTCTTGAATTTCATGCTCTTCGACAACTTTCACACCAAGCCCGGGAATGGGACCACTAGGACCAGGGCTCGGTTTCGCTTCTTCCGTCGCTAATTTAGCTAGAAATTTATTAGGGGCTATCCCCACTGAACAAGTGAGCCCTTGCTCATGATTAATGTCTCTTCTAATCGATTGGGCTATCTCATATGGCAAACCATGTAACCGCACACTTCCCCCTACATCTAAGAAAGCTTCATCTAAGGAGATAGGTTCAACTAGAGGCGTATAGCGTTCAAAAATCCCCATTACTTTAGAGCTAACGCTCGCATAGTAGGAATGATCACCCTGAAGAAAGACAGCTCTTGGGCAAAGACGTCGTGCCTGATAGGTAGACATAGCAGAAAATATTCCAAATGAGCGCGCCTCATACGATGCAGCGGCCACAACCCCTCGCCCTCCGGTTCCTCCAACGACTACAGGAAGACCACGTAATTCTGGCCTGCGAACTAGTTCAGCAGAAACGAAGAAAGCGTCCATATCTACATGCAAAATATGTGATGTCATCTTCCAAACTCTTAAAACTATTCTTACTATTATTCAAGCATCACTAAGAACGTTTTGCTGGCATCCGATCAGTGAATGAACCGATACGATAAGAGCAATGCAGGAGAATCACGAGAACGATGAACCTAGTGACACAAGTGTCACTAAATTTGGCGGAAATTCAGTTGACCTCCCCAGCGCAGATCATTTGTTTACGGCCCCATCTCGACCCATCCAAGCATTTTCTTTCCTGGCGATTCTAATCGGTGGCCTATGTGGAGGACTCATTGGCTACGCTTTTACAGATCTTCAATGTTCAGACAGCTGTTCAGACCTATCGGGGATTAGTGCGATTATCGGAGCATTGGTAGGCGCTGGAGGTGTTGGCATTGTCTCAATTCTGGTTCTTCGAGCAGTAACAGAATGGCGAACGAAAAGTGATGGGGATTCTAAATAAAAATGCCTTCAGAGCTGGATGATGCTGTCGACTTTATCGAATTACGTGATATTGCTAGCGACGTCGCCATGCAAGCCGGTGAATACATCCTCCACGAGAGCGGAAAAGGAGTGCGGCAGAGCACTAAATCAAGTTCTACGGACTACGTGACTGAAATCGACAAACGGGCTGAAACGCTAATTGTAAATCTGATCAAAGATTCCCGGCCGCAAGATGGATTCCTAGGTGAGGAGGGAACATTACAAAAAGGTCGATCAAATGTCCAATGGGTCATTGACCCTATCGATGGGACAACAAACTTTATTTACGGCCACTCAGGGTTCGGGCCATCAATTGCTGCGAAGGTAGGAGGACGAATTGTAGCTGGAGCTGTCGCGGATTCGAGCCGTGGAGAGATATTCGATGCTGCCGAGAGTCACGGAGCAAGATGCAATGGAGAAGAAATTCATATCACAAAGTCGACCAAGTTAGAAACATCTCTTATTGCTACAGGATTTAGCTATAAAAGTGCAGACCGAGCGATCCAAGCAAAAGCGCTTCTAGATATCATCCCTTGCGTTGCTGACATACGAAGAATGGGAAGTGCCGCGATCGATCTATGCTCTGTAGCCAAAGGCAGAGTAGACGCATTTTTTGAGACTGGCCTAAACGAATGGGACATCGCAGCCGGAATGTTGATTGCTTCTGAAGCAAAGGCCACAGTTGAGTGCATCGAAGACTTTGGAGGCAAAAACTTAACTCTTGCTATCAATCCATCTATCGAAGAACAATTCAAAGCCTTGCTTTACAACACTGCCTTAAACTTCGATTAGCAGATATTTAATGGTCGCTTTTTAACTCCTCGCACCCTTTGCCTCTATCATATTGGAATGAGCACCAAGGTACTTGTTGTTGAGGATGACGAGCGGATCAGAACTGCCGTGCGACTTGCGCTTGAAAACGAAGGATGGGAGGTCGTAGAAGCCCGCAGTGGCGAGGAGGCACTACAAGTCTTCCCAGAGGCGAATGCCGACATTGTTCTCATAGACATCATGCTTCCTGGAATAGACGGATTCGAGGTTTGCCGGACCGTTAGGAAACAGAGCGACATCCCTGTGGTGATGGTTACAGCAAGAGACGATACCCATGATGTAGTTGCAGGACTGGAAGCCGGTGCTGATGATTACCTAACGAAGCCATTTGCCCCAAAGGAACTAAGTGCGAGAATACGAGCCCTTCTCCGAAGAGTCCGCATTCCAACCACAGAACTCAGTAATCTGGAATTTGGCGACCTTAAGATACTGCCGGACCAAGGGCAAGTGATCGTAGGAGAACGAACAACACACTTGACACGAACAGAATTCCAGTTGCTTATAGAACTAGCGTCAGCACCTGGGAGAGTATTCAGCAGAGATGAACTTCTTGAACGAGTCTGGGGACGAGGCTATTTTGGCGATGGAAGGCTTGTTGACGTTCATATCCGCCGACTGCGAAAGAAAATAGAGCCGGAAGACGCAAAGCCACGTTATGTGATAACAGTCAGAGGTTTTGGCTATAAACTCCAAGGATGACCAGCAGTGCCCATTCGATTTAGGCGCGGTGTCCGTCTCAGAGCAAGAGTTACCTTAGCTTTTGGACTTAGCGCATTGCTTCTTACGACAGTCCTGTCAATTGTTACTTATTTACTCGTCCGAGATAACTTGCTAGAGACGCGAGAACAGAGCGCCCAAAGTGTCGCTACTGTAAATGCTAATCAAGCCCAAAGAAGAATAATAGAAGAAATCGACACAGGAACAACTCGAGATCTGCTATCAAACCTCCGAGGAGTCAGAGCTGAGTCGACGCCAGCTATTCGACTTGATAATACTTGGATTTCTGCTGACCCGGTTCTATTCGAAGCGCCTGGAAATATCCACAATGAGCTATTAGATCTTGTCAGTACTTCTGACTCTTCAGGTGCAAAAATGAAGTACCGGCTAAGTAACGGAACGCCCGTTCTTGTAATCGGATTTCCCCTAACAGCAAGTAACGCCCTATATTTCGAGGCAACTCCACTCGATGACATCGAAGACACATTAAACGCACTATCCCAGATCCTAATAGTAACTAGTGCAGGAATTTGCCTACTCGGAATTGCTATCGGCGCTTTTGCTTCAAGGAGACTCTTACTACCAGTGGAAAAAGTAGGCCAGGCTGCCAGAGCTATCGCCACAGGTGACTTAACTGCTCGATTAGAAGTTGGGCGAGACCGTGACCTTGAGCAACTAACCGACTCTTTTAACCAGATGGCTACCAATCTCGAAGAACGGATACAAGCAGATGCCAAATTCGCCAGTAATGTTTCCCACGAGTTACGCTCCCCACTTACTACGATTATGGCCTCTCTAGAGGTTCTCAATTCCGATAAAGACACCCTTAATGATGCATCATCCGTTGCGCTTGATCTTCTCACTGAAGACCTCGAGAGATTCCGACAACTGGTAGAAGACCTCCTTGAAATTTCGAGGTACGAAGTTAACGCAAATGCATTAGATCTCGAGCGATTTTTACTCAATGAATTTCTCCGGGCAATAGCACTTCAATCAGGCAATCAGTTCTTGGAGATAGAGTTTCTTAATTGTGCTGAAGAGACCATAATCGAAGCAGATAAGCGACGGCTAGCTCGTGTAATGAATAACCTTCTAGAAAATGCGACTAATTATGCGGGCGGTGCGACAAGAATCACGGTGAAACAGGCCAATAACGATATCGAGATTTCAATCGAAGATCACGGACCCGGAATCCCTGAGGAAGAACGCAACACGATCTTTGAAAGATTCGCCCGTGGGGCTGAAGGAGGGCGAAGAGGAAAGGGAACCGGAACCGGACTTGGGCTCTCGCTCGTTGCGGAGCATCTGAAGCTTCATGGAGGTCAAGTAAACGTAAAAAGCCATGCAAACGGTAAGGACGGGTCTGTATTCTCAATCACTCTCCCAAAGGTAATCAAATGAAAAATAAATCCATCTACTTTCTTCTAGCTCTACTTCTCAGCTCGGGATGTGGGATACCCCAAGACTCTTCGCCCGTTTCTATACAGTCAACTTTCCCAGAGAACACCACACCGCAATTAGACGACGAAGAAAGTGAAGAGTTTCGAACCTTTACAATATACCTACTTGATGCTGATAGTCGCTTAATACCAGTCAAACGCGAGCGCTCAGGGTCTGAACTTCAAATTACAGACCTGATTAATGAGCTTATAGCAAACCCCACGGAAGCTGAATCCAATATGGCACTCAGCACAGCAGTACCAGTGGGGCTTTCACCAAATAGGGTAAACGTTAATGGAGACGTCGCAACAATTAATTTCGAGCCCGGCGGGTTGGAAATAATTGAAGGAGAACAGCTAATCGAGGCGCTTGCCCAAATTGTCTGGAGCGTGACGGAGTCAGGTGACGTAGTGAGTTTAATCATCTCAATAGATAATGAAATAAAAACATGGCCGACCCCTGATGAAGGGGATCAAAATTCGTTGACCAGAAGCCAGTTCGTTAGCTACGCCCCCCAAGTATCAGTTGTCAGTTAAATACTAAATTACCAAAATAGGAGAGCACCCTATGACAATCATCCTCGCAATTGACGCAGGAACTACGGGCGTTCGAACTCTAGCCGTTAACGAAGAAGGAGGTATCGTATTTTCCTCTTACAAGGAATTCAAACAATACTTCCCTAACCCTGGTTGGGTTGAACATGATGCAGAAGAAATCTGGGAATCAGTTCAGGCCACAATGGCGGAGGTTGTTTCAAACCTTTCAGAACCGATAACCGCTATAGGAATCACCAATCAACGTGAGACGGCTGTCGTTTGGGATAGAAGAACCTCACTCCCCCTTCACCGAGCCCTCGTTTGGCAAGATAGACGGACAACTCCTCGATGCGTTGAGCTCGAGGCTAATGGCTTACTTTCAACAATCCGAGAATCAACAGGTTTAATTATTGACCCATACTTCTCAGCAACAAAATTTGAGTGGATTTCCAGAAATTTACCTAATAAGAAAGATCTTGCATTTGGGACCATCGACAGTTGGCTTGTGTGGAAGCTTACTGGTGGGAAAGTTCATGCTACTGACGCTTCAAACGCTTCACGCACGATGCTATTTAATATTAATAGCTTGAGATGGGACAGTAATCTCCTTGATTTATTCAGTATAAATGAGTCAGATTTGCCTGAGGTTCGAGCATCAAATGGGGACTTCGGAAAGACAAGTAAAGCAGCATCGTGCGGAGCAGGTATTCCGATTAGAGGAATAGCAGGAGACCAACAGTCTTCGCTATTTGGCCATGCGGCCTTTTCTAAAGGAGACGCCAAAAACACGTATGGCACTGGGTCCTTCGTCCTTATGAATGTCGGCGATGAATTGCCGAAGCCAATTGATGGACTTCTCTCCACTATTGCTTGGGTTCTGGAGAGTGGGAACACACGCACTACAACCTACGCCTTAGAAGGCTCCATCTTCTCCACAGGGTCAGCAGTCCAATGGTTGCGGGATGGCCTAGGGATTATTTCTGAATCTTCAGAGCTCGAGGAACTTGCTCTTCAATGCTCAGAAACAGGTGACGTTTATTTCGTTCCTGCATTTACGGGGCTAGGAAGTCCTTGGTGGGACCCCATCGCTCGGGGTCTAGTTATCGGCATCACACGCGGAACTGGGAAAGCTGAAATAGCTCGGGCAGTAATTGAATCCATGACGTACCAAACTCGTGATGTAATAGAGCTGATGCAAATTGCTTCAAACCAGCAATTACAGAATTTAAGAGTTGATGGTGGGGCATCAGCTATGAACCTCCTTCTTCAATTACAAGCAGATCAGTTACAAGTTCCGGTTCTAAGACCCCAATCAAAGGAGGTCACTGCTTTAGGAGCAGCATTTCTCGCTGGGCTTTCAGTAGGGATTTGGGCTTCTCTCGATGAGATCGGGGACCAATGGAAGCTGGATATCCAGATATATCCAGAAAGAGACCCCATAATTTGTAACGCTGATCATATGCGCTGGCTTCAGGCAGTAGATCGAAGCAAGTCTTGGGCTATAACGAATTAGTTATTACTTCTAAAGCTCTGTAAGCGCATTCTTAATATGCCGGATGGCCTGGGTAGTTCGCTGTTCATTCTCGATTAATGCAAACCGGACGTACCCTTCCCCTCCTGGGCCAAATCCCACACCTGGCGAGGTAGCCACCTTCGCTTCTTTAACCAGCCAAGAAGCAAATTCTATAGATCCCATATCCTTATATGGCTCTGGAATAGGAGCCCAAGCAAACATTGTCCCCTTAGGGGGCTCAATATCCCAACCGATTCTATTCAAACCATCGCATAGTGTGTCACGACGACTTTGGTATATCTTATTCACTTCTTTGGGGTGGTCGCTTGCCTCATTAATCGTCACTGTCGCTGCGATTTGTATTGGCTGAAAAGTTCCATAGTCTAAATAAGATTTAATTTTTGCTAAAGCTGCAATGACCTCCCTGTTCCCAAGCATAAATGCCACACGCCAACCTGCCATAGAGAATGACTTCGTCATTGAGTAGAGTTCTACCGCAACATCTTTACCACCATCTGCTTGGAGAATGGAGGGAGGCTGATAGCCATCAAACCCTAAGTCTGCATATGCGAAATCGTGGACGAGAAGAACTTCTTTTTCTTTGGCGAAATCAACCACCTGTTGCATGAAATCTAGATCGACGCACATGGTGGTTGGATTATGCGGGAAGGAAAGCAAAATTACCTTAGGGCGTGGCCAACTATATTCCCAACGTTCACGCATCGCCCCGAAGAAATCAGATCCACTTGAAAGAGGAATCTCTCGGACTTCCGCTCCGGCGAAAAGAGGTGAATACAAGTGAATAGGGTAAGAAGGAGATGGGACTAACACGGCATCTCCTGGTTGAACAAGTGTCCACATCAGATGAGATAGACCTTCTTTAGCGCCTATCGTATTTATCGCTTCGGTTTCTGGATCAAGAGAAACTCCAAAAGTTTCCTCATATAGGCCACATATAGCTTCTCTGAGTTTTGGGATGCCCCTGCTCAATGAATACCTGTGGTTTCTGGGATTTTGGGCAGCTTCGCAGAGCTTATCAACAGCAATCTGTGGAGATGGAAGATCAGGATTCCCAAATCCGAAATCGATAATATCATCGCCTTCACGGCGTCCTTTGATCTTCAGATCATTGATGATTGTGAAAACATAAGGGGGAAGATTTGCTATTCGCCGGAACTCCATCAACTTAGGCTATCTCTATTATGAGCAATGAACGTGCACCTCTGTTCATCTCTTACCCTATAAGAACTTCTGCTTGGCTAGCAGCGCAGCCCCGATGGCACCAGACTTCTTTCCGAATTTCGCCAGAACGACCATTTCCTTTGCCCTTAATGAACTTTCAGGGGTTATTTTTTCGAAACTCTTCCTTATAGGATCAAGGAGAAGTTCACCTAACTCTGTTATTCCACCGCCGATAACCACCAGTTCAGGGTCTAAAATATTGACTAAATTCACTAACCCTAGAGCCACCCAATTACTGTATTGACCCAAGACTTTTAAGGCTTCTTTATTTCTCTCTAAGGCCAAATGGCCAATTCTTTCACTGTCAAATGGCGTTTCATCGCTATCGCTACCAAGAGAACCAAGTTCACCATCTAATTTCATCGATTCGGCAATATACCCTAAGGATGACCCAGAAGCGTAACGCTCCCAGCAACCGAAACGTCCACATGGGCAAGGCAGTCCGTCAGGCATAACTGTCATATGACCTACTTCTCCTGCGTAACCAGCACTCCCTCGAAATAGTTCAGAATTGAAGTACAAGCCAGCTCCAATTCCTGTTCCCAAACAAACCATGACAACGTTTTGGGATTCTTTTGCCACTCCCAATTGGACCTCGGCCCAGGTTGCGCTGGTAGCATCATTTTCTATTAAAACTGGGACGCTTAATTTTTGACGAAGCTTGTCAAGAAGTGGGAAGTCGTCAAATGTAGAAAGATTTGGGGATGTTTGAACTACTCCTGACCTATCTACAAAGCCGGCTACACCGACACCGATACATCCTATTTCTAATTTCTCTTTCTCCTGAATCTGATCCGTTAATTTAACTACTGTCTGAATAATCTTCTCTTGATCATCTTCACAAGGATGTAGGATCATCTCCCCAAGTGAGAAGTCGGGACGGAGTGCAATCCCACGAATATTTGTCCCGCCGATATCGAACCCCAGTGAAACGGGTTCTCCAAGGTTCACGACGAGACTACTACTTCGACTCTTTTTCGAAGGTCTTCTAATGCGGCTCGGATGATACGTGACTCTGCTCTACGTTTGACGAAACCCGGAATTAAGATAGCCAAGTCAGCAGCTAAGTGGTACGTTACCTCCGTCTCGGACCCGCCATTGACCGGAAGAAATTCATATTCCCCTTCGAGTTTTCTCGTTATGTCCCCTTCGATTTGTCTCCAAGCAACACGCAACGGATTGCTTCCGTAGTAATACCGGAGCGTATAGGTTGTGCTCCTTCCCATAGCGGCGACCCGGAACTGGACATCCCCTCCCCTGCCTTCATCGTCAGCTGCAATTATCGTCGCTACTTTTATATCCGACGCCCAATCTGGGTAATGCTCGAAATCAGTTATGACATCAAAGCATTGCTGAGGGGTTGCTGCAATAATAGTTTTTTGTTTTGCATGATCACTCATAATCATCACTCTCGCCATCGATTAATGGTTTTTTCTTTCCCTGAAAGAACCGTGGGAAATCGCCCACATATTGACATTACCAATTGGAAACACGGAGGCAAGGATACCAAAGGCGAAGTTGGTACTTGTTGAAAAAGAAGCAAGTAAAATTCCAGCTATTAAATTAGCAGTGAAAGAAGCCCATAGGGCCACTCGACTACGTTTCGGGAATGATACTGATAGTAGAAACAGGTCTGAAGTCGTAACGATTTGATGCCGGCTTAGCTCTAGGGATTTAAGAAACGCTACAGCGCTTAGAGCTAGCCCAATACAAAAGATACATAGCGAGAAAACCACATACACAATTTCCAGAGCTTCGAACGAGATAGCCAGAAATCCACAAAATACAAATGCTGTAGTTCCCATCCATGAAGATATTTCATAGTTTATTCTCATGGGCTGCGATCAACCTTTCGTAGAAGATGCCCTCTCATTTCATCTGCGTCTTAAGGGCTTCCCAATATTTAAGAGCTAAATAATCGTAAGAAAATTTTTCTTCAGCACGTGCTCGAGACTTCCGACCCATCTCTTCCATATTCCTCGGATCTTCAAGAAGTAGCCGTAATGCCTCAGTAACATCTTTTGAATCTGAAGGGTTATCTACGATAAGGCCTGTCTCTCCTTCTAGAACTGCTTCATCGGCCCCACCGCTTCTTCCTGCGATTTGAGGAACTCCGCAGGCCGCCGCCTCGAGGAACACTATTCCAAAGCCTTCTTGTTCTAGTCCCCCCCATCTCACTCGACACACCATACTAAAGATGTCAGCCATGCCATAGAGATCAGCTACTTCCTCATCTGGGACATAGCCTAAAAAAGTTACTGGCGCATTAGATGACCCGGCCAGATTTTTCAGGCGTTGCAGATCTCTGCCAGTACCAGCTATAAGAAGATGAATGCTAGGCCTAGCCTGTGCGAGTTCTGCGATCGCAGTAATTAGGACATCCATCCCCTTTCTAGGCACTAATCTGCTTAATGTCAGGATTACTTCATCTTTGTCTTCAAAGCCGAAGTCTCGGCGAGCGTTTATTCTGCTCTGCTCATCAAGCGGTTTAAACCTGTCAATATCAACGCCGGGCGGGATAACAACAATAGGAAGGTCCTGCTTTGCAGCTCGGACGGCCTCCTTAGTTGAGTAATCGCCAGCTGTAACAACAAGCTTGGCATCTCGAAGTACTTTCGATATGAGAGTCCGTGCGATTGGTATTCTTCCAGGAATGGTTACTTCTGCCCCATGGAGGATCACCCCATAAGGGATTCCGATCTTCGAACCGATTATCCCTATAGGCACAGCAGGGTCATACATTATATAGTCAATATTTTCAGCCTCTACAACGGACCGAATTTGATTCGCAATCGATCTAGTTGGAAGCAACACGCGTTGTTTACTTCGGATTATTTTGTGTGTTTGGCTTTCGTCGAATGTCTTTGCGTCGGGATGAGGAGTGGTATACACGACTACCTTATCCTGAGGTAACCTTCGATAGATTTCCCACAGGTAAGATTGAATCCCTCCAACTTTAGGAGGATAATCATTGGTAACCAGTAAATGTCGCACGTATAAAGAATGCCTTCGATTTTTAGTTTTTGCTCGAACTATCTTTATTTATTCCCTGTCACCTTTCGGTGCAATTCTTCCTGAACAAGAGGTGATGGGTCGTCTTTTAATTTTTCTAAGAGGCCTTCAAACTTAAGGCGCTTTGCTGCCCACACAGCATGACTTCGTATCATGTTGTCATCGCTCTCAAGGTACTGCTCAAGTATTTTCCTTGCTCTTCGTGAAGATGCTCTAGATGTATTTCCTAAAACAACAAGAGCGTTCCGCCGAAGGTACCTTGGATCTCGTCTTGGGATATACCACCGGCCATACTTTTGCATTAATTCCTCGTCAGACATCTCGAGCATTTCATGGATGAGAACTGGAGCGCTGAAGCTCTCCGAAACGAAGTTTTCTTGCATTCGTTCTTCTCTTCGGTTCGGAGGACACGATATCTGACAATCATCACATCCGTAGATCCGGTCGCCTAAAGCTTCTCGGAACTCTATTGGAAATTGCCCTTCAGATTGCAGTAACCAAGCTAAACATCTATTCGCATCTAGGACTCCTGGGGCGGTAATCGCTTGAGTTGGGCAAGCTGGGATACATCGCTCGCACGTTCCACAGCTTCCGTTATTTGGAATATCGGGTGGGAAATTTGCGTTCGTGATTACTGACCCTAAAACAAACCAGCTTCCGCGATCTGGAAGCAGGAGGTTGGTGTTTTTCCCATACCATCCAATACCTGCTCGATAGGCAGCTTCACGGTCTACAAGGGCATTGTCATCTATGAGGATTCGCGAGTTGAAACCATGATGATCCAGTATCTGAACAATTGCTTCTAGGCCATTGCGTAGCTGCTGGTAATGATCTTCAAGGGCATACAGAGCTACCCTACCAACTGGCTCTTGTGAATTTTCCGCTTCTGGCCTCTTGCGCCAGTAGGATCGAGCTCCGACAACTAATGTTTGGGCTCCTTCTAGAGTTCTCGATGGATCTGTTGACCGTTCTGGGTTCCGGTATGTAAATTGCATCCCCCCATGAAGTCCTTGCTTCTTTCGTTCAACTAGGTGGTTTTTGGTAGAAGTGAATGCTTCTACTTTGGCGAACCCTATTGAGTCTAGGCCGTGTTCTATCCCTGTACTTCGAAGTTCTGTAGCCGTAAGTGCTGAAGGCATTGTCTAATAGTTACAGATAATTTGCTTAACTTGCAGCATTAGTACATAGAGTTTTCCCGTTGAGTATGTTGCAGCTCTGGTAGCAGCCCAGCTTTATTAAAGGAACGTATAGAACGCCACTCTTCTATGCTGATAACGACTGCTTCTTCAGGTTCTCGATCGCAGATATAGGTGACAATGCAATCTGAGCATGTAATCGTGTCCTTCATTACACATGTTCTGCAATCAACAGATATATAGTTTTTGTCCATGCTCGGATGGTATATGCAGGGTGTGACAGGCCCCTTCTGCATATCAGACTGAGGAGTTGTTATATTTCAACTACGTCCTTACTGCTTTCACACCACCTGCAAGTAGAAGATTCGATGCTCTCTTCTAGCATTTCTACATCTTCCACTTCTAGCTCACCACCAGTCGTGAAGTGATGAAATTCGCGTACTTTCTGGCTTCGTACTACATCGAATCGAGTTAGGTTTCCACATGCTAAGCATTTATAGCGTCTTGGTTTAGTCATTTTTGCTCATGGTTTTTGTGAGTGATTGTAAGCTTTGCAAGCACTTGAGTGCCGCTCCGGAGTCAATAGCTGCATTGGCTCTTTCTACTCCTTCAACAAGATTTTCTGCGATCCCAGCTACGACAAGTCCCGCTCCGGCATTTAAAGCGACGATATCTCGCTTGGGGCCTGTCACGCCGTCAAGTACTTCAAGCGCAATCTTTGCATTTGCTTTGGCATCGCCTCCAGAAATTTCTTCTTTAGTTGCCCTGTTAATACCAACATCTTCTGGAGATATCTGCGAGGTTACGACATCATCACTGGTGACGGTATGGATGGTGTTAGGGCCCGTGATTGACAGTTCGTCTAAACCCCCATCGCCTGTTACTACCAAAGCCATTTCCGTGCCAGTCGCTTGAAGGACCTCTGCCATGCGTTTTCCGGTTTCCTCAATAGGGACACCTATGACTTGGCGAGTCAGCGACGCTGGATGTGAGAGGGGTCCCAGTAGGTTAAAGACTGTGGGAATACCTAATTCGGCACGAACCTGACTTGCGTGACGCATGGCTGGATGGAATGAACGCGCATAAGCAAAGCCCACTCCGGTCTCGGCTACGCATAGTGAGACTTGGTCTGGAGTCAATTCGGCTGTAATAGATAGTTCCTCAAGGAGATCGAACGACCCTGAGGTTGATGAAGCTTTCCTGTTTCCGTGTTTACAGACCTTTGCTCCAGCACCTGCGGCAACGAACGAAGCGATCGTCGAAACATTAAGTGCTGCTTTTCGGCCGAGTGGGGATCCTCCGGCGCCAACCAAATCAATTGTTTCTGGAGGGCAGATAATCGGGACGCATGCGGAACGCATGGCGCGGACTAGGCCGGTTAACTCTTTGACGGTCTCTCCCTTTTGTCGAAGTGCCACTACAAATGCGGCCAGCTGCGCATCCGTAGCTTCCCCACGAAGAACTGAGATAAGCGCAGCTTCAGTAATCTCCGAGTCTAAATCACGACCTTCAGAAAGGTCTCCAAGTATGACAGGCCAATCCTCGAACTTTTTTTCTGGCATGTTTGTAGTATTGCCTTGATATTTGAGAAGTCAAAGCATTTAACAACGCTTTAACTCCATAATCTGTCTTCGAGGAAAGCCTCAGAACATGTAGCTTCTTGTTAATCAGCCACGCGTTTCAGCGTGTTCCTATCCGTATGATGCAGTAGGTCATCCTGTATTGACATTTTCAGCACTGAGTCTTCTTCGTAGGACCATTCGTCATCTCCAATGGTGATACTGAGTGTGTACTCTACTGTTGATGCATTGTCTGCAAGATATTTGTTCTGAAGAATTCCGTAGGTTGTTGATCCCAGTTCTGCCGACATATTAAATGATGTAGCATCAGCTTCACAGTCTCCACCAGCAATAACTACCGTGCCTCTAGGGACCATAAAACAGCGCATTATCTGCTTAGCATCAGGGTCAAAAAGCCAATACCCGATTTCTGTATGAAATGGGTCTTGGTCAAGTTCATCAGACCTCCATGCTGCCATCCGGTAGTCCAAGCCGTAGAGATGTTGGTTTCCGTTGTCGACTGGTCCGAACGTTGAAAATGTTACTCGTTCGAAGTAGCTGGTATCGCCGGTTTCGCCCTCTTCATGATGGTAGGAGAAGTCAACACCTCCGTGCCCTTCCCATGTTCCAACAAGCGAAAGTAAAGGTCCAAAATTCGCAACCGTTAAATCTTCTGGTGCAGTCATAAGAAATTCTCCTAATCTTGTGGGTGTGGTATGTGCTGCGTAACCACAATGGTATACATAGGAAAATAGCACTTTCGAAGCATTAAGAATACCCAGAACAGAAATAATTTCTGAATTTTAGGTATCTTGACTGGGGTGAATTCTGAAACTGGGATGTTGTGCTTTTCATCTTTTGGCGTAAAACTGGTGAATGGTGAGTTGGCCGGATGGCCGCAACATAACTAGTTATGTTGAGGAAGGTCGGGGCTCCTACGAATAGAGTGCTGACGAGAGTCAGGATGGAGTGATCTGTCGATTAGGGCAACAGAGAGTAAACCGCCGATGGCTATAGAAATATGGAACAGGCAAGGGTGAAAGGGTGTGGTAAGAGCACACCAGCATTCGAAGCGATTCGGGTGGCTAGGCAACCTCCACTCGGAGCAAGGTCAAGTGTGGAACATGGGTCGTTCGTCCCAGTTGCCAGAGATGGTGACAGTTCCCAGGTGGACCGCATAGATGGATGGTCATCGATGGAAAATGGAAACGTATTCCAGAACAGAACCCCGCCTATAGGCCAACTCACCTATGATCTGTTTTCTAAGTCTGAGGCCCCTTCGGCCAAATGGCCGCAACCATAGAAGACGATAGCGCTGACACCCCTCCAAGGAATATGAAAGCATTACGGAATGCTGGAAGTGCGTCGCTCCCTGTCGAGTCTCCAATAATCGCTACTAGTATCGCTATGCCCACTGCGGAACAGATTGCCCTGCCTGTGAGAAAAGTAGCATTTGCGCGCCCATAGACGTGTTCGGAGACTTCTGAAAGCGCTGCACTGTTCAGAGGCGCAAATGTTAGCCCCATAGCCAAACCATATAGAACTAATCCCGGGAACATTCTTCCCCAGTAGTTTACTTCTGCACCATAGAAGAGAATAAACCAACAGTTTGCAGCTACTAGTAACGCCGTCCCGAGTAATAGTATGCCCCTATACCCATAATTTTGTACCCAGCGGCCGGTTCCTATCGAAACCACTCCAGCGAGAAGCGGTGTTGGGGTTATCGCTAACCCGATTTGGATCTGAGAATACTCCCAAACGGTTGACAAGTGAATCGGCCATAGAAGCCATACCGAAGAACCAACTAACGAAACACCTAAAGAAACTACATTTGCTGTTGCAAATGTTGGGATTGAGAAAAGTTTGAAATCAATTAGAGGAACTACTTGGCTCTTGTTGCGATAAGTAAAGACAGGGAAAAGTAACGCTGAAGCGAGAAAAGAAAGAACTACACCCCAGCTTCCCCAACCCCATCTGGGCCCCTGTACGATCCCTAATGCAAGAAATCCTATCGCAGCAGTACCAATGGGAATCCCGAAATAATCCAATGTTTCATTTTTGAAAATTCCCTCCGTTGCCTTCTTTGCCTTTAGGAGCCCAATCGCGATCAATACACCCAATGCCGCTATTGTCTGAACGGCAAACATCCACCGCCAATCTGTGATCTCAAGAATTAACGAGGCGATAGTTGGAGATAACGCAGATCCTATTGGGACTGACGCAGCCCAGATACCTATCGCTAAAGCATGCTGGCTTTTATGGAACCTTAAAAGAACCATAGCCAAAGATGCCGGAGCGTAGATTGCCGCACCTATCCCCTGAACAGTTCGACCTGCAATTAAAAGACTGACACTTGGAGAAAATGTACAAAGAAGAGAACCTAAGAAAAAAAGCGCCATTCCCCTCGTAAACATGGGTCGGGAACCCAATCGGTCCGATAATTGCCCTCCGAGCAAGGTAAAAGCTGCAGTAGTAATCGCATACCCTGAAAGTATCCAGGATAAAGTTGCTCGATTTGACCCAAAATCCAATTCGATTTCAGGAAAAGCGATTGTTGTTCCAGTTAACGCCGCAGGGAGGAGGATCATAGCGAAAACTGAAATCGCCAGAGCGTACCATGCTGACCGAGAGATGCGCTGACTCACAGTCACTCGATGGTCTAAGAGTGCTCAGCTAGAAAAGACCGGATCGTAGAATCTGTCCTTTGGAGGACGTCTGGGTTTTTCCATTCTTCCACGAGAGTTGCATTAGGAGCGAGATCGCATATCTGGCGAGATGTTGTTTGTGGGTGATACAGGTCATCACCCATCAACACCAGAATAGGAAGATTAAATAGCCCAACCTCTTTCTGGGTCGCCGTGAGTAGAAATTCACCGTCCCACATATTCCTCCTGAACTTTTCTAGTGTTTGTCTATCTGGACTACTAGGGAGGTCATCAGCCCAAGCATCAAACATGTCGAAGAACGCCTCTTGGTTCCCATCGATACCAACAGGCTGAAGCATCACTGCCGAAAGAAAGCGCTCTGGGGCTGTTTTAAGCAGCCCAGCTATAAATGGTCCACCTATACACATACCCACCAGATGGCATTTTCCAATACCCAAATGGTCCAAAAGTGCTACCTGGTCCGATGTATAGTCACTCCAACTATCAGTCGAACATATTGGGGCTTTAGATCCTCCAGCATTCCGTTGATCCATACCAATTAATTCGTAATCGTCGAGAAGAGAATCACGAGGGTTCCATGGCATGTTACCCCAAAGAGCATTTGCTGATCGCATTCCTCCAGGTGCCAGCAGAAACACGGGAGTTCCCTCTCCTTCGACTTCGTAGAAGATTTTCGCATTACCATTTTGGAAGAAAGCCATATTTACCTCACTGACTAAGGTATTTGGGAATCTGCTCCTAGGTCAACTTCTCGTCAACAGGTAAATCGCTATCAACCCCAATGCTGATGATCCAAGAATAGCCATTTCGTATGACTTTTCTAAAACGGGTAACCACACAACGGGAAGGAGGCCTGTTCCGAAAAATCTAAATGAAAGCACAAACGATAACGTCCCCCCTCGGTTATTAGGGATTTCTGTTGCCCCAAGCGCTTGAAGGACAACAGACATATATCCAACCATGCCTCCTGCAAAGAACCAAAGTACTGCTAGCGTCAGTGGGCTAGATGCAGTAAAGAGCAAAGCGGAAAAAGTAGTGACTGAAGTAGCGGCCACAAACGATGATTTCTGGGCGCCCAATCGATCTAGTGTCTTCCCCCAGAAAGGACCGAGAAGAAACATAGATGCTGCACCTACAAGGAGAATTAATCCGGCCTCAGAACCTGAGACATTGAATTTGTCCCTTGCAGCAACTGCGACAAGAATATTGACGCCCAATGGGCCTGCTGCAACAGCTAGTGTCGCAAAGCCAATCCTTAGGATCCGGCCATTGAAAAGAGCGCTGACAGAAGGGAGCTCGGCACTGTTCCTTGGCTCTCCAGTTGGAGGAAAAAGCGAAAGAACGAATGAAACTACGGCAGTTCCCCAGAAAGCCGCTTGCCATGAGGTATCTGCGGCAACACCCCCAAGAATTGGAGCTAGCCCTACTCCTAACGCCTGAAAGCTAGAGTAAATTCCGACCTGCCTTCCGAATCGATCTGGCGGGACCATCTCAGCTAGGCCTGACAAAAGTAGGGGTGTAATGAATGCATTTGCAATTCCTTGGAGGCTTCTTGCAAGCAAAAATATGACTATGTTCGGCGACAGGGCACATATGACCGATGCAAGCGTGTAAAGCAGATAAGTGCCCCTGACAGTTCGTTGCCTCCCCCATCGTTCACCAAGTGTTCCTGAGACCAATAAGAGAAGCGCAAATGGAAGTAGGTAGGCGGTAAATCCCCACCCGACAGTCTGAGAGGAAACATCAAAACTATCTCTGAGTTCTGGGAACATAGGGAGGATTGCTGTTGCTCCAAACGGCCCCATGAAACCACCGATATAAAACGGAAGACGCCATTCTTTGGCTCTCATAGACCGCATTTCTTCTCGCGATTCTCTTTAGCCACTTGGTGAGGTACAGATGTCTATAACTAACCGAGGAGGATCAGGAATCTCAAGAACCCTAAAACCTGCCCTATTGTTCACGCCTATAGCCCACACCATTTTGCCCTCTACTTCTCCACCAAATACTGCCTCGATAACGTTGAGAGTCCCCCTTGCTTGAACGTCTGTTGGGCCTGCATATTCAGCTGGTACCGAACTTCTGCTATATGCATACGCATGTAGCAGAATTTCAAGGTATTCGGTCCCTTCAACTTCTATAGGCTGCCCGCTACCAAATTGGATTGGCGGCTGAGAAACCCACTGTATGGAATAGCTATCAGGAGGCCCTAAAACATTCCCAGAGGGGTTTGGGTCAAACTCTAGAACGAATCTATCGAAGTCGAAATGCGCTCCCAATCTTGCATCTACCATTAAAAGATTTTGCGACTCTCCAGATGGCGAACGATACGGCCAATAAGAAACATTGGGTGGACTCTGCTGTGCGCAATCAAGTTCAGCGTCCGCTTTATTAGCTTTTTCTTCAGGAATTGGCTGTACAGTCTCTTGTTCGAGATTTTCTGGAATGACAACTACAGGCTGATCATTTTCCTCCGTGTCTTCCTCTGTTTCTTGATTTTGTGATTCGACTGGCTGGGCCTGAGTGGCATTTACGCTAAGTGCTTGGTCACTTATACTGAATTCCATATCCCCTGTGCTACATCCGTAAACAAGTAGTGAGCACACAATCAGAGAGAGAACCTTTAACCTTCGAGAGTGCTCTAATGAGGTTGATGTCATCCTATATCCTTCAGCTACAAGTTCTATTTAATTGCTTTCATATAGATTAGAACGGATCATCTTCCCTATGTGGCCGGTAGGAAGAAACTTTCGAAAGCCTTCTGCCGGCAATAGGTTTTCCATATGTTAGGAAGTCACATTAAAATTAAGGAGGATACGTTCTTCTCCGAAAAAACCTATCTGAGTATAGGAAGCAGTTGAAAGACGAGTGCGCAAAATAGGAATCTCTGCTCCAAGAACCCAATGGAATGCCGATTTTATTGGAAGCGTATGGGTTACTACAAGAAGATGCTCCCTTTCACCGATAGAGAGTTGATCGAGCGCCGCAAAAATCCTTTGGTTGACTTCGTTGATTGATTCACCTCCTGGGGGTTTGTAGTTACTATCTGTTTTATACTTCTCCCATTTTTGGGGATCAACTTCCGAGATAGGGCGACCTTCCCATTCCCCAAAATTGCACTCAATCCACTGCTCATCTATTTCAGGTGAAACTCCAAAAGCTTCAGCAGTTTTTTTCGCTCTTAGAAGCGGACTTGTTATAACTCGATCCGCTGCTCCGATCGCAGCAGCCGCTCGCTTTGCCTGTTCTTTGCCCACTTCATTAAGCGGCTCATTCACACGACCCTGAAACAGGCCCTTTGCGTTATAGTCAGTTTCCCCATGACGAAGCAATGTTAATAACCCCATTCTTTACCCTCTCCGACCCATATTCGTTCTTTTGATATGCCCTTTCGAAAAAAATAAGGACCGTTCATTTTTTCCAAAGAGCTTATATGTTCTGACAGAATAAGCGATCGCCACTAACCCTACAATCTCCATGAGAACTAGAATAGGCACTGATTCCCAGCTTGGAGCATCCATAGCTCCAATATCGAGTCCAGAGAGAGGCCACCAGAATATTTCAGTCCGAGTCCATGCCCTGTCTAGAACCAAATAAAGAAACATTCCGATAGGCAAACCCAGCCACTTTCGTTGCCTTAGACGTTTTCCGGAAAAAACAACCATAACAATAGTCATAAGAATCACTGGACTGGATATCGAGTGTAAGATCCACGGACCGCC
>CACFFD010000019.1 GCA_902565595.1 Actinomycetota bacterium
CTGACAAAGCACTTCTCGGAAGCTTTGGGATGGGATCGCTATCAGAGCGATATCAACATCAGAGAGAACTTTCTCTAAATCAGTAGTGGCAGTTAGCGCGCTAGAAAGAATGAAGTCAGGTAAATAGTGAAGGTTCTGATGGTTTTGGTTAATTGTGGAGGCAACTTCAGAATCTCTGCACCATAGTTTCGATGAGGCATTATGAGAAACAAGGTGCGCAACTGTTGTCCCCCATGAACCACCACCTATAACTGCTACAGAAATACCCACCGAAGAATCGTACCCCAGAACAAGCGATGATTCAGATACTGAGTAATAGATCATAAGACAGACCTAGAATCTTGACAATGAATAATTATGGAGTGCTCCTACCAGTTAAATCATTTGATACCGCTAAGGCTCGCCTTGCCTCCGTGCTTAACCCTTCGGAACGCGCAGCGTTATCTCGTTCCCTCGCTGAGGGCGTAATTCGAGCATGTGCAGGTGTCTCAGTGTGGGTCATCTGTGAAGATAGAGAAGTCGAACAGTGGGCATTGAACCTAGGTGCACAAGTCATCCATAATGACCAAGGAGGACTTAATAACGCAGCCCAAACAGGACTAAATGCTATAGCAAAAGAGGGAATAGAAAAGGTGTTAATTACACATGCTGATTTAATTTTCCCTGAAGATCTTCTAAGGCTGTTTCAATACGACGGTATTGTTCTCGTCCCAGATAGGCATAACGATGGAACAAATATCATAGGCCTGCCATCAAATATCGATTTTTCTTTCAAATACGGCCCAGGGTCTTTCGAAAAGCACAAAGCAGAAGCAGAGAAATTCTCGATACCCCTGAGCGTTATCACAAATACAAATTTCGGATTTGATATCGATAATCCCAATGATCTACTCGAATCTAAGTTATCTAAAGACGATCTGATCTAGAGTGTCACTGTGATTAGTTGTAATATCCCTACCCCGATGAGAGCTCTCGCTATTGGAGCGCATCCTGATGACGTTGAGTTTGGGGCAGGCGCCACGTTAGCGAAGTGGGCTGCGAACGGTTGTGAAGTCAGCTTATTGATCTGCACTGATGGCTCTAAGGGGTCCTGGGACCCTGCTGCCGACACAGCCGAGTTGGTAGAGATTCGAAAAGTTGAGCAACGTGCTGCGGCTGAAGCGCTTGGGGTTTCAGGTGAGGTTGTTTTCCTTGACTATGTTGACGGCGAATTAGACGCTGGAATAGAAGAGCGAGAAATTGTGGCTTCATGGATTCGTAAAATTAAGCCAGACGTGGTCCTTGGCCATGATCCATGGAAGCGATACAGATTGCATCCAGACCACCGTAATGCAGGACAGCTAGCTGTAGAAGGTATTGTTGTTGCTCGCGATCCTTTCTTTCTTAACGACTCCGTACTCCCTCCACATCGCCCTTCAGAGCTCTTTCTATTTGAACCTGAAGAGTGTGACCATCTAGAAACCTCTGAAGGTTACGAGAGACAAAAGCTAAATGCCCTTGAGTCACATAAAAGCCAATACGTTTCAACAATGGGCATAACCAAAGACAACGAAACTAAGGGATTGCAGGATTTCAGAACCCGCATTTCTGAAGGCCTTTCTGCTTTCGGCGATCTTGCAGGAATAGGAATGGCGGAGGGATTTAAAAGAATTAGAGAAATATAGACAGCTTCTATCTATGAACGAGGAAAATTCCTGATCTAACTTTCGGCTGAAAATACGTACTCTTTGGAGGGAAAGTCATTCGTCGGTCAGCGACAGAAAGTAACTGAACCATGGGAACAGGGTGAAGCGCAAAAGCTACGCCCCCATTGAGATCTGTTTGATCGACAAGGTGTTGTAAACCCGCAGATCCCGGAAGGTACTGCAACCTATTACCTATATCGGCCTCATCAATATTAAAAATCGGGCTCAGAATTTTTCGCTGCAGTAGCCCAGAGTCTATTTCTGCTGGATGCATTCTCGCAGGCTTAATAGCAGTCCACTGACCGGAAGCATACATAGAGAACTCCCCTGATGCTTTTGGTTCTGGATCTATACCTTCCATAATTGGGAGTACAGAGAAGTCTCGTGCGGCAATTTCTGTGTAAAGCTCGTCTAGAGAGTAACCTCCCAAATCGGTGACACGTCGATGAAAGGCGCTGATCTTGAGTTCGCTGAGCGGGAAAAAAGCTGCAAAAAGTTTTGAAAAAGATTCAGTTTCCCCGTTCCTTTTCCACATTTCTGATGCTGCACTAACTCGGTGATGACCATCGACAACATATGCCTGCTTGTCTCTCATCAGGTCTATGAGAGCACTTGCATCTCCATCATCCACGAGCCAAATTTTTTGTTCAATCAAGTCTTCACGCTGGAAATCCAAAATAGGATTTTCGTTACTCAGAATTGATGAAATGATCATCGCCACTTGATCATCATCTTCATATCCGAGAGCAACAGGCGAGGATTGAACACGTATTTTCTCTAAATGATCTGCTAAATGCAAGGAACGATTTCGCCGAATCCGCTCGTGAGGAATAATGCGTCCTTCCTCAACAACGGAAAGTGGGACGTCACCTATAATCGCCGTCTGCTGGTGATTCTCCGATCGAAGTTGGTAGAGATAAAGTGACGGAGTCCGAACTCTCTCATAAATATTCTCTGAGAGCAGTCGAGATAGTGCTCTAGCATTCGAATCAGAGACTTCTTCCGCAGTTTTGGCGCTCTCATCATCTCCAAAAGACCGAGTTACATGAAGAAATACATAGGGATCTTTTTCCATTATCTCTAGTCTTTGCTCAGGTCTGAGAGCATCATACGCTGGTGAAACTACTCTCTCAGCCCACTCCTGGCGGACGAGTTGGGCTTCCACCCGCTGAAGTAAACTCGAAGTCATTCTTCTATACAGCTCTCTTATCTAAGAGGGAGACCCCTAGAACATGTTCAAGGGTAACTAACTCGTCATACAGCCCGATAGGGACTGCCCCCACTACTTCGATACTTGCTACTGCGGCCTTTTTCCCGCTGAACACTCGATTATCCATATATTGAACGTTTAGATCAGCAGCTCGGAGAGTCGAAAGAACGGATGCAAGAACTCCAACACGATCTAGATGTCGGACTCTAACCTGTGATGTTCCATCTCCAGAAGGTGCTTCATTAACGCAGTTCAAAGGATTACCAGCTTCGAATCTCAAGACTGTATCAACAACGCCATCAGCAATCGCCCTGCTCGCTTGAGCAGTGGAGGCCCCTATATGGTGGCTTCCAACTACAGAGGCGTGACTAGCTAAAGCTGAACCAATAGTTCGCTCTCCCGAAGCAGGTTCATCACAAAACACATCAAGGCCGGCTCGAATTCCACGTTCGTCCATTGCTTCTATAAGTGCAGGCTCATCGACAATTTCACCCCTACTGGTGTTAATTAAGATGGCTCCATCTTTAAATGACCTAAGCAATGCTTTATCTACCAATTTCACAGTTTGCTCAGTAGATGGGACATGGATAGATACAACATCACTATGCGCTACAAGGTCTTCAAGAGTATCGGTTAGACGGATTCCGATTTGTCGAATGCGTTGTTCGACTTCAGGTGAACGCCCATTTTTTCTCTGGCCTATCACGTTTAATCCGAATGCTTTCGCTCGTTCAGCAACACTTAATCCAATACCTCCAAGTCCAATGATTCCGATGGTCTTCCCCATAATCCCATCGGCAATCGAATATTCCTTTTTATTCCAAGTTCCCTTACGTAAATCCACAGCTGCGTCAACGATATGGCGGTCAATCGCTAATAGAAGGGCAAAGGTTAATTCTGCTACTGCCGCAGCATTTTTCCCCGGCACGTTACACACGTGAATGCCCAACTCTGAAGCTGCGATAACGTCGATATTGTCAACACCTGCTCCTGCCCGAACTATTAGTGATAACCGGTCCGCAGCCTTTAGGGCATCGGCTGTAACTTTGGTGCTTCTCACCACCAGAACTTCGATACCCTTTATATAGTCTTTGAGTTCTTCGGAAGTTACATCTGGGCTTTCTTGTACTTCGTGTCCGATATCTTCGAGTGCAAGCTTTGCTGTAGAACCTAATTTGTCCGCAATTAAGATTTTCATATTTCTCCTAGCGTCGAGCCCTATGCCGGCATTCACGGGCAAAGAGGTCTGCTATTTACATTCTATTGAGTCGTTCTAAAGAGACCTACTCTGAGACCCTTTGACTTTTCCCTACTTCTATTTGGTATTAATCCTTAAAAGCGCTGGAAGGTATAGGGTTTAGGTTACTGACTGGAGGGAAAATGTCTGAAGAACGCGAAATACTTGAGTGGCAGTCGTACGGTATAGCGGCGCGTGAGCTTGCCCAGATCGTAGCTGATGATAGCTACCAGCCTGATATTATTTTAGCTATTGCACGTGGTGGGCTTTTCGTAGCTGGTTCTCTTGGCTATGCCCTCTCGGTTAAGAACCTATATGTCATGAACGTTGAATACTACACAGGAGTTGATGAACGCCTGGAAGTACCCGTCGCCCTGCCGCCCTACCTTGACTCTATTGATCTACGAAACGCTCGAGTTCTTATTGCCGATGATGTGGCTGATACTGGCGCAACTCTTGCGTACGTATACGAATTTTGTAAAAACGAAGTTGCAGAAGTGCGTAGCGCTGTTCTATATGAAAAAAGCCCTTCCATTATCAAATGTGAATACGTGTGGAAGCGGACAGACCAGTGGATTAATTTCCCATGGTCATCTGATGACCCGATAATGGAACCTTCTGATGGTCGGGCCATTGTCCTAGACGCTTAAAAACTCTAAAACTTTACATAATCAAGGGGTCTATCGTTACGGCTTTTTCGTCTTTTCGCTACGATTAAATGATTATGGAAGTACTTATACCTTCATCGGCAGAAGAAATCTGTGAATTGCTTAGCCAAGACAATAGCCGGCAGCTGCTTGCTGGGGGTACTGATTTCATGGTTGAGGTAAACTACAGGCATAGATCACCGTCGAGTGTGATCGCAATTGATCGGGTTCCTGAGCTACGAAATTGGCACCATGATGGCGATTCTGTGGTAATCGGCTCTTGTGTGACCTATCGGGAAATTGAGCGGGGCCCTCTCGCTACACTTGTCCCAGCTTTAGCCCAAGCAGCACGAACAGTTGGGTCACCACAGATACGAAATGCTGGAACAATAGGAGGAAATATAGGTACAGCCTCACCTGCCGGCGACATGATACCTGTTCTCTCTGCGTTGGGGGCAGAAGTTTCGCTAAGAAGCTCTGAAGGGAAGAGAGAGATTTCTTTAGATGATCTAATCGTCGGGGTAAAGCAGACATCTTTAGGTCAGGGAGAGTTTATCGAATCTGTTCGAGTTCCTGTGTTAGAAAGTCCACAAGAGTTTCTTAAGGTTGGTTCGAGAAGTGCAATGGTCATTTCTGTAACCTCGCTTGCATTGATCACTTACCCAAAAACACAATCAGTTGGGATTGGCCTTGGAGCCGTGAACCCCAGACCTACTCGGGCCAGACAAGCGGAGGAATTTATTAAGGATTTTCTCAACTGGGAGAGTATGCAAGTAGATCCTTCTGGATTAGACCACTTCAAAGAGCTTGTCTCCGAGGCAAGTAGGCCGATTGACGACCACCGGAGCGTAGCTGCGTATCGTCGTCACAGTATTGGTGTGCTAGCTCAAAGGGCGCTAACGCGTATTTTTTCTGAAAGGAGCCCTAGTGGCTAAAGTTACACAGGATCACCTAAATGTTAACGGAACGAAGTTCACAATCGATGATTCCTGGCTCGGAGAGAGTCTTTTATACACTCTCAGGGAACGGCTTGGACTATATGGATCAAAGAATGCCTGTGAACAAGGCGAATGCGGTTCCTGTTCAATTATGCTCGATGAAACCCTTGTATGTGCATGTCTTGTCCTTACCGGAAGCGCTATTGGAAGAGATATCAAAACTATTGAATCCCTTGCTCCTGAAGGTTCGCTTTCAGTTATTCAACAAGCATTTGTCGATGCTGGAGCTATCCAATGTGGCTTTTGCACTCCCGGTCTCTTAGTTACAATCGAGGATTTCCTCGATGACAACGCTGAACCGACAGAACTAGAGATCAGAGAAGCTATATCCGGAAACCTCTGCCGATGTACCGGCTATGGAAGAATCGTTGAAGCTGTTCGCATCGCATCGAAAGCATCCACTGATATGGAAGGGGCAGCTGATGACGGCAACTGAGACCTACAAAGTAGGGGCACGGTCTGGAGTTGGGGTCTCTTCTCAAAGGCCGGATGCGGTACCGAAAGCTACTGGCGAATTCTCCTTTTCAAGTGACCTAAGCTCACACAACATGCTGTGGGGGAAAACATTGCGGTCCCCCTACCCATCTGCACGCATCCGCAACATTGACTACTCCGAAGCACTAGCTATTTCAGGCGTCCATGCAATCCTTACCGCTAGTGACGTTCCTGGGAAAAATCTTTTTGGGCTGGAACATCCCGATCAGCCTGTTCTAGCAGATGATATCGTCCGTTATGCTGGCGAACCTATAGCCCTTGTCGCCGCAGAGCATCCAGAAATAGCAGCTGACGCCATCAGTAGAATCCACGTGGATTTTGAAGTCCTCAATCCCCTAGTTGATGCTGAAAGTGCGGTGACAGCCGACCCTATTCATCCTGAAGGAAACGTAATACGCCACCTAGTAATAGATTATGGCGATCCAACATCATCCGGAGATGTGACAGTCGAGGGGACATATGAGGTTGGAATGCAAGATCAAGCTTTTATGGGTACGGAGTCAGGTATGGCTGTTCCTTCGCCTGATGGAAGCGTAGATTTATACATCTCTACGCAATGGCTTCATTCTGACCAGAAGCAAATTATAGAGGCTCTTAACCTTCCAGAAGATATGGTCCGGCTTACTTTAGCTGGTGTTGGGGGAGCTTTCGGCGGAAGAGAAGATGTAAGTATGCATGTGCACCTATGCATGCTTGCCCTTCATACCGGACGGCCAGTTAAGATGATCTACGACCGGAATGAATCATTCTTGGGCCACGTTCATCGTCACCCAGCTAAAATTTGGTACCGCCACCATGCAAATAAAGATGGCCTTCTTGTGAAGGTGGAAGGAAAGATTATTCTTGACGGAGGAGCCTATGCTTCGACTACGTCAGCCGTATTGGCCAATGCGTGCTGTTTCTCGACTGGGCCTTACAAGGTTGATAACGCTCAAATAGAAGGATGGGGGGTCCGAACAAATAACCCACCATGTGGAGCGATGCGAGGCTTTGGAAACGTTCAAACATGTTTTGCTATTGAAGCCCAAATGGACAAGATAGCTTCGGCTCTAGATATCGACCCCGTCGAACTCAGATTGAAGAATGCTTTAGAGCCAGGCGATCAGATCATCACCGGACAAGAGATTACTGGCGCTGCTCCGGTTAAGGAGGTGATCTCTTCTCTTGCTGATCACCCTATGCCAGAACCAGCCATAAATGACCTTCTTGCGAGACCAGGTGGAACTGGAAGAACCACAGATCAAAAACATGTAAAACGTGGAGTTGGATTTGCTGTTTCCATAAAAAATCTCATGTTTGCCGAGGGGTTTGACGACTCTTCTGAAGCGCTATGTGAAGTCAACGATGGATCAGTAGCTATCCACACTGCATGCGTTGAAGTAGGCCAAGGATTTGTGACCTTAGTGCATCAAATAGCTGAAGAAATTCTGGGAGTTTCAGATATCACTGTCATACCAGCTGATACCTCTATCGGTTCAGCTGGTTCAACTTCAGCGAGCAGGCAAACTTGGATGTCAGGAGGCGCAGTGCTAAAGGCATGCGAAGCTGTAGTAGTAAATCTCATCGAGCAAATCGCCGAAGAGGAAGGCGTAAAATATGAAAACTTGGATGGCACACTCGTATCAGAAGATGGAACGAAAACAATACCTATATCGGAAGCCCTTCGAGGAAGATCGTTTCAGGAGAAAGTCGTACATCGGCACGCCCCTACATTCCCTCTGGATGAAAAAGGTCAAGGTAACGCACACGTTTCTTTTGCTTTCGCCGCTCACCGCGCAGTAGTTGACGTAGACCAGGAGCTCGGCTTAGTTCGAGTAGTAGAAATCGCTACATCTCAGGATGTTGGCCGCATACTAAATCCGATTCAAGCAGTCGGCCAGATTGAAGGCGGTATAACTCAGGGGCTGGGGTTAGCAGTTCTTGAGGAGCTTGTTATGAAAAATGGTGTAATCCAGAACGCAAATTTTACCGACTACCTTCTACCCACCGCACTAGATACTCCCCCAATTGAAATAGCCTCATTAATTGAAGAGCCCGAACCGGGCGCCCCTTTTGGTGCAAAAGGGATCGGTGAGCCACCTACGATTTCTTCTACCCCGGCAGTAGTAGCTGCGATCAGAGACGCTACTGGCTTAGATCTTCGACGAGTACCGGTTCGGCCAGAGGATATCGCTCTAGAATAACCGACCCACACAGCATAAATGTAAGGGAACTCGTCAAGCAAAATGTAGACTTTTATAGTGGGGCAATTACGCATAGATGGAAACCGGCTTTGGGGGCGACTGGATGAGTTGGCGCAGATAGGCGCTATCCCAGAGACCCTAGGAAGTAGTCGACTTGCCCTAACGAAAGAAGATGGCCTTGCTAGAGATCTAGTCGTTTCGTGGATGCAGCAGCTTGAAATGAAAGTTTCGATAGACGCAATTGGCAACGTGGTGGGGCTATGGCATGGGCCAGACACCGATCGCTCCCTGCTGCCGGTAATGACTGGAAGCCATATTGATACAGTTCGATCTGGCGGAAGATTTGACGGAAATTTAGGAGTCCTCGCAGGTCTGGAGATTATCCAAGTCATCAGAGAACAGAATATTTCCACTAAACACCCAATAGCTGTAAGTTTCTTCACTGGGGAGGAGGGCGCCCGGTTTGCCCCAGACATGCTGGGAAGTCTCGTCTATGTTGGAGGACTAGACCTAAAAACCGCTTTAAAGACTACTTCCGTCGACGGGAAAAGACTCGGTTCTGAACTCGAGGACATCGGATACAACGGGACATCCCCATGCCCAGGTATCGCCCCGAAAATATTTCTGGAGCTCCATATTGAGCAAGGGCCTGTCCTTGAAAACGAAGGAGTCGACATAGGCGCCGTTGAGAATGTTCAGGGAATTAGTTGGACAGAACTAATAATCGAAGGCCAATCGAACCATGCTGGAACTACTCCAATGGAAATGCGTAAAGATGCAGGATATGTTGCTGGAAGAATCTCAACATATATTCGGGAGATTTCAAATAAAATAGGTGGCACACAAGTCGGAACCGTTGGAAAAATCGACCTTGTCCCAAATCTAGTGAACGTTGTTGCGTCAAAAGCGTCGATGACCGTAGATCTTCGGAATACATCAGAACAAATGCTCCGTGAAGCAGAAGATTGTTTGGCATCTTTTTGTGATCAAATTGCATTTCAAGAAGGTGTAGAGATAACCAATAAATCACTAGCTAGATTCGAGCCGGTTGAATTCAATCAACAACTTGTGGATCAAGTCATCTCAACTGCAGAAAATTTGGGATACACAACCCGAAGGATCACCTCAGGAGCAGGACATGACGCTCAAATGCTTGCAAGAGTTTGTCCTTCAGCCATGATCTTTATTCCAAGTAAAGAAGGGTTATCCCACAACCCGGCAGAATACAGTTCACCTGAAGAAATCACAGCAGGAGCAAACGTGCTTCTACATATGATAATGGACGCTGCAGAGGTTAATTCATGAGTGGTCGCTTACTTCGCGTAGCAGCTGGACAATTAGGTCCAATATCGAAAGATGACTCTCGAGAATGTGTAGTGGACCGCCTTCTATTACTACTTGAAAAAGCCGCTAAGTCTGATGTTGACCTTATTGTCTATCCAGAATTAGCCTTAACAACTTTTTTCCCGAGGTGGTATTTCGAGGAGGAGTCAGAAATAGATGGCTTCTTCGAAACAGAAATGCCAAGCTCGGAAACTCAAAGACTATTTGACACCGCAAAGAGCTTCGGCATCGGATTCTGCCTTGGCTATGCAGAGCTCACTCCCGATGGGCATAGATATAACACTCAGATTCTCGTTGAACGCGATGGAGGCATAGTCGGAAAATATCGTAAAGTTCACCTTCCCGGTCATGAAGAGCACGAGCCTTGGAGAGAGTTCCAGCACCTTGAGCGAAGATACTTTGAGCCAGGTGCTACCTTTCCAACATGGAATGCCTTTGATGGGATAGTTGGAATGGCGATCTGTAACGACCGCCGGTGGCCAGAAACTTATCGCTGCCTTGCATTAGGCGGCGCAGAACTAATTTTGATCGGATACAACACTCCACTTCATTATGCCCCCGACCCAACACAGAATGATTTGGCAGGTTTCCATAACCATCTCGTAATGCAGTCAGGAGCTTATCAAAACGGTTGTTTTGTAGTTGGAGTGGCAAAAGGTGGGCTGGAAGAAGGAGTTGAATCTCTTGCAGAGAGTTGCATTATTTCCCCAACTGGAGAAATTATCTCTTCAGCTTCAACTTCAGATGATGAGCTAGTTATCGCAGATATTGACTTGGACCTCTGCGACAACTATAAAAACACGGTGTTTGACTTTGACCGATATCGAAGACCTGATACATACAGCCCTATCACCGGTCAAAAGGGTAAAATAATGCCTGCGGAAAGAGAGGGAGGGGTTCATGACATCCTTTGAGCTAAATGGAGAAAAGGTAACTGTGACAGGTGACCACCCCCACTTACTTGCAGCCCTAAGGGATGAACTCGGAATTATTTCTCCAAAAGACGGTTGTTCGCCCAGTGGCCAATGCGGGTGTTGCACAGTGATAATGAACGATAAAGCCCGAATATCTTGCCAACTTTCCGTAGAGCGCGCAGAAGATGCGAAAATACAGACTCTTGAAGGAATAGATCCAGAAGAACTAGACAGAATGGGTGCAGCTTTTGCTGCATGCGGGGCTCTTCAGTGCGGCTTCTGCACACCAGGAATCATGATTCGAACCAAAGTGCTGATAGATAAGAAAGGCGACAAACTTGAGCGCGAGTACGCTGCTCGACATCTAGGTGCCCATCTATGCCGCTGCACCGGATACATAAAAATACTAGATGCTATGGAAGCATTGGCAAAGGACAATATTCCTGCGGCCACACCGCTCGAGGGAATAGGGTCGAGCGGATGGAAATACGAAGCCGAAGATCTAGCTACTGGCAGAAGGCCTTTCATCGATGACATGCAGCCTGACGGGCTTCTCCACGGAGCGTTCAAACTTTCTGAGCATGCCCGAGCCGAAATAATATCGATTGATACATCAGCCGCAGAATCCCTCACGGGTGTCGTTCGTGTAGTAACCGCTTCGGATGTCCCTGGAGACCTCCGTGTGGGCTTAATCCATAAAGACTGGCCGGTATTTATCCCAGTCGGAGGCAGGACTAGTTATTTGGGGGATGTGCTCGCCCTTGTTGTAGCAACCGATAGAACCACTGCCAGAAAGGCTGCGGAATTAGTAGACATCACCTATAAAGAATTACCAGTAATTACAGATCCAATTAAAGCGATTGACTCTGATGAGAATGCTGTTTGGGGCCTAGAAGGAAATATTCTCTCTACATCAAGTTATACGCGCGGTGACCCAGCGGGTTCATTTAACGATTGTGCCCATATAGTATCCGAAACATTCCAAACCCAAAGAGTTGATCATGCGTTTGTCGAACCAGAGTCGACGTTAGCAACATTTGATAATGCAGGAAACCTCTATGTCTATAGCGGGGGTCAAGGAATCTGGGATGACAGAAATGACATAGCACGTGTACTGGGGACAGACCCCTCAGAAGTTACCGTAGAACTCGTTTCAAACGGAGGCGCATTCGGTGGGAAAGAAGATATGTCTAATCAGGCGCAGACAGCCCTTGCTGCATGGCTATTGAAAAAACCTGTTAAGACAACCCTATCTCGCGAAGAGTCACTGTTGATTCATAGCAAGCGGCACCCAATAAAGCTGCACTACAAAGCAGGATGCAACAAGGACGGAGAATTACAGGCCCTTTCCGTCCATATGGTTGGCGATTCAGGTCCTTATGCATCAGTAGGCATGAAGGTCCTCGAGCGCGCTGCAGGCCATGCAAGCGGTCCGTATGTAGTCCCCAACATCGAAGTCGAAGCAATTGCTGCTAGAACAAATAATTCTGTTTGCGGAGCCTTTAGGGGGTTTGGTGCGAATCAAGCTCAGTTTGCTATGGAAGGGGTAATGGATAGGCTTGCTGAGCTTGTCGGTATCTCAGGATGGGAAATAAGAAATCGGAACGTAATCACTTCTGGCTCAGTGTGGGGTCCGGGACAAATTATGGACGAAGGGTCCTTAGGGGCCAGAGCTTGCCTAAACGCGGTAAAGGACGCCTACGATACAGCCACCTCTAATGGGAAAGCCGTAGGGATCGGGCTCGGTTTGAAGAATTCAGGATTAGGAAATGGATTTAAAGAGGTCGCTAAAGCTGTAATCCGTTTCTGCGAAGATGGAAGAGTCCAAGTTCGGCACTGTTGGACTGAAATGGGGCAAGGCGTGCATACTGTTGCTGCACAAGTTGCTATAGAGGAACTTGGAGTCTCTGCTTCATCTATTGATGTGATAGTTGATACCACTCGAGAGCTGGGTGCTGGACAAACAACTGGTAGTAGAGGGACGCTGATGGGGGCTGGAGCAGTTCGTGACGCGTGTCAGAAGGCTATCGAAGGTGGACGCGAAATTGGTATTGATTACGAAGGTGAATACCGAGTGGATTGGACAAATGCCCTATCCGAAAATGTGGAAAATCCTATTATTCATTCAACATTTGGATATGCCGCTCAAGTAGTCATATTAGACCCTGAATCAGGGGATATTGAGAAGGTTATTGCGGCTCACGATGTAGGAAAGGCCGTAAACCCCATGCTGTGCGAAGGCCAGATCGAAGGTGCGGTTCATATGGGATTAGGGTACGCGCTCTCTGAGGGCTTCCCTTGTGACGAGATGGGGCGGCCGAAAAATGCTACCTTGAAGAGTCTTGGTGTCATACGCCCTAAAGACATGCCACCTGTCGATGTTATTCTTGTGGAGTCACCTGAACCTAATTCGCCATATGGGATTAAAGGAGTGGGTGAAATAGGGCTAGTACCTACGGCGGGAGCAGTCGCTGCGGCATTCTTCTCCTACGACGGACAATGGCGGACAGAACTCCCTATTCAGAACATAGCGAATCGTGAAAGGTCTGATGCGTGGATTTAGCCATAAACCAGACCCATGGCATGGTTTGTGCTCACCACCATCTTTACTCCTCTCTTGCTAGAGGAATGCCTGGCCCGACAGATCCTCCTCTTTCATTCTTGAATGTTCTTGAATCAGTATGGTGGAAACTAGATCAGGCTCTCGACTTAGATACAATTTTCTGGTCGGCGAAACTTGGTGCTTTAGAGGCACTTGAAACTGGGACTACTTGTATCATCGACCATCACGAGTCACCCAATGCAATTGAAGGTTCTCTTTCTGTCATTGCTGATGCTTGTGCCGAAGTCGGAGTGCGGGTCAACACTTGTTATGGCGTAACTGACCGGCATCCCTCATCAAATTATCCTCCGGTCTCCATGACTGAGGGGGCAAGGAAAGGCCTCGAAGAGAATCGTCGCTTTCTTAGCGAGGGAGGGAGAGGAATGGTAGGTCTTCATGCGGCATTTACCTGTTCAGACGAGACCATCGAAAATGCAGCTTCATTAGCCGAGGAGTTTAACGTAGGGGTGCATACTCATGTTGCTGAAGGAGAAATAGACGTAGCTGCTTCTGATCGACTCCATAGTCTCTCCCATGACAATTGGATCCTCGCTCATGGAGTCTTCCTAGAGGATGACCACGAGATTCAGGGAACCATTATTCACAATCCTCGGTCAAATATGAACAATTCGGTGGGGTATGCTGCGCCTAAACGTTTTAAAAACCCGGTTGGTTTAGGGACTGATGGGATAGGTGCTGATATGTTTGACGAGTTCCGCATTGGTTATGTTCGGCTACGAGAGGAAGATATAACCGAGTCCCCTGAGACTGTTTGGGAAATGCTGGAGGTAAATGCAAAACTTTTTCCGGAAAGCCAACAGGACGTAGTGACATGGTCATATCCCGAGATAGATCCTTGGCATCTAGCATTCTCCCTAGGAGTTAAGCCAAGAGATATTGTTATCTCAGGGGAAGAAGTAATGAAAGATGGAATTGTGATGACAGTTGACGCTGATGAAGTTCGATCGAAAGCAAGAGAAGCTGCGACCAGATTATTTAAGAAGATTGATAATTTACCATGACACAACCAGTAGCCATATACCTTCAAGATGCACACTCAATTCAGGATGCTATGAGATTCGCGAAATACGCGGAAGATCATAACTTCGATGCAGTATGGCAAGCTGACTCTAGACTCGTGCGAGAATGTTGTGTCCCTATGGCAGCTTTTGCTGCTAGCACCGAGAGCATCAAAATAGGAAGTGGAGTTATAGACTGCTGGACTAGGAATCCGGCTCGGATAGCATCAACCTTCTCAACTCTTGATGATCTAGCGCCGGGTCGAATTATTCTAGGTATCGGGGCTTGGTGGGATCCCCTTGCTGCAAAAGTAGGGATTGAGCGGAAGCGACCCTTGCGAGTCATGAGAGAAGTAGTGGAGTCTGTTCGTGCACTCTTACAATGTGATGGGCCCGTCACATATGAAGGTGATTTTGTCCATTTGGATGGAGTGGAACTTGATTATGTCCATCAGGAGCGGCGAAGAAAAGACGTTCCTATCTATATAGGAGCTACAGGAATGAAGATGATGGAATTGACCGGGAAAATCGCTGATGGCGTTGTCCTGAACTATATGGTCGAACCTGCGTATAATCTTCGCGCTATGGAGGCTCTGCAAATCGGTGCGGAATCTGTTGGGCGAACCCTTGAGGATATTGACCGCCCTCAATTAATCGTCTGCTCTGTGGATGAGGACCGGCAAGCCGCTTTAGATGGAGCGCGATTACTTCTAACCCAGTACCTAGGGCAACAGCCGCATATTATGGCAGCGAGCGGCGTATCTGATGATTTACTTAATGAGATTCATCAGGTGTTAACGTGGCCTGCGACTCATGAAGAAGTTGTCGCTGCATCAAAGCTTGTACCTGATGATGTCGTCCAAAGATGCACCGCTTCTGGGACTCCGCAGGAAGCAAAGGAAAAGGTCAAAGAGTACATTGATGCTGGATGCACTACTCCTATTCTTTACCCATTAGGGCCTGACGTGGAACTTATGATCGATACGTTCACTGATTGGAATCCATAAAGAATCCTGAAAGCTACTTAGCGCAAAATCATGGCTTCGGCTAAGTTCCCTGACATGGGAACTAATGATCATGAGTTAAGTAAGTTAGATACTATTGGATTAGCTTCAAAAATACGTGAAGGTGAGATATCTCCTGCTGAAGCTGTTCAAGCTTCGATCGATAGAATTGAAGCTCTTGATGGTGAATTGAACGCTGTTGTCACAAGAAGGTTTGAGAGAGCTTTAGATGATGCTGCGGGAGAAATCCCAGATGGCCCATTTCGGGGAGTTCCTTTCCTCTTAAAGGATCTTCGCACTTCGAGTGCTAACGAACCAATGCATCTAGGCAACAAGGCGCTTAAGGAAATTAATTACATCTCGCCTATCGAATCAGATCTGGCTAGGAGATACCGTGAAGCCGGATTTATCGTTGTCGGAAGAACAAACACTCCGGAATTTGGACTGGTCGGGACGACAGAGCCAGAATCATATGGGCCGTGCCGTAATCCGTGGAATACAGATTACGGAACCGGTGGTTCAAGTGGCGGTGCGGCAGCAGCGGTAGCTGCTGGCATGGTGCCTTCAGCAAATGCTAGCGATGGCGGTGGTTCCATACGTATCCCCGCAGCCATGTGCGGGCTTGTGGGTTTAAAACCAAGTCGAGGAAGAGTGCCGATGGGACCTTTTCAAGACGAATGGGGCCTTTCAATCCAGCATGTCGTTTCGCGTTCCGTCAGGGATTCTGCAGCGATTCTAGATGCTTCTGCTATACCGACACTCGGCGATGGCGTGGTAGCACCTACCATAGGCCTGCCATACGTTGAAGCTATACGAAGGGATCCAGGGAAACTTAGAATTGGTATTTGGGCTGAGTCACCTAGAGAAGAGCTAGAGATCGACCCGGAATGTCGACAGTCAGCACTCGATACAGCCAAAATCTTAGAGAAACTTGGGCACACAGTTGAAGAGTCCCATCCGAATACACTTGACGACCAGTCGATCGGGGCTCGCTTTAGTGCCGTTTGGATGGCTGGTGCAAATCTTACCCTCCGCTCTTTGGAGCAGTTGTTGGGACGTGAAATAACCAGAGACGACGTCGAATTAGCCACATGGGCGATGGCTGAATACGGAGCGAAAACAACTGGGTTAGAAGTCCTGCAAGCACAGGCAGCTATGGCTGAAACACGAAGAGGTGCAGCGAAATGGTGGGAAGATGGATGGGACCTACTACTTACCCCCACGACTCTTCAACCACCTCCCAAAATCGGGGATTTAACTTCCACACCTGAGGATCCAATGCGTAACTCGATGCGGTCGATACCTTACGCTGCTTTCACATCGTTCTTCAATGTTTCTGGCCAGCCTGCTATTTCATTACCGATAAATAATACCTCTGAAGGGCTTCCAGTCGGAGTTCAGCTGGTAGCAGCATATGGAAGAGAAGATCTTCTCTTAAGTATCAGCTCTCAACTAGAAGCAGAAGTAGGATGGGGCACCCGCCTTCCCCCCATCCACGCCTAGGGGTGAATTCGAAATGGAGCTTCCACGGTTCGGAAGAGAAGCCTCTAGCGAGGATGTAGCACAAGCGTTAAGAGATGCTGGATGCGCCGTGATTGATCAGTTAGCCCCCCATGAGCTCATGGATCAAGTAGGGTCAGAGTTGGAACCTTTTATCCATGCGACACCCTTCGGACTAGACAACTTTACCGGTACAAAAACAAAAAGGACCGGTTCTCTGATATCAAGGTCGCATTCATTCCACCAGCTGGCATCCCACCCTACTGTCGTTGGTGCTGCAAAGAATGTGATCTGCCAAACGGCATCTAGTATGCAGATTCATCTGACTCAAATCATTGACATAGGCCCAAAGGCAGACCCACAATCAATTCATCGTGATCAGTGGGCATGGGATTTCTTTCCTTTCCCTCCAGAGTGGGAAGTTGAAGTTTCAACAATGTGGGCTCTAACAGATTTTACGGAAGACAATGGAGCCACGAGAGTTATACCTGGTAGCCACCTATGGGAAGATAAACTTCAACCTGACTTTGATGAGACTATCCCAGCAATAATGTCACGCGGGTCTGTTCTGTTATACACCGGCAGTCTTTATCACGGTGGAGGAAGGAACGTGACAGATACCAGTCGAACCGGAGTGAACGTGGATTACTCTGCCAGTTTCCTTCGGCAAGAAGAAAATCAGTATTTAGCGTGTCCTCCGGAGATAGCCGCATCAATTGATCCAGATCTGGCAAAACTTATCGGATACAGCAGAGGATCTTATGCGCTTGGGTATTTCGGCGATTTACAAGACCCGATGGAAGCTGTAGAGATCTTCAAATAAGCAAGTCATTCTCTTGAGGCTTTATATGCAGCTAATGCCCTCTCCCTAGCTTCTGCATGGTCAACAATAGGGAAAGGGTAATTATCACCTAAGACCACATTGTGCTTTCTCAACGTAGTTTCATCGCATTCCCAAGGTGAATGGATGGCAGAACTTGAGATAGCTTCAAGCTCAGGAATCCAACGTCGTATGTAGTTTCCTTCAGGATCGAACTTCTTAGACTGAAGTACCGGATTAAAAACTCGGAAGTATGGAGCAGCATCAAAACCTGTCCCAGCTACCCATTGCCAATTACCGCAATTTTGAGCAACATCGCCATCAATGAGTAGCCTCCGGAAGTACCTCTCCCCTTTTCTCCAATCTATAAGTAGGTTCTTGACAAGAAATGAGGCAGTGATCATCCGAACCCTGTTATGCATCCACCCTGTAGCAGACAGCTGCCTCATTCCTGCATCAACGATGGGATACCCCGTTACCCCTTCCTTCCACCTCTCAAACCCTTCCGGGTCGTCTCTCCACCGAATATTTTCATACGATTTATTAACCGGCTTGTGAGGAACTTCCTGATTTACATGAAGAAGGTGGGCATACCAGTCACGCCAAGCGAGCTGGCGAATAAATTGCCTATGCCCTTCCCGATTAGAAGACAATCCATTGAGAATCTCTCTTGGACCTATAGTGCCGAAATGAAGATCAGAGGAGAGAAACGACGTTCCATCCACAGATGGAAAATTTCTAGACTCTTGGTAATCATCAACTATTTCGAGAAATTGTTCAAACCTCGCTGAAGCACCCTCATAGCCTTCTTG
Source organism: Actinomycetota bacterium (assembly GCA_902565595.1). GTDB lineage: Bacteria > Actinomycetota > Acidimicrobiia > Acidimicrobiales > UBA8592 > UBA8592. The sequence goes on from CACFFD010000019.1 coordinate 18,471, forward strand.
AGAAGTTCTTGGAATTAGATCTCGAGCTACTTCTAGGTCGCTTTCTGGATTATCGACAAAACCCGGCAAGGGATACGGAAGTGATACTGGAGCAGGGAGTGTGACCCACTTCTTGTAAAACGGTGTAAAGACTTTAGAAATTTCCCCCTTCTGGGTCAATACAGTTCCCGGTGGATGCACCAGTCCTCCCCAAAAGGTATGAGTAGGAAGCGTTATATTTTCGGCTAATCGCTCGTCTCGCTTCCTGCTGAAGGGTGACGTGTCAGCATTAAAATACATGCAGTCAACGTTATTCTCCTGTATGTACTGGGGAAGAATGTCTTGCGCTGGCCCTTGAATGATGCGTAACCTGCCACCGATCGACTTAACTTCTGCAATAAGAGCTGAAAGATTTTGAAAAAATCGACCCCTTCGGTATCGCCCAGCACTTGCAATAAGTTCAGGCTCTAGAACAAACACAGGAAGGACTTTGTGTGCTTCACATGCCGCTGCCCACGCGGGATTGTCTTTTAGGCGAAGATCTTTTCTGAACCAGAATAACGCAGTAGTCATCGAATGTTCTCATTTGATTAGTTGATACATTCTCAATGTACCTATTCGGTGCAGAGTCCATGCTTCATAAGGATTTAGATCTTGGCCATATTAAAGTTGTAATTCTCGGAGCCATGGGTGTAAGAAAACAGCTATGAAGCCGTCTCTCCATTGAACAACCAAGTTCAAGAATGGAGACAAAATGAATACCCACACTGGATCAACCACAATGTCAGGACAGGCGGCACTTTGGGCCCTATATAGAGGAAGCCAGAACCAAACTCCTGAGAAAGCAACCTACCGGTCTTGCAACTTCCGTAAGGAATTTCTCGACTGGTGCGAAATCCAAAACGATGAGTTGCTTTCAAACACAGGCGCCTTAGCTTGAAGATTTTCCCTACAATCCCAACAGATATACGATAGAAACATGGCGAAAAACGTATTGGGAACAGATCTGGTCGACTGCAGCCTTGATCCCCTCACGGGCTACTACAGAAACGGATGCTGCGATACAGGGTCCGGAGATATGGGCGTACATACAGTGTGTGCGATCATGACCGAAGAATTTCTAACGTTCTCTAAAGAGGCAGGTAATGACCTGTCCACACCCATGCCGGAATACGGATTTGAAGGTCTAAAACCTGGTGATCAATGGTGTCTTTGCGCTCCACGATGGCAAGAAGCCCTTCTTGAAGGTAAAGCACCGCAGGTAATATTGGAATCGACGCACATAGCGACACTTGAATGGGCGCGTCTTGACGATTTAAAAGCGCATGCAGCCAGTGGATAACAAGAAATCCCATTATCTTCATTCTTAAATATATTTTCCGTGTAATTTCGTGACATGACTCACCCACCAGAAAATCAACCATCCAAATCATTGTGCTGGTAGCGGGACATAACCAGAGAAAAGGCCACCTTTACGCTAGTTTTGATGTATGGCACGAACACTTCTTAAGGGAGCCCGGTTTCCAGGAGATATTGCTTTTGAGGGTGGCAATATCACAGAGATCGGGAACATATCTCCTTTGCCTGACGATGTTGTCATAAATATCGACGGAGACATAATCACTTCCGGTTTAATCAATACCCACCATCACCTCTACCAGTGGATGACACGGGGTCTTGCTACCGGCTGTGACCTGTTCCAATGGCTCACAACCCTTTATCCAATTTGGGGCCGTATGAGTGTAGAAGATGTTCATGCCGCCGCTCTAGTGGGCTTAAGTGAACTTGCATTAACCGGATGCACGACAGCGTCAGATCATCATTACATCGTTCCCAATAATGACGATGCTGTTTTTGACGTCATCGTTGAAGCAGCAAAAGAAGTTGGCATCCGGCTTTTTCTCAGCCGAGGATCAATGGACTTAGGACAATCAGCGGGAGGACTTCCCCCCGACAATCTCGTGGAAGATCGCGATGACATTCTGTCTTCGACAGAGAGGGTGATAGCCGATCACCACGACGGAGACATGGTCCATGTTGTTGTTGCCCCTTGTAGCCCATTTTCAGTTTCAACTGAACTAATGGTCGAATCAGCAGAACTTGCTAGAAAACACGGGCTTCGCATGCATACACACCTATGTGAGACAATCGATGAACAGGAACACTGCTTGGAGAGGTTCGGAAAACGACCTGTAATGCAATTAGTTGACTGGGGTTGGGCTGGGAGTGATGTCTGGCTGGCACATGGGATCCATTTAACAGCTGATGAAATTTCATTACTTGGCGAGGCAGGAACCGGAATCGCCCATTGCCCTTCATCCAATGCTCGTATTGCTGCTGGTTTATGTCCGGTAGTTGATTTCCGTGAAAATAACGTCCCTGTTGGATTAGGGGTTGACGGAGCTGCCAGCAATGAAGTAGGCGGACTATTTGGAGAGATGCGTCAAGCACTGTATACAGCTCGAATACGAGAAGAACGAGCCGATGCCTTAATGCCCAAAGACGTTCTCGACATGGGAACTATGGGGGGAGCCAAGTGTCTAGGAAAGGAAAGCCTTGGAGGAATAGATGTTGGCAATCCTGCGGATCTCGTTGTATGGCCAGGAAATGACCTTGGAGGGATTACCGACCCAATCACTGGCCTTATTCTAGGCCCTGACAGGCGAGCAAAACATGTCTTCGTCGCCGGAGAGCAACGAGTTAAAGATGGTGAATTACTTGGAGTAAATATCGATGCAGCGCATCGGGAGCTTGCAGAACGGTCGAAACGATTATGGGATTAGGAGGTGCACAATGAAAGTCAAGTTAATCACCGGTGGGACAATTATAAATGCGAACCATATGGGTGAAGCTGATGTGATAATTGAAGATGAAAAAATTACTGCAATTGTTTCACCTCAGAGCGATGTAGCGCTATCAGCACTTAACGGAGATACCGAGGTTATTGATGCTTCCGGAATGTACGTCATACCTGGTGGGGTCGACGCTCACGTGCACTTGCAACTTCCTATGACACCTGAAGCTACGTCAAGTGACACCTTTACTACTGGGACATCTGCGGCTGCTTGGGGAGGTACTACCACCGTCATTGATTTTGCTGGGCAAATAAAAGGAACAGCTATACCCGATGCTATTGAGAGCCGGCTCGAAGAAGCATATAGCCAGTGCGCTATAGATTACGGGTTTCACCTCTCTATAGGTGACGTCAACGAACAATCGCTTATCGATCTATCGAATCTGCTCGATGAAGGAATTAGCAGTTACAAATTGTTTATGGCTTACCCTGACTCTTGGTATTCAGACGATGGCCAAATCCTGCAGGTAATGCAATTAGCAGCCGATACTGGTGCGATGATTATGATGCACGCTGAAAATGGGATAGCAATCGATGTCCTTCGTGATCAAGCTTTCAAACGAGGAGCAACCGGCTCTATCTGGCATGGTCGTACGAGGCCACCAGAGCTAGAAGGAGAGGCCGCCCACAGAGCGATACAGCTTGCTTCAGTCGCTGGATCCCCGCTCTACATTGTCCATCTTTCTTCTTCTAATGCCCTTGCCGAAGTTGCAAGAGCTCGTAACAATGGAAGAAACGTTTTTGCTGAGACTTGCCCTCAATACCTGTATCTCAGCCTTGAAGAGCACCTTGATCAGTCTGGGGTGGACGGTGTTCGTCACATATGCTCACCTCCCCTTCGAAAAGTAGCCGATGGGCATCAAGATAGCTTGTGGAAAGGTTTAAGAACTGACAACCTGTCCGTTGTTGCTACAGATCACTGCCCATTTTGTGATGCTGAGAAGATGCTGGGGGTCGACGACTTTCGACAGGCTCCAAATGGACTCGGCGTCATTGAGCATAGAATGGATCTTCTGTTCCAAGGGGTTCTCCAAGGGGAAATTAGCCTGCACCGCTGGGTAGAGATATGCTCCACTACGCCTGCTCGCCTTTTTGGCCTTCAGGGCAAGAAAGGTGTATTAGCGCCTGGTGCAGATGCTGATGTCGTAATTTACGACCCTAAAAAAGAGCACGTACTAGGGGTGGAAACACATCATATGGCTGTTGACCATTCCGCATGGGAAGGTGTCGCTGTTACTGGTCAAGCCGTTAGCGTCTTAAGTCGAGGGAGATACGTCGTAAAGGACAGAGAATTCGTCGGAAATGCAGGGCATGGAGCATTTCTGAAACGAAGCATTCCAGATGTCTTGCGATAACTGGCCGTTTAGCTCACTCTCCACTTCAAACAACCTAATCAGCTGACTCAAAGGCAATCGCCATCACCTTAGCATTTTGATCTAAAGAGCGAATGAGGTTTGAAAGAACTTCAACCTTATGCTGATTCCCGTTATTAACTTTTGTGATAGCAACACAAAAATTGGCATTAGGTGGCTTAGCTTTTTTCTGTCCTTCTGAATGGAGGATCACTCTTGATGCTCTTTCAGCCGTCAGTCGGTCATGGGGCATGCATTCTGCCAAATCCGCGACCAGATTGGGTCGGTGACAGCAATCACTAATGACTTGATCGAGCGAGTCTGCACCGATAGTGGAAATAACTAAAGTGGTGGAAGATGGAATAACAGGCTCAAACTCCGCGGGGGCTTTAAAAGGAAGTCTACGAGATCCATCAGCTTCGACAACGACATTATCCACGATAGTAAACCACCGATCACACATAGATGGATCTACGCCTATGGCTTTCTGACCTTGTATTTCCTCCCATACTATGACGGGGTTACCAATTGAAATATTCCCAATGGTTTCGTCATCTGGTTTGAGGTAGATGGGTAGAAACTTGTTTTGGTCAAAACCCATCTTCGTTGTGCAGGTCAAGATTGTCCTCCCGTGGAGCTGTTCCCCAAGCGCATGGAGGATAGTCGTCTTCCCTCCCCCACCAACTATTGCTACGTGGTTCTTCTTATCTGGAGCACTTAACTCCAGAAAGTCAGCGATCTGAGATATTTGTAGAGGAACGATCATGGAAACTTAGTTTAAAATCTTCATAGGCCACCATTAGGCTAAGGCAGCACCGTCGATTCTCACATGCTCACCGTTAATGTGACGGCCTTCATCTGAAGCGAGAAAGGCTATAAGGCCAGCAACCGCTTCTGGCTCGGCGAAAGGCGTAAGTGGGTTTTGACGAAGCAGCAAATCCATATCCATGTCATCGATAGGCGGCATTTTCGTCATCGCTGTTTTAATACCTCCAGGATTGACGCAATTAACTTGTAAGCCTTGCTTCGCGTATTCAACTGCTAATGACTTTGTGAGTGCAAGGACTCCAGCTTTTGATGACGCATACGCTACGGAATAAGGGATACCTGCCAGGGCCGTTGTCGATGAGACATTTACAATCGAACCTTTTGTCTCAAGAAGGCTTGGGATCAGTTCTCGGCAAACAACAAACGTGCCCGTAAGGTTCACAGCTAATGTTCTCTCAAAGTCACTTGTTGGATGGTTAGACGTATGGTGCCACAGCTGAATACCTGCGACATTTACAGCGACATCTACTTTTCTAAAGTGATTTAACATCTCCTCAACAGCGCGTAAAACTTCAGATTCCTCTGAGATATCGCATACACGCGATACAACATCGACCCCGAAGTCGCTGCATTCCCGAGCTGTTTCTTCTAACTCATCCTTGACTACATCAACGATATAAAGCGAAGCACCTTCACTTGCCATCCTTTTTGCTGTTGCCTCCCCGATACCTGTTGCAGCACCAGTAAGAAAAACAACTTTATCTTCGAAACGTCCCATAGAGTTATTTACCTTTTCGCATTTGTTTACGGTTTTCCCCATTTGTTAAGTTAATGATGGTACTACCCGCCTATGCATGTAAAGTATCACAGGCCATAAATCCCAAGGAGGCACTCACGATGCCAGATATCTCTTCCTTGAGCCTGACATTTGATGGAGTTGGGATGACATTCCCAGATGGAACTGATGCTTTACGCGATGTTTCGTTCTCTGTTGCTCCAAGCGAATTCGTTTCTGTGGTCGGACCTTCTGGGTGTGGAAAATCTACTTTGCTTAATATCGCCTCGGGCTTGCTCAAACCTTCGTCTGGTTCGGTAGAAGTAGCTGATATAAGTTTGGGGTATATTTTTCAAGACCCCACTCTCCTGCCTTGGAGAACAGTGAAGAGAAATGTTGAACTTCTTTGCGAACTTCATCAGATCCCTAAGGAAGAAAGACAAGAGAGAGCACAGGAAGCGATAAATCTTGTGGGATTAAGCGGATTCGAGAACCACTTTCCAAAAACCCTCTCAGGAGGAATGAAGATGCGAACTTCCCTTGCGAGAACTCTTACTTTACATCCAGAAATGTTCTTATTTGATGAACCTTTCGGCTCGCTTGATGAGATCACGCGCGAAAAGCTCAACGACGAAACCCAAATCCTATTTCAGAAGGAAGGTTTCGCCAGCCTCTTCATCACTCACTCTATTTCCGAAGCGGTTTTTCTTTCAACGAAAGTCTATGTAATGTCCGAACGGCCTGGGACAATAGTTGCGGCATTTGATGTCCCATTTGAGTACCCACGGGTTCCTAATCAAAGATTCGATCCGAGCTTTACTAAGATTTGCCGAGAGGTCTCAAACGCTCTTCGTGGAGTCCGCCATGACTAAAGAGATAAGCCAGCTATATCGCAGTGCTGAGGGAGACTGTCATAGGTCATCGAAGACTCCTTCTCGTTTCAGATTGTTTTGTGCGAGTTTCTTTCCTCCTTTCGTATTCGGTTCCTTAGTTATTGCAGGTTGGTACTTAATCTCATACGGTATTCTTGACGAGAGCAGAAGGTTCTTACTTCAGCCTCCCCACAAAGTACTTACCAACGGATTCCTAGATTGGGGCGGACGAGATGGTTTGGCTGGAATGCTCGAGTCTTTATGGTCTTCAACAAAAGTTGCGGGTATTGGTTTATTTTTTGCGATCTTGATCGGTTTTCTACTTGCCGTGATAATGAGTCAAGCAGTCGCAGTAGAAAAGGCACTGTTCCCGTATCTGGTCACTTTACAAGCGATACCGATTTTAGCCGTTGTGCCCCTAATCATGTTTTGGTGGGGGTCTGGACAAACATCAAGAGTTGTGGTGTGCATTCTAATATCCCTCTTTCCCATTATCGTCAATACTCTTTTTGGTTTGCAGTCAGCTGAAAAAGACATGCACGCGCTGTTCACTCTTCACAGCGCCAGCCGTTTTACGAAACTAAGAAAACTTATGATCCCTGCAGCACTTCCTGCTATCTTCGCAGGTTTACGAATCTCTGCTGGGCTTTCTGTAATTGGCGCCATTGTTGGCGACTTTTTCTTTGGCAAAGGTGAAGTAGGCCTCGGACAACTCATTAAGCGATTTTCAAGCGAACTTCAGGGAGAAGAACTGCTTGCTGCTGTGATTCTTTCCTCCGCACTTGGTGTTGCTGTCTTTCTTCTGTTTACCTGGATCCAGAACAAAGCAATCGGCAAATGGTCAGATAGGGCTGATTTGATTTAGTAGGCAGCTGGGTAATTCCAGTACTTTACGTTTTCTTTACACCTTTTATTTAGTTTGGTGCCTTGGAGCTGAAGGAGAGATACTAGTCGAAACTCCAGAATTCAGAATTTCCACTATGAACAAGCAAACATTTCTAAGACTATTGTTGATCACAATGGTTCCTTTATCTCTTAATGGGCTAATCGCCTGCGGAGAAAGTTCCATAGAAATGAGAGACAATGATGCGGCGCCGCAAGGCTTAGACTCCTGTCCGGACCCAATTATAATTCAAACAGATTGGTTTCCTGAGGCAGAGTACGGGGCAACATATGAACTTTTCGGAGATGGAACTTACCTGATTGATAACGAGAATCGTTCAGTTTCAGGGACTCTTCACGATGGGGAAGCCGACACCGGCATTGGACTTGAGGTACGAACTGGAGGGCCAGCTATAGGATGGACGCCTGTTGCAAGTCACATGTATACGGATACGAGTATCACGTTGGGGTATGCCAACACTGAAGGCCAAATTACTCGCTTCGATAGCGCCCCTCTTCTGTCCGTCGTTGCACCGCTAGAGAAAAATCCTCAAATGATTATGTGGGACCCGAAGACCTACCCGGATATCCAATCCCTAGAAGACTTAGGAGAAAAAAATGTCACAATTAGCGTATTTGGACCAGAGGTATTTTCAGAAGTATTTATTGCACAAGGAATATGGGCTTCAAGCCAAATAGACCCGTCATATGATGGCTCTCCCGCTAATTTCATCGCAAACGAGGGGTCTATAGCTCAACAGGGATTCGCCTCAGCTGAACCTTATAATTACAAAAATACATACGAAGAATGGGGTAAGGATGTTAAATACCAACTTCTCCATGATGCTGGGTTCCCAGTTTATTCTCAGACGTTAGCGATCCGACCTGACGACAAGGCCTCTCTTGACTCCTGTTTAAAGTCGTTGATTCCGATAATCCAACGTTCCGTAGTGAGCTATAGTACTAACCCTGAGAGCACAAACGCACTAATTGTCGATGTAGTAGGTTCTTTCAATAGTTTCTGGGTATATGACAAAGGAATTGCCGATTATTCAGTACAAACGCAATGGGATTTGGGCCTTGTAGGAAATGGCGAAAATCAGATAGTCGGCGATATGGATCAGAATCGGGTTCAAGAGGTAATCGACCTTATGGCTGCTGCTGGAATAGATACTGATGGAATAAGGCCTTCGGATATTTTCACTAATGAGTACATCGATGAAACCATTGGATTCAAATAAGAGAGCTTTGGCCTAAACTTTTTGAATCCGAAGCTCAAACCCACTTGTCTTATTTCATTTCTCCTAATAATTACTTTCGGAAGAACATTTTCTCCTTGATGACTTCAGATTGACTAGAATTTCCCCTACTATCAGGCAGTGCCAAATTCCATCAAATCTCTTCCAAATAGAAAAAGGTTCCAATTGTTTTGGGTTACTTCTTTTCTTGTCGCACTATCTCTTGTCTTTTCTGGTTGTAGCGAAAACAGTGACCCTGTTGAAGAGGTAAAAGTAGAAACAGTTGCTCCTGAACCAACCCCAACGGACCCACCAGCTCCGACCCCAATACCAACAGAACCTTCCGAGACTTCTAGTTCTAGTCCCGCTCCTACACCTACACCCGTCTTATCCGATTTTGAGCAGGATGAGAGAGACGGGATTATCCGCTCGCCTCTAAATGGAACCGCTGTCTCCGAAGAGAGTTTGACTCGAAGAATCCTAGGAGTAAAGGTGGACAATCATCTAGAAGCCCGCCCACAATCAGGTATCGAAAGAGCTGACCTTATTTTTGAAATATGGGTAGAAGGATTAACGCGCTATCTTGCTTTCTTTCAAGAATCAGATGTTGATTATCTAGGGCCCATTCGCTCGATGCGGCCAACTGACATAGCTCTTCAGAACCCTTGGGCAACAACCTTCGTTAATTCAGGAGGACAAGACTGGGTAGCTGAAATTGCTTGGAACTCATCAGTTCGTTATTTCCTCGAGCCAGAAGGAACCTTCCGAATAAACGACCGTTATCCTCCCCATAATCTTTATGGTGATACCGTCGCCTTACGTGCATTGGACAATAGGGGCGACTACGACGAACCTATAGAACCTTTCTGGAATTTTGGAGAAATGCCCGAAGATGCAACTCCCGCTACGCAAATTTTGATGACATACCCATACGAGTTCTCTTCAAGCTGGTATTGGAACCCTGTACTTAACCATTATGAAAAGAGTACGACTGGAGACCCTCATTATTATTTGGACTCCGAAGGAAAGGCTCAACGAATTTCTGCTGACACACTGATAGTTCTTGAAATGGATGTATTCATGACCTGTTACGGTTGCACTTCTGGCCGTGTTGTCCCAGTAACAATGACTACTGGAA